>NZ_CAJCFU010000029.1:0-184619 GCF_903968575.1 Arsenophonus endosymbiont of Apis mellifera | reverse complement strand
ATTCTTCGGGCTTTTCAAGCCCGACCAAATTCCCCTCCCACCTTATGTCGGTGGGAGTACCCTTTGGAGGTTAAGATAGAATGAAAGCTATATTTAACGATTACTTAGTTTATGTCAGTTAGACTATTAATCTTTAACAATATTTTATATTTCACATTGCTAAATTAAAAAATTTAGTTATTTTCATCTGATTTTTTAATCTCTATTATCGACAATATAAAGAATTTCACCTCTAACAGAACGGATATATTGTATTGGGTCAACCTCTTTTGCTCGCAAATATCCTTGATTCAACTGATTAGACTCATAGATATCAGGGATCGCTGTTAATTCTTTTTCTAACAATTGAATTTGCTGTGGAGAGAAAATACCTGTAGGAACCCATACCGTGATCACTTCTCTGCTATCTTCTGCAACTGATAAATGGATTTGTATATTAATATCACCTTGATGGTATTTATGGACAACTTTAGCAATCGTTTCATATTCAATAAGATATCCCATAAAATTAAAACTAATATTATTTCTTTTAATATTTGTTAATCGAACAATATCACCTTGTAGACTAATATCTGCACTATCACCAAAACTATAGCGTAATAATGGAATAACATTCATATTATCCAGACTGGTTATTAATAATCGATCCTGATAACGCTCAATAAAAAATTGGTTTGTCAGTAATTCATAATTATTGTTATCCTCATCCAGACTAAAAGCAATTATTCCCGCTTCTGAACAGCCATAAGCACCAATAATATGCACATCATTACCAAAAGTATTCCTTATTATTTCCCTTTGATATGCTTTAAGCGCTTCACCGGCAAAAATAACTTTATTAATAGCAAGATGTTTACCTTTCTTTTGCATTAATTGAATAAATTGAATAATTTCACAAGGAATACCTATTAGAACATTAGTATTCACATCAATTAATGCATCAAAATGCTCACTTGCTAATACATTAAAATCACCGATCGAAATAATATTAGCACCACAAGCGCTCGCCACATTACTAAATAAGCAATGAGCGGAAAAAAGTAAGTTAATGGTAAAAAGATTAGCGCATGTATCCGTCGAGGAAAATATATTATATTCTATATATCCCTTTACGTTGTATACATCACCACTCATTTTATAAAGACACCGTTTCAAAGTACCACTGGTGCCACTAATAAATCCAATAAGATAACTATTTTCATCATTAAGCAGATGGAGGCTTTGATCATTTTTAGCCAAATAGTCTTTCTTTTCCATAACCGGAATAGATTGGCTAAATTGCTGATACGTCCATTGTCTTATTGCCGATAACTGAAACAGGGTGGCTATTTTATCTTTTACCTTATTCCATACCATTTCTTCTTTATATATAGATAACATTTTTCTCTCCATGAATGAATGTATTATTAATTTATATTCAATATTTTATATCAAATTGTATATTTTGATTTAAGATAACAAAACATTACTAATAATGAAAATAATTTATTGCTATTAGAAGATTAAATACAAAAGAATAAATACAGCAATTAATTTTTAAATTGTTAATTATTATTTTATTACCAAAATATTTTTTAATAAAAATAATTTTTTCAAAATGTTAATGATATTTAAATATACCTGGTTATTTTTCTATGTTAAATACGCTATTGTAGCATCCTCTTATAACAGAGATTACTTTCATCAAGAGGTATTTGGTATGAAAAAAGATAAAATTATTATTAAATTTAACCAAAATGTTATTGCGTATAGAAAAAATAATAACTTATTATTAAAACCATTAGCTTTACAAAATAACTTATTTAACCAATTGGGTTATATTGCTGTTGTACCTGATGAAATATTACAAACTCAAGGTCAAATAAATAACATTAATTTTTCCAGCCTCAGTGGCATGTTTTATATTAAAGGATCTGAGTCGCTAACTGTCAACGAAAAACAGCAACTATTAACCCAACTTAATGGCTATGATTTTATCGAATATGCTGAACTGGAATGCACCCGGCTAGCCTCATCAATACTGTCAAGATCCGAGCAACTAAATGATATTGAGACACCCGATTTTACTAAAAAACAGGAATACAAATTAGGTGCAGGACAATTTTGGACAGGTATTGATATGGAATATGCCTGGTCTCTTGGTGTGACAGGTAAAGGTATTCGTATTGCCGATATCGAAGCCGCGTTTAACTACCAACATATTAATTTACACAGAGATAGTTTTATTCCTTTAGTTGTTAGCGATGATGTCAATGAGCTTGAAATCAATCATGGTACCGCCGTAGCGGGTTGATGTATGCAAAAGAGCTGGGATTTGGTGTAAAAGGAATGGTGCATGGCGCTGATGCACTGTATGGCATTTCGGTAAAACCTTATGATGCCGCCGGTGGTATTGTAAGAGGATTACAACATTTAAGAGCGGGTGATATTTTCATTTACGAATTATCTATCCAATCCAGAGCGGATGATGATACAACTCAAGTCCCTGCTGATTTTTGCCAATCAGTCTGGGATATCACTAAAGCCGCCACCGATGCCGGGATTATTATTATTGCTGCCGCTGGTAATGGTGGTGAAAATCTGGATGATGATTTTTATGCACCATATCGCGCTCGCGGTGATAATGGCGCTATTCGTGTTGGTGCTGGCTCTAAAAATCAAATATGTCGTGCATTTTCTACTTATGGCAAAACCATGATCCATGTCCAGGCTTGGGGTGATAGTGTTGTCACAACTGGCTTTGGTACTTTGTACGATGGTGGCCCTAATAATAATTATGCCAGTAACTTTGATGGCACCTCAGCCGCTACCCCAATTGTGGCTTCAGCAGCAATTGCCATACAATCATGGTATAAGCAACAAACTGGCCGGGTTCTCACACCAAAAGAAATGAGAAGTCTGTTGATAGAAACCGGTACACCACAACGACCTGGCTTTATCAATAACCATATTGGCCCGCTACCGAATGTTCGTAATGCAATTAATGTATTACAACAAGGTTTACCACAATAAAATAATATAATTAGTGCAATATTTTGCTAAATAAAAATATGACTTAGCTATCAGACCACATCAGAGGGCTGTCTCTTGCTCACAAGTCTTGTTCAAGAGACAGGTGCATCGGCTGGATCTTAATGTTTATGATGACAAAATTAAGCCATAATCTATTATTATTTTTTACCATAGCCTTGTGGATTTTGACATTGCCAACGCCAGGCATCAGCAGCCATATCTTGAATCGAACGAGTGGCTTTCCATCCCAAATCACACTCAGCTTTCAATGGACTTGACCAACACTCAGCAATATCACCTGGTCGGCGAGATTTAATTTCATAAGCGATTTTTTTACCGCAAGCTTCTTCAAAAGCTTTCAGCATCGCTAATACACTCGTGCCTTTACCAGTGCCTAAATTGTAGATGTGTAAGCCAGGTTTTAAACCAACCGATTTAAGCGCTGCAATATGTCCATCTGCCAGATCCATGACATGAATATAATCACGCACGCCTGTGCCATCTGGGGTAGGATAATCGTCACCAAAAATCATCAGTTTTTGCTGCCGGCCAATGGCTACCTGGGTAATATAGGGGGTTAAATTATTAGGTATACCTTGCGGATCTTCCCCCATGGTGCCGGACGGATGGGCGCCAACCGGATTAAAATAGCGAAGCAAGGTAACCGACCAGCTATTATCAGCATACTGTAGATCCGATAAACAACGTTCAACCATATATTTACTGCTACCATATGGATTGGTGGTATTGCCAATCGGAAATTCTTCGGTAATGGGAACCGTTGCCGGATCACCGTAAACAGTGGCAGAAGAACTAAAAATAATATTTTTTATACCAGCTCGCTGCATACTACGCGCTAATACTAGCGTGCCATTCACATTGTTATCATAATATTCAAGAGGTTTAGAGACAGATTCACCAACCGCTTTTAACCCAGCAAAATGGATAACAGCTTGAATAGAATGGTTGGAAAAAATGGTGTCTAACAATTTTTCATCACGCACATCCCCATGATAAAAAACCGGGCGACAACCGGTTAATGTTTCCATTCGCGTCAATACTTGACGACTGGCATTACACAAATTATCTAAAATAACAGGCTGCATACCTGCTGCAAACATCTGAACGCAAGTATGACTACCAATATAACCCATACCGCCTGTTACTAGTATTTCCACATTTACCTCTTTTCCAAGCATAATAAAATCAGACTAAAGTTTGTATGGCTCGATAACCAATAATAGGCATAATATTATACTATCTGAGCCAATTATTTATCGATATAGGCAGCATTTTTGCTAACTAATATGCTATGCGCCAATATAATCGCTTATACTATAAATCAGCTATTATATTCCTCAATCTTTTAATAGCCAATATAAACTCAGTAGCGACCATAATATTTATCAGTAAGGAAATGACTTATTGAATTTCAACCGGATCTATATGGATCATGACATTTAAGATGGCCGGATTTTCAAGTAATTTTTTTCGCGCAGAAACCGCAATTTGATGTCCTTGTTCTACCGTTAAAAGACCATTCACTTCAAGATGAACATCCACCAACAAATAATCGCCAGATTTACGCGTCTTAAGATCATGAATATCAACCACCCCTTCCATTGCCAACAGCTGTTTACGGATAGCCGCAAGTGTCTGTTCATCAGCCCCCTTATCCATCAGATTGTTAAACGCTTGATAAGTAAATTTATACCCCATTTTAATAACCAGGGCACCAACAATTAATGCGGCAATCGGATCAAAGATCTTAATACCGCATAAACTACCAACGATACCAATAGCAACCACCAAAGAAGAAGCGGCGTCTGAACGTGCATGCCAGGCATTAGCAACTAACATACTTGAATTAACCCTATTTGCCACAGCAAGCATATAACGAAACAGACCTTCTTTAACAATAAGTGATAATAGCGCGACAACCAGCGCAATAATATGCACATCAGGAATTTCAGCTGGATTTAGCATTTTTTCAATTGCTTTCCATACCATGCCAGCCCCAACCACGAGCAAAATTGTTCCTAATACTAAAGATGTCCCATTTTCATAGCGGAAGTGGCCATAAGGATGGTCGGCATCTGGTTGCTTATGGCTATGTTTATTAGCAATCAACACCACAAAATCTGCCAATAAATCTGATAATGAGTGAAGTCCATCAGCAATCAAACCTTGGGAGTGTGCCAAAAAGCCGATAATAATTTGCCATAAAGAGAGAAAAAAATTCACAACGATACTAACAATAGTGCTCTTTCTGGCGGCTTTAAATTTTATTCGTTGCTCGTCGGAAACAAAATATGAGTGTTTTTCTTCGCGAAGTTTAGTTCGTGTCATAATCAAATTCTAAAGTTAATTATTTTCAGTAAAATGAGGGGAAAATTGATAGTAAACCTTAAAAACAATCTTGTTATTATTAATACTAATTTTATTCAAAAAAATATTAATCTAGTTTCCTATAATATGACACAAAAAATTATATTTGTCTTGATTTTTCATTTTTACAATCAGGTATTTCAATAAAGTATAATTGATAATTATTCGCTTATTTATTTCTACTACTATTTATAATTAAATAGAAATAATATTTATTTTCAACTAGGTTAATTTAGGCAAAACAATTTGCTTATTTTAAATATGGTTTCTTCATATTAAGTTAATTATGCAAAATAATAAGCCAATAAAAATATCACGACATCATTTTTTACTATTGCTACAATATAATTAGATAACAATATGATGCGAGGGTATCATGTATAATAAGATCTTAGTTCCTATCGATATTGTTGAAGATGAATTGAATCAGAAAGTGATTAAGCATGTTGAAACACTGGTTTCCTTTAACCAATCCAACAAACCAGAAGTTCACTTCTTATCTGTGCTACCAAATTTAGAAATATTTTTTGGGATTGAAATTGCGGCGCTACCAGAGAGTCAACAAGATTCCGAACAGCGCAGCCGAGTGGCACTGGAACTACTAAAACAGATCATCAAAAAAGTAAACATTCCAACTAAGCAAATTACCTACAAAATTGGCATTGGCCCAACAAAAGAGGAAATTCTAAGCTATGCATCAGATATCGACGCCGATTTAATTCTTATTGCCTCTCATAGCCCCAATTCTTCCAGTTACCTACTTGGATCAACCGCAGCTAGCATTGTTCGTCATGCAAAAATAACAGTTTTAGTGGCTCGTTAAAATAAACCAATAATAACTGTAGCCATCTTAATTAAGATGGCTTATTGGTTAAATTAAAACGTTATTTGATCACTGCACTATTTAGTTTTTCCGGTGCTGACCATATACGATATTTAACTGCCATATCTTTAGGAACATATACCACAATCGGTAACTTGCTATTATAGCGAACGATATTGCCATCACCGAGATGCGTGGTAATAAACTTCTTGGTTTGTTTTTTATCTGGACAAGCCATTAAGGTTGCCGCTGGACCGGATACTTTTTTTAATTCGTAATAGTCATAACCCCAACCTTTCAGCTCTTTTTTGGCAAAATCCCCACCAAACCAATGATGATTACAATCTACCAGCATGGATTTACCAATAACCAGTTCCACCATAAAATTATTCTCATTTTCTTTTTTGCCTAGCTGAATAACATAGCGCTGCATATCTTTCTCAGCGGCTGGGTATGGAGCTATTTTGGACAAATTATCATTTGCCATCGCATAGGGTGTTGTTAGGAGCATTGCCAATAATGGAAAGGTATATTTATTCATTGCCACATCCTACTTTATAAATAGTGATAAAAGTGATATTAACTATAACTGATAAGAAAAAGTTTTATACTTAACTAAATCGAAGATCTACTTTAGTATAACTGTCGTGCCAGAAAGTAAAAAATCGTAAAGAGTAAATCAACCATTTAATTTGTAAATATTATTAAAAATCAAATAATTATATATAACATTTAACAATGTAAATTATTGTGTTCACGATAATAAAATTTTAATTATTGTTATACTTGAATTGACCCTCAATAATTTTGCCGGAGGTTATATGTTGCTGTCCGATCATGAGTTATTTTCTCACCTAAAACTCTCTCATCCACGCTTCCAATCACTATTTGAAAAGCATCATCAACTGGATAAACAGATCACTGAATTAGAAGGCCCAAATGGTGCAGGCTATAATGATAAAGTCATCAAATTAAAAAAAGAAAAGCTCCATTTAAAAGATGAAATGCAGCGTATTATTCACCAACAAATTAGGCTTAAATAATGCCAATCCGCCTGCTGGAGTAGCAGGCGTGTTAATCCTCACGAAGTGTTTACCTATCAATTAGCGCGCTTTTTTAACCATTGCTGCTGATTGAGGCGATAAAGAATATGTTGCTGTAAGGGATGCGCCGATGGTAACGCCGGATGTAAAAAATTATGCGCATCTTTTTCCATGGCTAATTTTTTCATCAAACATTCAGAGGGGTGATTAATTTTAGCGGTAAAAGAGATAATTTCCTGCATTTGTTGCTGTAAAAAAGCAAAATCTAATACCCGACAGGCGGCTTCATAAGCCAGTCCTTGTCGCCAAAATGGCTTAGCCAGCCGCCAACCAATTTCAGTACAAGGCATAAAAGGCAGATCATAAGCGGGAATATTGAGTCCGACAAAACCAATGAATTGTTTCTCTGCTCGTAACTCTA
The DNA here is from genome assembly GCF_903968575.1 of Arsenophonus endosymbiont of Apis mellifera. Lineage (NCBI taxonomy): Bacteria > Pseudomonadati > Pseudomonadota > Gammaproteobacteria > Enterobacterales > Morganellaceae > Arsenophonus > Arsenophonus endosymbiont of Apis mellifera. The sequence goes on along the minus strand of NZ_CAJCFU010000029.1, from coordinate 176,932 downwards.
CTGCCCACAATCCCCAACCTTGCTGTTGAATAAACTTTTGCCTAATACGATCAATAAAGGCATCACTTTGTATTTTTGAAAGTAAATGTGGGAAATAACGCATAACATCAGGATCACTATTCAGACGATAAAAAGGGAGCCGATCAGCTTCTCGCCATTCCCTTAGTATCAAACGAGGTGTCTTTAGGATAATAACCATGCACTAGCCACGACTGATTGAAAAAGCGCTTACCATTAATATAACATGGCATCTTATCGCATGAACAGAAAATGCTTATTTAATTTTAGGTAGCTCTTCAACAGTTTCTAATTTAATCACTTTTTCAGATTGATGCTCAATTTTTTCAGACTGACCAATGAATATACCCCCTCGCTTAATTGACATATGACTAACTCGACTGATCCCGCGCAATTCACCATGTTCCAGGATATCTAGATTATTTCCCAAGCATGCACCATCAACTAAGCCATCAATAATCATATCAGGAGCTTCAATTTCACCTTCAATTTTGCCCCCGGGCATGATATGAATTGTCCCTTCTGTCACCGTGACATTACCTTTAATATGTCCCCAGACATGAATGTCACCTGCAATAGTTATGTTACCTTTAAAAAAGCTCTCTTCTGAAATAATTGTTACATCTTTTTGTTTAGGATCGCTTTTTTTATCACCCTTCATCACAAATATATTGGTATTTGAAATATCTGACTTTTTATTTCTAAACATCGAAATCAACCTCACTCTTATAATGATAAATTGCAGGATAAGAACGAACGAAAAAACTAAAACAAAAAACCATGTCTTTGCAATCATATTTGTTAAATACAACACCACGACTAGCACCCATAGGAACCAGATAAAATAAAGACTCAAGTTTTCTCTATCGCTAAATGTTTTCATTCTTATCTAATAAACTCATTAATGATACCTAACCAGAAATTATGCAATTAAGTTATTAGTATAGAATATCAACTGGCGCTGGTATTGATATAGTGATTAACACGACAGAAAGGCAATTTATATTGAAATTAATAGCAGACTAAGGCGTTATTGAAACTAACAGTAAACAGAGTAAAATCCGCATTCCCTATTAGGATACACATAAATCCTTATGCCTTATTTAGCTCTGAATACCGTTAGGACACTCACTATAAAATGATATAGTGCAATGAAATATCAAGTTTACGGTAAAAATTTATTACATTCCGCTGGCTTTAGTGAAATTAGCTAAAAATTGATCTAACTAGTCCTGTTTGTCAATTGAAAAAGTTAAAATAGTACTCATCAAGTATAAATATTCGCCTTCTCAATGAGTCAGCCTTATGGCAAATGATAAACAAGATGAAAGCTACTATCGTGCATTCATGTCACATCGTTATGTTAGCCGTCGCGGATTGTTGCGAGGATTATTCAATGCCAGTAAGACATTTAGCCCTGAGCTCAATAACAAAACACTCGCTCGTCAGGTTGGCCGCCCACCACAAGCGATTAATGAAACTGATTTTCAGCAACTATGTATTGGCTGCAACAACTGCCGGCAAGCTTGCCCTTATGGCTTAATCTCAATTAATCATAATCTGGCCGAGATCTCTATCGATTTTTGTTGTTGTACGACCCACAACTGTTTAGCCTGTACGCTGGTTTGCCCTACCGGCGCGCTCAATCAGCAAATAAAACCCGATACCGCACTTTGGCCGGCAATCTCTCAATCTTGTTTTGGTCGCCATAGTAACAGTTGCCGTTTATGTGTCCATGCTTGCCCACAACAAGCGCTCTCGTTTTCAGCCGAAAATTGGCCGATAATTGATGAAGAAAAGTGTGATGGCTGCGGTCAATGTCAAATTGCTTGTATACACGGATTGCTGAACTTAAAACCCGGTCTACCGCAATTGACAAAAATTTAACTGCCAAACCCTTAAACTATAATCATAGACTGGAATATAACTAACTTTTTAGCAAGGTAATAATATGTATATTAAACGAGCTGCTAGCAGTGATTTTGCTCAATTAATCCTAATTTGGGAAAATTCGGTACGCGCTACCCATGATTTTCTGCCAGAAGAAATGATTGCCACGTTACGTCCACTAATTTTAAATAATTATCTACCTAATTTGCAGGTTTACATGTCAGTCGATGAGCAAAACCATATTACCGGTTTTATGGCTATCAAGCAGAATCGATTAGAAATGCTATTTATTGCCCCTCTTTCACGCAGAAAGGGGATTGGCAAAGCATTGCTGCAATACGCCGTGAACCATTTTGCCGTCAATGAAGTCGATGTTAATGAACAAAATAAACAAGCGATAGATTTTTATCAACAGCAAGGTTTTGAGGTGTATGATCGCTCCGAATTAGATGGCCAAGGCAACCCTTTTCCACTGTTACATATGCGGCTGATCAATACTAGTATCGACAATCCGGATAACAGGCTTTCGGTCGCAAATTGATAGTGAGCTTTGTTTGATTTTCGATAACTTGCTGATAAGTTGCCTGAACAAATTGACTATCCGACCAAGCTAAGGTTGCCTGAAGATAAATTTTTTGCTGTGCTTGGTAGATTTCAGGGGCAGTAAAAGTAAAAACGAGCGGTAGTAAATCCAAACGGTACTGTAACTGATTCATTAGCAATAACCGCCCATTTTTTTGCGCGTAAAAGCGAATATTAACCTCTGCTGTTTTATATAATCGCACCGGCAACGTGACTTTACCCGTTACAACGGTTTGTAACGGATCATTGGGCTGATAATGAATACAGCCGGTTAAACAGCCTATAGCAATCAATATGGCATAATGCTTCATAACACTTCTATATGGCGTGTAGCTAGCGGTGGGTGAATACCTTGTACCAAACGCGCCAAATGCTGCTGTTGCTGTACAGTAACATCCGGTAATAGCGCAGATAATTGGGGTCTATTTTGCTCTACCTGTCTATCCACCGACACACTTCTGCCATTAAAAAGCCGAGATGAAACAATGGGATCACTATAAGCCGCCTGATTTAAAGTTACTTGTTTAATTAGCATAATCCTTACACCTTCATTCCTTGAAATTGACCTTTATAAACTGACTTTTTTACTGGTTCACACAATAATTCCTGCCAAAATTCAGCATGATCGAGTATTGACGTCAAACAATGTTCAAATTTATCTAATGTCAAATTGGCAATCGTTAGTTGACTATATAATTGTATTTTTAAACTGCTTTCGTCGAAACCAAAATGCAGATTAAATTGATACCAATAGCGATTAAAGCTTGCCAACTGACGAAAAATTCCCTCACTAACTTCTGATAAATCAGCAATATCTATCTGTAACGCCAGCAACTCTTGTTCCTGTAGAAAGATACAACAAACCTGTAATTTTTCATCAAAGCGTAAAGCCGCAATTCCTTCTTGATTTAGCATCAATAGTGGCAATTGATATTTCTGACTAAACTGGCCAAAAATTTGATCAATGCAATCTTTAACATCCATATTTCTCTCCCGGCAATTTAGTCATAAGCTAACCTGTGAATTGTCATTTCTCTGTCAAATATCGCTATTTTTTTACTAAAAAAAGGCAGACCATCGATATGTTCTGCCTTTAAATGATATTGATGGACATTAAGCAGCTGGAGTGGCAGCACGTAATGCCTGAGTTTGTCCTTGAGAAAGTTGAATCATCAACTGGTTAAGTTTAGTGCTTAAACCATTTAAATAATCGGTTTCATTACGACTTTTTTGCTGCACTTGCTGAGCACTACTTTCTTTTGCTTGTTCTTGCGTGACAGTCTGTTGAGTTTTTATCTCCTTGGCGCCACTAAATTTATCAACGTATGTGCTTCCTTGCTGAAGCGCCGAGTTAGCTAAATCAAACCACTTTTGACTCGCAGCGCTAGCATCATTCAACATTTTCAATTGCAGGTTATCAGCTTTATTCAGATCCTTTAATTTAGCTATTTCAACTTTCAAATTATCTTTTTGCTTGACTGATAATGTCTTATCCTTCAGTTGACTGGTTTTGCTCTTAACCAGTTCGGTACGTTCATTAATTGATTGCTGTAACGTATTTTTCTGCTGTTGAGTTTTATTGGCTTTAAAAGCCGATATTGCACTTAATGCTGACATGCCAAAGTTTAATACCCCGGAAACAATGGATAAGGCTAACTGCCAATCCGAGTTTTTGTCCATCTCCTGCGCTTGTTTTTTCTGACTTTCGGCTACCGCGGTAGCCTGATTAGTGGCAACGGCATCATTTGATTGGCGAACCTGTTGCTGGGCTTTAACCAGCAAAGCAATACAATCCATCATTTGCGTGGCAGTACTTAACAATTGACTGGCATTAATTAGATCCAATTTAGGCGCGGCTAATTTGACACTGTCAGTTGATTGTTTTGCCGTTGGCTGAGTTTTTGGTAACGTCTGTATCTCAACTTTGTTTACTGCCTCACTTTTTTTTGTCGCTGTACTCTTTACCACGGGTGCGGCATCGTGAGTATTAGCCAGTGGACGTTGATGCACATTATTATTGATAGTAGCCATATAAATCTCCTTATTAACAGCTAATGACAGCCAATTAATTTCTATTAAATTGTTTTCGGGCGCACTGCTAACTCACGCAATACTTCCCCTTTTTCATGGATCATCTGCGCCAGTGTTTCCATCACCTGCTGATAATCATCGGTCATTTTTGCTAACTCACTATTGAGTTTATCTAAAATACTTTGACTCATGGTCATCACACTTTCGAGCATTTTAGCATCGGCTATTTTGTCACTGGCAATACTATGCGTGATGGAACTGGCCAATTGTGACGCAGTTTCTCCGACATCAGCGACTAAATTACCAACCTCTAAACCAGTCTTAACATTATTGGCCACCGACTGAGTTGTCGCCGTTACACCGGAAGAGACCATAGCAGGCAATTTAGCGGTAACCTCAGCTGCCTTACCACCAATTTTGGCGCCAACTTGGGCAATGGCTGTCGCCGCTGGCCCACCAAAACTGACCGCAATGGAAGCAATACCCACTGCAATCTGTATTCCCATCAAGGTCGGCCCTAACCATTTCATCGTTTCAGGGCTAATCAAACCGGCAGCAGCCGCTTCTTGGACAATTTGGTTAGCCGCACTGGCCACCGCACCGGCAATCATTAAAGCGCCAGCCACCGCTCCAACTCCCGTTGCGACCAAAATAGCACCGACAACGGCAGAAACAGCAGTACTGATCCAACCAAAAATTTTGGCGGCCAAACCCGATTTTTGCGACTGCTTTACTGCATCTTCTGATTCTTGGATTTTGGTTTGATTTTCATCCATTTTTAACGCATTTTGCTGTTTAATACGTTGAATATCTTCTAATTTCAATTTTTGCTGATTAGTTTTTAATTCACTAGTCACTTTACTTAATTCCACCTCAAACGAGGCAGGTGAAGTTAATGCCAGCGAAAGTAGCTTCAGTGATGATTTCACATCAATAGCCGGAACCACCTCCTGTTGCAAAACATTCAATTTTGCTAACAGTGTGTCACTATTGGTTGATTTTGCAGCCAAATTAGCATTGGGTTCTGGCAATAACACTCGATTAGGTTGCAACGATGGCTTTGCTGCTGATAAAGCCGGACTTTTTTCCAATGCAATATTAGGTGTGCTCTTTTTTGTTATTGGCGTAATAGGGCTATTATTAACTAGGTTTTGAACACTACTGGTATCGGGTTTAGTGGTGATTGTGCTCATTTTGCTGCTCCCTTTTTATATTAATCACTTCCAACATGGTTTCAGCCTGTAAGACAATATCTTCATATTCCGGCTTATCGGTCGCTAATAAACGCGCCGATTCAAAACCACATTGTGCGCCATCGAAATCATTCAATTGCATTAAACATTCGGCGGCGTGAAACGGAAAACGGGGATCATTAACATCTAAAAAAGTAGCGAAGCTATAAGTTTCTAATGCCGCGCTCCAATTCTCTGTCGCTTGGCGGCAAGCCCCCAAACCTAAAAAGAAACGACTATCATAGTGATCTAACATACAAAGCAGTTGAAATACCGCCATTGCATCTTGTTGTTTACCCGATTGATAAAGGTTATAAGCCAGGGTATAAAATTGCTCTAACTCTTCAGCAGAAACCTCTTTCAACATCGCGAGGGTGCCACCGCAAGTCAGAAAAGACTCAATTTCATGTTCCATTTTGCCTGTTGTGGTTTCCATTTGCTGTTCCATATGCTTTCCTTAAATTGCTCTCAGAATATCCTGGATAACTGAGTCATATTTTTGAATAAAACGATTGAGTGCTTCGATGGCAGCGTTATAACGTCCACTAATATCATTCAATCGAGTGGTTTTTTCACTGATACTGTCAGACAATGGCCGAGAACGATCACTGACCATAGTAGAAAAATTAGCCAGACGATTATTATCCTTATCATATTTATAAGAATTCTCTACCCGACTCATTGCACCACTCTTTTTATCGGCACTGAGTAAAAACTGTTTTATCGTTACCGTGGTTGAGGATGGGGCGATTTTTTGCAAGAACTGGTATTCAGCTTTCGTTTTAAATTCTGCCACTGATGAATAGCCATAAAGCTGGTAATTCATTATATTGATACCATTTTGATCGGTATTAATTGTTTGTGAACTGGCTGCTGATAATGCGCTATTAATTTCCGACTGAATAACACTATAAACTTTCATCTCAGCGGAAATTTCTTCCAATTCAGTTTTTAATTCTTTACGTTTATCATCGTGATAGACCATGTTTTTAGCAAACACAGCAATAATATCTTCATCCAGACTGGCATAAGAAAAGTAGCTTTCTATCACTGTTAACAGCATATTTGCCGATACCAAGGAAGCACCTTGTCGCTGACTATCTAACTTTGCCATAAAATCTTGAATATCATTTTCAGCATCAGTTGAATTTTTTATATTTCGTGGCTGCGCTAATTGAAAAATCTGACTAAATAATTGTTCTAATTTATCCCTCTCAGCAGGAACATTAGCATCCAACGTTTGCTTACCACCGGCAACCGATTGATCTAATTCTACTCTTACGCCCAATTGAGCTAATTTATTGATAATTGCATTGGTTATTTTATTAATATCTGGCGTGGTGGTTGTTGGTACCAAAAGATTATTGATATAATTTTGATTTGTTACGTTATTAGATGATCCATTTATTGTAGCCATAACGATCCCCTGTGATTAAATAATAAAATCATCCGCACATTAAATTTTATTAAAATAAATATGGTTAAAATCTATTTATTATTTGAATCTAACGTAAATTTAATAACTATTCTGTCAGTTAGCGGATAATATTTTTTTAATTTTGTTATTTTTTAAACTAATCACTTTACCCACAGCTAATTCAAACCAGCCGCTGTCAACTTCAACCGCCCCTGTCCAGCGTTGATAAAATTGTTGTAATCGCTGTTGTGTTAAAGGTGAGCGGCTTAATACATTAACTTGACCATATAAAGAATAGTGTTCACCTAACACTTCTTTTATTATATCGGCCAAAATATATAATGGCTTGAATGCATTACCTAAGCCTAAATTTTTTTTCTTTTCGTCTTAACATTAAAATCCATATTCGGCTTCCTTCACAACGCCAGGCAATTTCAATATTATTAATGACGGTAAAATAGCCTATTGGCCAATGGCTTTTTTGCCAATAATAGGGAGCGACAAAATAGCCTTGCTGTTTAAAATAATTATCTAAGGGATCGCTATTCATAATAATATTTTCCCCAATGGCTGAATGTTAATTTTATTAGTTAATTCTTGATAAGATAAAATCGGTAATTCATTAAATTAATTTTCTAATAATTTACGCACATAACGGCGAATATCCATCGAAACAATCACCACCGGTTTATTAGCCAATTTTTTAATATTACCCACGGTATTACGTACATTTTCAATCAGCTTTTCACTCACATTGGGTTCCAGTGCTAAATAACTGCGGGCATTGGTTTGCCTTATACTGTCGCGAATAATTTCTTCCAGTTGTTGATCAAAGAGATAAGCCGGTAAAAAATTATTACCACTGGCATATTTATAACAAATATACCTTTTCAAACTGCTGCGAATATATTCCGTCAATTGCACAATATCTTTCTCTTTTTGCCCCCATTCAACGAGTGCCTCTAATATAGTGCGCATATTGCGAATGGAAATATTTTCACTGACTAAACGTTGTAATACTTCAGTGATCCGATAAAGCGGTAATAAACGTTGTACCTCCTTGACCAATTCACTATAGTGAGATTCCATCTTCTCCAGTAAGTAACGCGTTTCTTGGATGCCAATAAAATCGGCAGCATACTCTTTTAACACAAAAGATAAGTGCCAGGTTAACACCTGTGACATTGTCAGCACCGATAGATTTGAGCGAACTAATCGCTCTAAATATTGTTCTTCCACCCAAAGCGCTCTTTTGCCTGTTAATAGCATGTCGCCTTTTTCATAGGGAATAGCCAACAAATTGAGCTGTTTCTCATTTTCTTGTACCAACAATTTACCTGCTTTTAATACACCTCGCGTCACAGGTACTTCTTGTAATTCAAAAATATATTCACCCTCTGCCATGCCATCATTAAATCTTAAATAAATACCGGGAAATGGCACTCCCAGATCCAAATAAAGCGCCCTTCTTACACGCATTAATTCTTCATTAAACGCCACCGCTTCTAACTGTTCTTTTAATTTAATATCCAAATCAATTAATAGCGGTACCGTTAAAGCAAATTCTTCCTGTCGTTCTAATTTATCGTTTTTTAACGGCGCACTATTTTTCTTTTTGATTGCCGGTGCGCCAGCACCTTGGTTGATCAAGGTATTAATATCACTCGGTGGTTTTTCTGCGCTTTGCTTATTTTGCCTAATTAACCAGTAACCACCGGCTGTCATCAATGCGGCTAAAATAAAAAAAGTGATGGTCGGAAAGCCGGGGATCAAACCAAATAACACTAATAACACGCCACCAATAAAAATCGCTTTTGGTTGGGCAATAATCTATTCACCGATATCTGATCCTAAATCAGCGGAGTTTTCTGACGAAACACGGGTAACGATAATGCCAGAAGTGATAGCGATTAATAACGCTGGCACCTGAGAAACCATACCATCGCCAACCGTCAAGATGGAATAAAGGCTCAACGCATCTGAAGCACTCATACCACGCTGGCTGACGCCAATGGCAATACCGCCTAGAATATTAACTAAAATAATGACCAGGCCGGCAATGGCATCACCCTTGACAAACTTCATGGCGCCATCCATTGAGCCAAACATCTGACTCTCTTTTTCAACCTGACTGCGCCTTTCGCGGGCTTCGTCCATGTCAATAACACCGGCCCGCATATCACCATCAATACTCATTTGTTTACCCGGCATCGCATCCAGCGAAAAACGAGCACTCACCTCGGCAACTCGCTCTGAACCTTTGGTGATCACTAAAAATTGCACAATGGTAATAATTAAAAAGATCACGATACCGACGATCAAATTACCGCCAACCACAAATTGACCAAAGGTATAAACAATTTGTCCTGCATCAGCTTGTAATAAAATCATTCGCGTCGTACTGACCGCTAAAGCTAAACGAAACAGCGTGGTTACTAATAACAACACCGGAAAAACCGAAAACTGTAATGGCGAAGTGATATAAACCGAGACCATCAATAATACGACTGAAATAGTCATATTAATCGCAATTAGGACATCCAGGATCACCGTCGGCAATGGCAATACCATCATAAATACCACAGCAAGTAGTAAAATAGCTAACATAATATCTTTACGTTGGCCAAGCTGTTGCAACAGCATTATTCCTTTATTCATCAATTAGATTTCCATAACAGATAATTGTGATAGGCCTGTTGCGCCTTTTCCTGTTGTTCCATCATCAAATAGGCCTGTGATTCACATAGCCATAGTTCAGCCTCATTGATGTTAGCGTTTTTTAGCTTTGTGCAATGGATCAGTACCTGTTCAGGCAGATCAAGTTTTAATAACACCACAATAAGCATTTTTCTGGCTTGATAATCATCTGGCGCCATTTTTAACAAGGCTTCAAGCAATATTTGACTACGAGCCAACTGGCCATATTGCAGTGCTAACCATCCTTGCAGTAATAAGGCATTTTGGGTAATGGGATCTAAAATCAACTTTATCCTCGATGCAGTAAGCCGGTTGCCAGTTCCAATTGCCGCTCTAGATTATCCAGTTCCATTAATAGGTCATAAGCGGCCTCTACTTCTGGCAAATTTACAGCGGCTAATTGTTGTTTGAGACGTGCCATGGTTAATTTAAAAAAAATAGGTGTCATTAATAACGGCGTAATTAACTTAGGTGTTACATAATTTAATAATGCCGCCTCTAGACAAAAAGTCGGGTATAGATGGGAAAAATGTGCCGCTACCGCTTGACTATTCGGCAGTAACAAAACTTGTTCTATTTCGTTATGCTCGACAATTTCGCTGAAAAAATGGTCGCTAATGGCCGTTATTGCTGATGGTGAATCTAACCTAGTTATTTTTCTCATGTGTATTGTTCATTATTTATTTTTTGGATATGAGTATAGAGTTAGATAATCTCGCTGGATGTCATTAGAAGTCGCTATTTTTAATAGCTGGCTGGAATAAAAAAAACCGAGCCAAAAACTAAACATTTATTGCTGTTGTTCCGATATGTTTTGCATTGAGGTAAACAATGCAAAGCAAGCTTAAACTTTATTCTATTCCAGAAAAAATGCTAGCGGCACTGAGAACATGCCGGCCAGTACTGCTAAGAGGACGTGTAACGGCAGTTACAGGTACCTTGATCACAGCCCAACTGCCTGGCGTTAAAGTGGGTGAGCTATGCAAATTATACAATAGCGATACTGGAGAGTCGTTAACTGCCGAGATCATTGGTTTTAAACAACAACAAGCTATTCTTACTCCGTTTGGTGATACACGTGGTTTATCCATTTATACGGAAGTGTGCCCAACAGGAACCCGTCACTTAGTTGGCGTTGGCCGTCATCTATTAGGCAAAGTACTTGATGGATTAGGTAATCCCTTTACGGCAGAAAATTATATTGAGCCTGAACAATGGTATCCTATCTATCGTGATGCCCCCGCCCCCATGCAGCGAAAATTAATCGAAAAATCACTTTCTCTGGGTATAAGAGCGATTGATGGCTTATTAACCTGTGCAGAAGGGCAAAGAATGGGCATTTTTGCTGCTGCTGGCGGTGGCAAAAGTACTCTGCTAGCCTCTCTCATTCGAGGTGCTGAGGTGGATGTGATTGTCTTGGCATTGATTGGTGAACGTGGGCGCGAAGTGCGCGAATTTATTGAAGAAGATTTAGGCGAAGAAGGATTAAAGCGCAGCGTTTTAATTGTAGCAACTTCTGATCGCCCAGCCATTGAACGCGCCAAAGCCGGTTTTGTCGCAACCAGTATCGCTGAATATTTTCGTGACCAAAATATGCGCGTATTGTTGTTAATGGATTCGGTTACCCGTTTTGCCAGAGCGCAACGAGAAATCGGACTTGCTGCTGGTGAACCACCAACCCGACGAGGTTTTCCACCTTCCGTTTTTGCTGAACTGCCACGCTTAATGGAGCGTGCCGGCCAGTCTGATAAAGGTTCGATCACTGCCCTTTATACGGTGTTGGTTGAAGGCGATGATATGACTGAACCAATTGCCGATGAAACCCGTTCAATTTTAGATGGACATATTATTCTGTCACGAAAATTGGCCGCAGCCAGCCACTATCCTGCTATTGATGTTTTACGCTCAGCCAGTCGCGTGATGGATCGGGTTATCAGTCAAAAACATCAACAACAAGCACAACAGCTAAGAAAATGGTTAGCCAAATACGAAGAAATAGAATTATTGCTACAAATTGGTGAATATCAGCCAGGCAATGATCCATTGGCCGATGAAGCGATCAAACGTTATCCACAAATTCAAAGCTGGCTTTGTCAATCTACTGATGAAAAAAGTTGCTATGAGCAAACCCTGAACCAATTAGATGTAATCAATCAATGATATTTTTCCACTTATTAAAAATTAAACAATTAAGAAAACAAAAAGCAGAAAAACAGGTTTTGCAACAAAAAAACAACTCACTGAACAACAACAACAATTAAATATAACTAAGCAACAATTAGATATGCTGTACCACAACCATAAAGAGCGGGAAGAAAAATTTTTTCAAGCACATCAGCAAAAGGCTATTTCTGCCGCCCAATGGCACCACTGGCAAGCACAACGACAATACTTTCAATGGCAAAAAGACAACTTAATTAAAGATATTGCATTACATACCGATAAAGTTAATCAATTAGAAAGCCAACTTATCAAATTAAGAAAAAAACTCAATTTTTGTATACAGCAAACAGAAAAATTTACTCAACTGACACAACAAGAAAAATATGCTGTTGAGCATTTAAATGAACAACGAGAAGAACAAGAACAGGAAGAGTTTGTTAGGTTATCTATAGGGAAATAATATAATATGAAAAAACAGCAGATCAGCCATATATCACATGATCGACAATCGCAGTCTTTGTCGCTACCATCAATCGCCAAATTACCATTAGAAAGTGATCCTGTTTTAAAAAAAAGATTTGAATCAGCGCTCAAATTAGCCGGTTCAGCGACGCCTGTCTCCCCTTTAGTAACAGATAAAAGCTCCTCCGTTGCTAGTTATCTATTAGCTGAGCAACCATCAATGGATGCTTATCCCTTCAGCCATGGAATTAAAAAAAAATCAACCGCACAGGCAGAAGATAAAGCACACCACAGATTATCTATCGCTACTGAGGAAAGAACGGATAATTGCGGCCAACCCTATGGCAATCCGCCCTACACCACTATTGAGAATAAAACGGCAACCAAAACCGGCAATAATGACAAATTACCGCCATCGACTAGTAAACAGAAGCTGCCAACGGCTAAAGCTGGGCGAAATAATCCGCTAAAAGCTCCACTATCAGCTAATACTTTATTGGCCAATCCAATAACTAATCAACCAATAGTATCGGCTGATTTAGCAAAACCTATCGTAAACTTGCCAACAGGTGAGCAAATAGTGATGACTTCTCCAGTTAACAAGCGACAGCCACTTAGCACAAAAAAAATATCATCGGTCACTGATCCAAATAAAATTACTGATCCAATGGAAGCTATTTTTCCATCAGAAAAAAAACCACATTCAGCTAATAAAGAGCAAGATAAAGGCAAGCGGCAGGAAAATAGTATTGAACCGCCCAGTTTGCCAGCCGTCATATCGACGGCAACGACAACAGAAAAAATGTTAGCCACTGTCGATAATGAGAAAACCTCGGCCTCGTTACTTAATACACTATTTAACAAACTCAATGCGGTTATAAATGTCGAGGTCAACAAAAACTATCAGCCACCAATCATCCAATTAAACTTAGCGCAGATTGGACATCTACAAATTAAAATTCAACAACAGCAACAACATATTATGATCGAATTTGTCGCCCAGACAATGGGACAAAAGATATTACTCGACCACCAACAAGATCTCATTAACAAGTTACAGCGCATTCATCCTGAGCAACATATCCAACTGGTCATCTTAAATGATCAACAGTCAGAAGAGCGATCAAAAGATCGGTCACAATCATTGGATGACTTTGAAGAAGAGATGACTTAATGCGGACACCCACATTGCCTACGATCAGTGAACATGAGTTTCAGCTTAGAAAATGTTTTATGCAATATCGTCATCATTTTCAATTTGCTGAACAATTATTAACATTAACACTGGAACAGGCCGATGCTAACTATAATTTAAAGCTAACCATACTATTAAAAAATACTACCGTTATCGCTTATTGCAATCAGTCTCTGTTAACTAACTGGTTATCTGAGGCATTAGATAGCGCCGATTTTAGTTATCTGCCGCTCGAGTTACAACTTAGTTTATTAAAAGAACATGGAAAATTTTTTCCTTCATTACAATGGCTAAATATTGAGTCACTACATATCAATGAAGCTAAATTAGGCATTAAAGGCCATTTCAATATGGCGGGTAAAAGCCTTTCACTTTGGTTTCCACAAATCGAAGCTATTCAGCGGTTATTACCAAAACGACGAAAGGCAGAAAAATATCCGCTTGTTGTCAGTTTATCAATATGCATGGTTCCCATTTACTTAACGATAAATACCCTTAACACGTTAGAAATCGGCGATATCCTGTTACAACCTCATTACTTAAAAAGACAGCAACAACAACTGGCCTATATTGAACATTTACCCTGGGCATGGGTTTCTTTGTCTTCTCACCAATTGGAACTTATTAATATGTATTCTGAAACCGATAATTTAGCTAATCAGTCACTAACTAACTTAGAGGAAATTCAAATTCCTATTCGTTTTGAAGTGGGCCGACAATATATTGAATTACAAGCTCTCACTCATCTCAGTGAGGGATCATGATTGATCTTGCGGTGCCTGTTAATGGTGACGTCAGAATTATCGCCAATCAGCAACCATTGGGCAAAGGACAACTGGTCGAAATTCAAGGAAGGTTAGGCATTAAAGTCGTCGAATTATTTGCTAAAAAGACTGAACCGTTATTTGCACAGAGCGAAGAATTAAGCCCATTAACAAATCCAAGCGATGAAAATGAGGAACTCTCTTCATGAACCAACTACCTGATGAGTTATCGCTGATTATTGGTTTAATTTTATTAGCATTAATCCCGTTTATTGCTGTCATGGCCACTTCATTTGTCAAAATGGCGATGGTTTTTTCATTGCTACGTAATGCGCTAGGGGTGCAACAAATACCCCCTAATATGGCGATTTATGGTTTATCAATCATTCTTACACTCTATGTTATGGCACCAGTTGCACTTACAACCAAAGATTTTCTTAACGAAAATCCGATCTCTTTATCGGCAAGCGCTTCTATTGACTATTTTTTTGATGAGGGCACTAAACCCTATAAATCTTTCCTGACAAAACATATTCACGATAAAGAGAAAGCTTTTTTTAACGAAAATATTGCTAAATTATGGCCAGCAAAATATGCCAATAGCGTGTCATCAGACAGTTTATTTATCTTGTTACCTGCTTTTACTATTAGCGAGCTGACTCGTGCCTTTGAAATTGGTTTTTTACTCTATTTACCCTTTATTGCCATTGATTTAATTGTGTCAAATATTCTATTAGCAATGGGAATGATGATGGTTTCGCCGATGACAATTTCCTTACCCTTCAAATTACTTCTTTTCGTTATGTTTGATGGCTGGAGTCGTCTGAGCCACGGATTAGTATTGAGTTATGGTGGGTAAGATTAAGATGAATAGCCTAGATTTTATTTACCTATCAGAACAATCATTATGGTTAGTTTTTATGCTATCGATGCCGCCTATTGTGGTTGCCGCCACGGTCGGCACTTTAGTCTCATTAATTCAAGCTTTAACCCAGATCCAGGAACAAACATTAGGATTTTTATTTAAGCTAATCAGTGTCATTGTCACTTTGCTGGTCATTGCCGATTGGGTGGGGCATGAAATCTATCGTTTCACTGATCTGATTTTTCAACGGATAGTAAACTTATAATGCTTTTTCAAGAGTTACAACAATATTTATTAACTTATTCGCTATTTATTCCTCGGTTATTGGGATGTTTCACCACATTACCTATTTTGAGTAAAAAATTATTAGGCGGAACCCTGTTGAGAAATGGCATCCTATTTTCTTTAATATTTTTTTTAATACCTACTATTGATACACAATTAATCATCAATATCAGTGGCAATGAATATATTTTACTCATCATTAAAGAAATATTACTCGGCTTTTTTTTCGGCTTTATCGCTGCAATACCTTTCTGGATGATGCAATCTATCGGTTTTATGATCGATAACCAACGCGGTACCACAATGGCTTCTATTGTTAACCCATTATTTGATGAACAAACCTCGCCAATGGGATTATTTTTTAGTCAAGCATTTACCACGCTATTCTTTATTAGTGGTAATTTTCTATTTCTAGTACAAACCCTTTATCACAGTTTTTCCGTTTGGCCTATCTATCACTTTTTACCTGGCTTTAATCAGCAATTATTCATATTTTTCATTCAGCAATTTAAATTGATGTTAGATAACTTTCTGCTATTAGCTGCACCCTTGGTGATTGCGATGTTTATTGTTGAATGGGGATTAGCACTAATTAGCCGTTTTGCCCCTTCACTAAATGTTTTTATCTTATCTATGCCCTTGAAGGGGGCCATTTCTAGTTTATTGTTAGTCAGCTATTTTAGTGTATTAATTTTTAACGCTGAAATGATACAAAATCAAATAAATAAAAGTTTTAAAATATTAATTCAAATGATGAGCTAAATAATGAGTGGTGAAAAAACCGAAGCCCCAACCGCAAAAAAAATAAAAGATGCACGCCAAAAAAGACAAATACTTAAAAGTAAAGAAATTGTTTCCAGTTGTATTATTGTTATTCTGTTATCACTGCTATTAAGTTTATCCTCTTTCTTCATTGAACATTTTTTATCACTCTTTGCTTATCTACAAGACAGTAGTTTGCTGGATTTCTCAACGGCAAAAGCGAAGATTGTGCCCCATATCTGGCATATTGCGCTTAATATTTTATTACCAATTATAATCATAACAATACTTATTATCGTATTATCTCATCTTGCTCAGTTTGGTTTTTTACTTAGCCCATCATCTTTAAAACCTGATATTAAACATATTAATCCGATTGCCGGTGCAAAAAAAATATTTTCACTTAAAAATTTACTTGAATTTTTTAAATCATTATTAAAAGTTATTTTTATCGGTTTTATTGTCTGGTTTGTTATTAAAGGAAATATTAATTTTTTTTCCACCTGCCAAAATGTGGATTAAAATGTATTCCAATATTTATTGGACAATTACTTACTCAACTAACTATTATTTGCGTATTGGGATTTATTATCATTTCACTTTTAGATTATTGTCTTGAATATCATTTTTATATTAAACAGTTAAAAATGAGCAAAGAAGAAATAAAAAAAGAATATAAAGAAATGGATGGCAATCCGGAAATTAAAGGTAGAAGAAAACAATTACATAAAGAACTACTGGTTAATAACATCCGCAAACAAGTCAAACAATCTTCAGTCATTATCACTAATCCAACTCATATTGCCATTGGCATACGTTACATTAAGCATCAAACACCTTTACCTATCATCACCTTAAAACAAACAGATGCCTTAGCGCAATTGGTAAAAAAAATTGCTATCCAAGAAAATATCCCAATTATTCAACGAATTCCGTTAGCCCGCAGCTTATATGCTGAAGGTATTATTGATCAATATATTCCAGAAAATACCATTGAGACTATGGCTGAAGTACTACATTGGTTAATCCAAATCAGCCAAGCAAATGATTATCGTTAATATCATCAACTAGGTGATTATAAACCTGTTAGAAATTCTTATAGTTAATTTTTTGACCATTTTGACGCTAACACTTAATACGAGTAAAAACCAAATTTAAATCTTATTTTTTACCAAAAAAATATATTTTATTAACATAAATTTAACTTATATTATTAACCGGTAACTGGATAAACCAGTCAAATCATTAAAAATATTTATCAATTGAGCAAATATTAAGCAAAAATCATCCATTTATTGCCATTAAAAGCGCTTTTTAAAAATTTTTTAGCCTAAAAATGCAATTTAAGCCTAATATTATATGTTAAAATTGATCAAATTTTTAATAAAAAAAGATCAAAATTAACAAAATATAAACAATATTGATATTTTTATTAACCTAGGCTGGGTGATTATCGATCATTAAAAACGGAAAAAACGAATGATAACATAGCTTCCAATCAATTATGTAAATAAGGTCATATTTTTTAATATTTGGAAATATATTCTGACAATTAGAAAAATAAAATATATAATTATTTATAACTCACAAACATAGTGAGATATTAAAATATTACTTAAACCCTATAAAAAATTGACTAATTTAATATGGCATTATTCTTATGGCTAGGACCACTATTATCCGTGGTACTTGTAATAAGATATTTCACAGTAATATAAAAAATCGGAATATTATATGATATGAAAGAAAATATCAGTTTTGATGAAGGCTTTGTGAGCACAATTGTGTGGAATATGCCTAATTATAATATTATAGAACACCGGAACAAGGGACTTTATATTGTGTTAGATGGGAAAGTTAGCTGGCAAGATCCCGCCAACACTTATCAAGTATTGAGTAATGAAATTATCTTTATCAGACAAGGGAGTTATACGGTAAAAACTGAAGAAAAAGCCAGCACACTTCTCTGGATACCTCTGTATGACGATTTCCTAAGAAATTTTATGAGCCGATTTGGCACCTTATTAAGTGAAATTAAGCGGGATGAAAATAATACTGCCAGTTTAATTGCCTTTAGCCATTCACCCTTATTGGAAGAAAGTATTAAGGGATTAAAAACACTATTAAGTTATGATTGCCATAGCGCCTTAATTGACTTACGCATTAAAGAATTACTATTATTACTTGCTCATGGGCAACAGGGTGCAAGTCTGTTATCGGTATTTCGCCAACTCAGCAATCGACAAGCTGAGCGTTTGCAATCTTTTATGGAAAATAATTACTTAAAAGAGTGGAAACTTAATGAGTTTGCCAGAGAATTTGGTATGGGACTAACCACATTTAAGGAGTTATTCAGTACCATTTATAACACTTCTCCCCGTGCATGGATCAGTGAAAGACGTATTATGTATGCTCATCAATTATTGATAAATACGGATCTGAGTATTGTAGATATTTCAATGGAAGCCGGTTTTTCCAGTCAGTCCTATTTTACTCAAAGTTATCGTAAAAGATTTGGCTTTACTCCAAGTCGGGCTCGAGGTGATCATGACGAATAATTAAAAATTATTGGCTATTATTACAATCTGAAAAAAAAATGTTTAATTAAGATAAAGCGATATTATGCAATATTAAATAACGGACAATAAGGTAAATAACGATGGGATCTATTAACAATCGCTTGCATTCTAACCCTGTATTGTCTAATAGAAAGATTACTATAATAAATCCAGCTAACTTGAATCGTAATCATTTATTAGGAAATGAGGTCATTACTCATTATAAGCATGCCGAACCCATTCATGCACATCAAATTGAGCTACTCAGACGCTTACTACCACGAACCCTATTTGAATCGTTTTTTGCTTCAACCTGGTTCAAACGTCGAGTGGAATGCAATATTCCGCTTGAACGTGAAGAACTAAAATTTATTATTCGAACTGCATCTAAACAATCCATTAATTGGGATCATCTTTTAGGCGATACCATTAATTTAACTGAACCCCATTTTTTACGTTACTGGCTATTGGAGCCAGTTTATCAATGGTGGTTAACCAGCTTAGCACCCTCTTATCCAATACTGCAAAATGAATTAATCCAGCTACAAGTTCATATTAACCAGTTGAAAGCCCAGTCTGAATTTTGGGCAATAACCCACACTGAGTTAGTCAATAAATCATCAATCCAACAAGATATTGAGCAAAAAAAGCGTTTATCTTTAGATCAACAGCGAGATTATCAGCATAAAATTCATCAAATAGAACAAACAGCAACACAGATGTGGCCAAACTGGTTTGTTGGCATTGAACAAATGAGTCAACAGATCAATCTGACCACATTTATGGAAGTACCTGAAAATATCCGTGATCTTTGGTTACTACTGATTCAACTTGCCAAGGGAAAAGATGTTTCAGCACTGATACATGATTGGTTGTATGTTCGTCATCTATGCTTGGAGAACGACAGTTTTTACTGGTGTTCAGACTAATAACAAAGGTAAATAGAGTAGACAATTTATGTGCCCCGATCATCGTTATCATGGAATGGGCGGACCATTTCTTTTTTTTTTCCTTTTTTTTGCTATTAATAGCTATGCACAAGATTTAGATTGGCTACCTATCCCCTATAGTTATATTGCTAAAGATGAAAGTTTAACGGACATTCTGGTTAATTTCGGCGCTAATTATGATAGCGCCGTTATTGTCAGCCACAAAGTAAACGAACAGGTCACTGGCCACTTTGCTCAAGAGACACCAAAAGCGTTCCTGCAACAACTAACTAATCTTTATATCTTACTTGGTATTACGATGGTAGTGTACTTTATGTTTTTAAAACCAGTGAAGTGCAATCAAAGCTGATCAAATTAGAAAACACTACCGTTAAAACATTAAGAAAAGCATTAATTGACTCAGGCATATGGGATAAAAAATTTAGTTGGAAGCCTGATCCCCACCATCAATTAGTTTATGTTTCTGGCCCGCCTCGTTATATTGAATTAGTCATGCAGACTGTATCCGCGCTAGAACAACAAGCTACTATGCAACAAGAACAGGGTCTACCCTTAGCAATTCAAGTTTTCAGTTTAAAATATGCTTCTGCTGTTGATCGGATCATCAAATATCGTGACGAACAAATTCAAGTACCTGGCCTGGCTAGCATCTTAGCAAATATGGTCAGTACCGCAGAAATTAGCCAAATCAATGATGACAAGATAACAACACAAAAACCCAATGGCCATAAAGCTATGATCCAACCAGAGCCGTCTATTAATGCCATTATTGTGCGTGATCTGCCTGAAAGAATGCCAATGTATCAACGCCTGATCCATTCGCTCGATAAACCAACTGCCAGAATTGAAGTTGCGCTCTCAATTATTGATGTCAATGCCGATAATCTCTCGGAATTAGGTATCGATTGGGGGGTCGGGCTGAAAGCTGGACAACATCATCAAATAAATATTGCCTCCACATTAACTCAAGCCGCCTCGCCGGTACTGGGTAGCCTGCTTGATAAACAAGGGTTAAATTATTTAGTGGCTAAAGTCAGTTTATTGCAAAGCCAGGGCATTGCTCAAGTTGTCTCTAAACCCACTTTACTTACCCAAGAAAATACCCAAGCCATCATCGATCACAATGAAACCTACTATATCAAAGTCAATGGAGAACGGGTCGCCGAATTAAAAGGCATTACTTATGGCACTCTGCTACAGATGACACCAAGAGTAATTCAAATCGGTGATAAACCTGAAATTCATCTAGTTTTACACATTGAAGATGGCAATCAAAAACCCAATAGTTCCGGGGTTGATGGTATTCCGACCATTAATAGAACCATTATCCACACGGTTGCTCGGGTTGAACAGGGACAAAGCCTCGTTATCGGCGGTATATTCCGTGATGAAGTGATTAAAACCAGTAGAAAAGTGCCTTTACTTGGTGATATTCCATTATTAGGTGCACTATTTCGTAGTAACGGCAATCAAACCCGCCGAGCTGTCAGGATTTTCATTGTTGAGCCAAAAATTATTGATAAAGGTTTAGCCAAATACTTATCGGTCGGTAATCAAAGAATATTACCCAAGCGATTATTAAATATTGATCAAATCTCCAATCAGAACCTACCATTAAGCAAAATTTTAAGCGATGCCCAATGCCAATCCCTTGATCAAGCAAAACGCATTCAAACCCTGTTTAAACAGGCTAATAAAGAGGCGATTATTGTCAGTTGTAATAAAGGTAATCAGCCAGGCTGGCGAGTTATTGATCTCTCTTGCAGTGAAGACCAAATAGAATGTATTTATAAGGCATACCAATGAATTGGAAAATTCGCTTTTACAGTGGATTAAATAAGGGCGTTGAGACAGAACTGGCTAATGGGCGCTTCATTATTGGCTCAGATCCGGTACAAGCCGATTTAATTCTGGTTGATGCGGGTATTGAAGCCGTTCATTTGATCCTAGAAATTGAAGAAGAAGGTATTAGAGTTATTGACTGGTCTTGTGAAGAAACGCCACAACAAAATGGCCAGGCGATAAGTCAGGGTGAAATGCTGCTTCCCTACAACCGGCAAGATGCCGGTATGCTGATTTGGAGCTATAGCACGGTCAAACAGCAACTGCCTGCTAATCCAGATGAGTTAACTGATAATCATATTAAGCGGATTAATAATCAACAACAGCATAGACACAAAAAAAGAGTTATTTTTATTGTTATTGCTATTTTTCAATATTATTTGTCAGTTTGTATCTGTTGTTTTTAGCCGGGCCCGCTGAAATTGATTATATTCAGGAACAACATAAACTACAAAATTACCTGAATAAAGAAGAGTACAAATACATTACCATGCGCATCGAGCAAGAAAAGCAACTCTTTATTTTGGGTGGTTATGTACAAAATAATCAGCAACGTTTGTTAATAAAACGTTATCTGGATAACAATAACTTAAATCATCAATTAAATATTTATTCGATTGAAGAAATTAAACAAAGTGTAAAATATATACTACACACAATGGGTTATAATCATATTGAAGTGAACAATAGCGAAAAAATCGGTTGGATCGATCTATTTGGTGAAGTACGTTTTATTAATAATAAATCCTGGAGTAACTTAGCAACGATTCTTAAACGCGATGTTACCGGCTTAAAAGGAATTAATAATCATGTGAAAATAAACGACGATCACCTAAAAAAATTAGTCGAATTACTAGAGCAATATGAATTGATAAATGTTCTTATTTATAATGAAAAAGAGAATAATATTATTGAATTGTATGGTTATTTAAATGAAAAACAGCGGCAACAATTTATTGAATTACAGCAAACATTCAATATTGAATTTAAGCAGAGGTATAAACTTAAATTAATCAAGGCCGATAATAATATTAAAAAAAAAGAAATAAGATTGGATATTAAAGGTATTTCACTGGGGCGTTCACCTTATCTTATTCTAAGAAATAATATGAAATATCCGATAAATGCAACTCTACCCACAGGAGAAACTATTACTGCAATCGAAGATAATAAAATTATTCTTAAAAAAAATAGTCAGGAAATTATCATTACATTAAAGGAATAAGCAATGTTGACAGAGCTAGAACAAATAGTCAGTGATAACGCTGAATATATTAAAATTCAACATTATCTTTATGACCAACTAAATAATTGTCGTAAAAAGCTCAATAAACCCCTATTACCTGATGAGCATCAGCAAATCGCCCAGCAACAAACCGCTATTTGGGCAGGGATCACTGTTTTAGAAAAGATTAAACGGAGTTAATATGGCTGCTATTTTTGATCATAATAAAGGCATAAAACTAGATGATGTTGCAGATAAACTAAAAGGCATTGCAGATACAACATCTGAAGATGTCAAAAATGCTATTGATGCGCTCAATACTTCCCCAGACAACCCAGCATTAGTGGATGAACTACAGCATAAAATTAATAATTGGTCAGCCATTTTTAATATGAATTCAACGATTACCCGCTCAATGCGCGATATGATCCAGAGTATTTTACAAAAAATCTAATATAGCCATGCAAATAGAAAAACTATTAATTGAGCTGGCAATTATCGCCATAGAAAAAGAGTTTTTAACGGAAGCTAGTGATATTTATGGCTGGCTAAAACAATTAGATGAAAAATATCTAGAATCAGCATTACTGATAAAAATACTTATTTTGCTGCGTCAGGAGCAATATCAAACTATTTTAGAGCTGGCACAACAACATCAGCAGCTAAATTTAATGCCTTTTTTTATTTTATCTGCCCATCAGCTAGGATTAGCCAAAGAGGAAAATGACTTTTTCACTAAACTGGCTATTAATAAAAACCAACATACAGATTTAATTAATTTTGCTATAGCGTTAATTGAAAATAAATAAAATATTATGAAAATAAATAAACATTTTTATCAATACAATTTTGAAATAAAAGAGCAAGTTACAGATAATAATCAAATTATCGC
Organism: Arsenophonus endosymbiont of Apis mellifera; assembly: GCF_903968575.1. Classification (NCBI taxonomy): domain Bacteria; kingdom Pseudomonadati; phylum Pseudomonadota; class Gammaproteobacteria; order Enterobacterales; family Morganellaceae; genus Arsenophonus; species Arsenophonus endosymbiont of Apis mellifera. The sequence goes on along the minus strand of NZ_CAJCFU010000029.1, from coordinate 153,102 downwards.
TACAACAGATAATATTGCGCTTAAAAAACAGAAAATTTTATTTGATGGATTAATAAAAAACTTAAGTCAACATACTCATCAAATTGACAAGGATGAATAATGGATATTAAACAGCTCAATAGCAACATAAAATTTAATTTAGATGAAATTAATCAATCGATAGAAAATGGTAATCCCACTAATAATCAATTCGTGACTACATGGAGCTCAACAACGCATGGCGTCAGTTTTATTGAGCAAATAGAAGCAGTACGAAAAAATATGAGTCAAGCAAAAAGCGAATTTCAGCAAAATATCAATAATGAAGAGTTATCACCGCAAAAATTAATGCAGGTACAGTGGTCGCTGATGCGAATTACCTTACAAGAAGAATTAATTGCTAAAACAGCCGGAAAAATCACACAAAGTATGGAAACTTTATTAAAAGCACAATAAAAATGAACAAAACGCCGATTACCTTAACGCTTTTATTATTTCTGCTGCTAACTGGCTGTAAAACAGATCTCTATACTGGCCTGTCGCAAAAAGAAGCCAATGAGATGTATGCATTACTCAGAAATGAGGGAATTTCTATTCATAAAGAAACTGATAAAGAAAATACGATTAAATTGTTGGTTGATGAATCCGACATCGCTCAGGCGACTGAGATCCTAAAGCAGCATGGTTATCCGAGAGAAGTTTTCTTTTCGTTAAAAGACGTTTTTCCCAAAGACAGTTTGATTTCTTCTCCCGTTGAAGAGCAAGCTCGGCTTAATTTTGTCAAAGAGCAGGCGCTGGCAAAAACTATATCACAAATAGATGGTGTCCTTAATGCGCGGGTTCACGTGGTGTTGCCGGATAGCAATGACAAAAATAGCCACTCTTCAGCTTCTGTATTTATAAAATATGCACCCAATGCTCAATTAGACAATTATACTCCACAAATAAAGCGATTAATTAATAACAGTATTGCTGGATTAGAATATGATAGAATTAGCGTAGCACTGATACCTGGCAATGAAATCTTACCCAGCAATACCTTTAGTCATGATAAGCATTTTTTAGGTATTGAGATTAATGAAAACTCTTATAATAAATTTATTATTCTTATTTGTTTACTCATTTTTTTACTTGTCAGCACTAATCTACTGCAATATTTCCTTAATAAAAGGAAATCGTAATAAAATATGCTGACACTTTTCCAATTACAATATTGCCCTGCTCTTTATATTAATATTGAAAATTTCCCTAATCTTTGGCAAAAATCACTACAAAGTCTACCTCATTGGCGCCACTCAAAAAATATAAATAAAATTATTTTTAAACATTATAAATTAAATAACAATATTATAAAAATTGAAAAAAATGAAAATATCGCCCTTTTCCCTGAATATGAATTCAATCAAATTTTAGCTTTATTAGGCATAATGTTACATATCAAATCGCTTTCTCATTGTATTAATAGCAAACAAATCGGTATTGTAATTAATGAGATCGGTAAAGAGAAATAGCGCTTTTGCTTAGCCAATGCGAATTTTATTATTGGTAATTGGCCAGAAGGCTGGCAACAAAAATTACCCCTTGAGATGCATATAAACTATTTTCGTCAAGTTGGACTCAATTTTTGGTTAGAAACAATCAACCAAAATAATGTCGATTTAATTAAACGCCTAAAACTACGGTTACCCAAAAAAAAGATAGAGAAAAATATCACCCTAGCCGATAAATATAAACCCGCTGCAGAGATATTATGTCAAAAGATAACCAAAGAAGTGAATTTACAATGTTACCATTTACTCAAATAGATGGTCAGATTGAAATTAACGATGAAATAAAAATTTTAAAAAAAAATGATTATCAATCCTATCTTAATGGCCAAGAGTTTATTGATATTGCTAAACAACATGCTAGAAAAATTGAAAATGATGCGGATAGTATTTATGAAGTTCGTTACACCGCAGGCTGGCAAGAAGGTTTAGCACAATCAACCCAACAACAAGCAGAAATCATTCATCAAACTTTAATAAATTGCCAAATTTTTTATCAACAAGTTGAAAGCCAATTAGTTAATATCACTATAGAAGCGATGCGAAAAATTATTGCTAATTATGAACCTGATGAGCTTTTATATAAAAATATCAGCCAAAATCTTGCACTCGTACATCAACATAAAAAAGTTATCTTACGCATTTCCCCTAAGCAAGTTAATTTTTTGCAAACTAAATTAATCGAACTACATAAAATACAACCAGAAATTGAGTATATCGATATTGTAGAAGATCCAAGATTAGAAGAGAAAGATTGTATTTTAGAAACTGAAGTCGGTATGTTAAATGCCACTATTGAGAGTCAACTTAATGCAATAAAGCAAGCCTTACTAGGAAAATAAGCATTATTTTAATTAATAGCAATAAGTAAAAATTAAATAATATTATTCTGCGAGCAAAAGTTCATTTTCCACACCCGGCAATGACAAGTGGTAATCAGATTTACAGTAAACTTGTTATGAGAAAATTCTTATATTTAGTTTGCTTTTTAATAATTCAAAAAAAAAGATTACTAAATAGTGAATTACTATTTTATTATAGATATTAATAAGTTAAATTATCATTTTTAATTCAAATTAATCCAGTAAAATATTAATTGAAATATATTACACTGTTTAGTCAGTGAGTTTAATCAAATAACAACAACCAAACATTGCTGGCACAAAAGCATAATTTTATCTATATTGGAAAATTATTAAACTACATTATTTGTTTAATTTAGATAACATGCAAAGCATAATAGGAGAAGGCATGATCACCTGTGATAAAAAAGTTTTATGGATGACATTTTTTATTAGCCCACTTGCAATTGGTAATGACAGCTTATTTACCGTTATGGATGATCCTGCAACGGCAAAAAAGGATGTTGAAATGTCAATATCAGGTGGTTATCAAGTACAAACAGGAAACTCTAAAAATTCAAACTTAACAGCAAAAACAGCACTAACACTCTATTCTTCAAACTTAGCTTATAGCTTTTGGGGAAATGCCACCAACAACTCCTCCAATGATCAAAGATCATCGGAAACCTATCAGTTAGGTGCCAGGGCAAGATACAATTTAACTAAATTTGATTATCTATTCACTCAAGCTAGCTGGTTAACGGATCGGTATAATGGTTTTGATTCTAAAGACGTATTTGCCGTCGGTTATGGTCGACAAATCTTTGATGGCCCCATTCATTCACTGAAAGTTGAAGCTGGCCCAAGTGTTAGATATGAACATTTTACTGATGGTGGCCATGAAATAACAGGATTAGGTTACATTGGTGCCAACTATGAATGGAAAATTAGTGACAATACTAAATTCAAACAAGGTATATCATTTTTTACCCGACTCAGTAATGACTCTTCCGCTATTTCAGAAACTGCTTTGCAAGTTGCCATGAGTGAACGCCTGTCACTTAATTTGATTTACAATGTTAACTGGAATGATAATCCTCCACTCTCGGCTCCAAAACGGATCAGTACCAAAACATCCATTCAACTAGGTTATGCATTCTGATGTATATATTAGCCATACTCATTTATTAACAAACTTGTTTTATGAGTAATTAATAAAATAATAAATAGACCTATCTAATTAGGTCTATTTAAAAAATCATTAAAATTCTTGCCGAGTTGGACGAAATAAAATTTCATCAATATCAACATTTTCTGGTTGTTTTATAGCAAAAATTACCGCTCTATCATAGGAATCGGCAGGAATAGCATAATCGTGATAAAAAGATCGCATCCTGGCAGCGATATCTGGATCAGTAATACTATCAAGTAACTCACTCGTGATTGCTCCTGGCGAAATCACGGTTGTCCTAATATGATAGGGTATCATTTCTTGACGCAAACCTTCCGAGATCACCCGCACCGCCGCCTTGCTAGCTGAATAAACTGCACTGCCTGGTTTTACCTTATGGCCTGCAACTGATGATGTATTAATAATATGGCCACTCATCTGTTTTTTCATATAGGGTAACGCTGCTGCTATGCCATAAAGCACACCTTTTAAATTAATATCGATCATCTCATTCCATTCACTAATATGACAATCCTCTAACAGTGATTGCGGCATAATACCGGCATTATTAACTATTACATCAATTCGGTTATACAAACTAATGGCTCGATCAACTAATGCCTGCACTTGTTCAGGTTTCGTCACATCGGTTGGGACAACAGCTTCTTTATCAAGATTTAATTCTTCGGCTAATGATTGCAACCGATCTAGACGACGCGCCCCTAAAACCAGCCTGGCGCCTTCTTTGACTAAATGGCGAGCCAACTCTTCACCTATTCCACTACTTGCTCCGACCACGACAATAACTTTATTTGCAATTCCTCGTGTCATAATCTTTATCCTTTTTTATAAACTCTTCATTAGGATGCTTGTCTCAGCAGTTGACCGTTTTTTAATTTAATCTATTGAAAAAATATTTTTATGAGCCATCAAGCGGCGCTATATCTTAAGGTTTCATATCTAACTGAAATAAATAGTGCAGATAAAAATAATCAATGCCTTAATGTGTTCAGCACCTTATTGTTTAACCACCGTATTTATCTCTAAGAAAATTTTGCCATCGATTGAATCCTTGCTTGTTAGATAAAAGATAACCTGTAATGAACATTCGTTAATTCTAACTATAGTAAAAAATAGGCCACTGATGTTTGATAAAAGGAATAAAAACGCTAGCACACCTATCGCAACCACTTGATTTATTTTTATACAAAAATAATATGCCATCATTTACATAAAATAAGATTAATATTTTATTTTTTTACAAAAATAAAAACCTTATTATCTATTTAGCTTTATTATCTGTAATTATATAAAAACAATTAATTAAAAAAAATGATATTATTTTCACATCAATAACAGATAAACTTTTAATATTAAGCCAACTTGTTTTTAACTATAATAATAATCTACTACTCAACTTAATTTAATCGAAAATACTATTAATCATGATCAATAAAATAACAAATATTGTTTTTTGATAATATTTCAAATAATCCTTTTATTCACTTTTCGTAAAAAGTGTAAATAACTACTTTGCTCACTGTGCTAAGTATTTTTTATTTTGTGATCCCTATCACTAGCCCTACTGTATAAGCAATGATACTGTGACTAAATAAAATATCTTTCGTTTTAATTGTGCATGTTTTTTTATCAAACGCCATATTATCTGGTTTAAATTTCATTAATAAAAAAATCAACACAATATTATTACTTTCGATATTTCATAAATCGAAAGTAATTTAAGCCCAATATTCTATAAAAATGAACTTTAATCAGGATCACAGTTTCGTTTACTTGCTTTTGTTGTAATTACTAATGCGTTGTTTGTGCAATTAACTTTAGTTTCTATTGTTTACCACCACGATTTAATAACGTAACAGGAGTTTAAATGAGTACTGATACAATAAAACGCCGAGAAACTATTATCGACATGCTTTACCATAATGGTAGTGTAAAAGTTGCAACCCTTAGCCAGCGTTTTAATGTCTCCCTAGTGACCATTCGTAATGATTTGCGTTATTTAGAAAAAAAAGGCTGTGCCTTACGCTCGTATGGTGGCGCAATGGCAAATAATAAATTTGCTTTTGACCGACCTTTTCAAATAAAAGGTCAAATAGATAGAGCACTAAAAATATTGATCGCAGCAAAAGCCGCTGAGTTTGTCCAAGATGGCGATTCATTAATTCTCGACTCAGGCTCAACAACTGCTGAAATGGTGCCTTTTTTACGTAATCACCATGCGTTGGTGGTTATGACCAATGCGCTTAATATCGCTTACGAATTAGCCAATTTTGAGCAAATTGATGTGATGGTTCTAGGCGGAAATACACGTAAAAACTCCTACTCAATTTATGGTTCTGTGGCAGAACAACAACTAACTCAATATCGTTTCAATACCTTGTTTCTTGGGGTTGATGGTTTTGATCTTGAAGCCGGCATCACAACCCCTCATCCAGGCGAGGCCCATCTTAATCGTATTATGTGTGATGTTGCACAGCAGATTATTGCTGTAACAGATGGCAGTAAATTTGGCCGTAAGAGCTTTTGTTTAATTTGTGAAACAAAGCAGATTCATCATCTTATTACTGATAGCCGGATCCCACAACAGTATCGAGAAAAACTGGCTGAACTTGGGGTTAATGTCATTATTGTCGACGAATAACGCCCTATTGATTTAATTCTAAAGATAAATATACATCAGCTAGCAGGGAAATATTATGCAGTCGCTATTACAACTGATTCATCGTCACAAAGCAGGTGACGCAGTCGGGATCTATTCGGTCTGTTCCGCCCACCCTTGGGTATTAGAAAGTGCTTTACAGGTTGCAAAAGAAAGAAAAACAGCAGTATTAATTGAAGCTACTTCTAATCAAGTAAATCAATTTGGCGGCTATACTGGCATGCAGCCGAGAGATTTTCGCGATAAAATATTTGACATCGCTAATAAACTAGATTTTCCCACCCAACAAATTTGGCTAGGGGGTGATCATCTAGGGCCTAATGTCTGGCAGGAACATAGTGCAGAACAAGCCATGACATTTTCAGAAACACTGATCTATGACTATGTCAAAGCAGGATTTCGAAAAATTCATCTTGATTGTTCAATGCCTTGTGCTGATGATGTAGCACCTTTAACCGACGAAATTGTTGCTCAGCGAGCAGCCCGTTTGTGCGCAGTGGCAGAGCGTAGTTGGCGAGAAAATGGCGGTGAAGCACCGGTTTACGTTATTGGTACTGAGGTTCCTACCCCTGGTGGCATTAAATCAGCACTTACCCAAGTGCAAATCACATCAGCTAAAGCCGCCGCCACGACCCTTAATATTCATCAAAACGCTTGGCACAATGCAGGACTCATCGACGTTTGGCCTAGAGTCATCGCTTTAGTTGTTCAACCAGGCGTTGAATTTAGCCATCACCAAGTAGAACACTATCAAGTAGAAAAAGCGAAAGCACTTAGCCATTATATTGAAAGCCATCCTCATATCGTTTACGAAGCCCACTCAACAGATTATCAAACACCACAAAGCTATCAAGATTTGGTACGCGATCATTTTGCTATTTTAAAAGTGGGGCCGGCATTAACCTTTGCCCTGCGCGAAGGCCTGTTTGCACTTGATAAATTAGATCGTGAATGGAATGGAAAACAGCTTGCCGCATACCTCAGTGAAACCCTTGAACAAGTGATGCTTGAACAACCAAAGCGCTGGCAGCTTTATTACCAAGGCAGTGCACATCAGCAATATATTGATCGCCAATACAGTTTAAGTGATCGCATTCGCTATTATTGGACAAATCCTAAAGTCGAGGCAGCAGTTGAAAAGTTATTAACCAACTTACGCCAGCGTCCAGTGCCCCTCTCGATGTTAAGCCAATATCTACCAGAACAAAGGGCAGCCATTAATGCAGGTCGCTTATCAGCGACTGATCCAAAAGAGTGGGTAAAGGATAAAATTCGTTCGGTATTAATGCATTATGCCAGCGCTTGTGAGACAAAAACAGAAGGAGCCATTGTATTATGATGCCTTTTTTTTCATATGATCCTCTATGGCTTAAAACCCATAAGGCGCAATATACAGTACAAGAAATTCAGCAACAACCTCAGTTATGGCGTAACTTATATCAAACGCTAACAGATAATTCAGCTGCGTGGCAAAACTTCCTTTACCCATTATTAAAACAAGCTAATTTACAAATTATTCTGTGTGGCGCAGGCTCTTCCGCGTTTGTGGGCAAATCAATCGCACCTTGGTTACGTGAACATAGACATTTAAACGTTTATGCCTTTGCTTCAACGGATATTGTACCCACGCCAAAGCAATATCTGGATAAAAGTAAACCCACTTTATTTGTCTCTTATGCCCGCTCGGGTAATAGTCCAGAGAGCGTTGCAGCCATAAAGCTCGCTGATCAATGCTTAACAGAATGCCATCACTTAATATTAACCTGTAACCCCCAAAGCACACTTACAGACTATGCAAAAAACCGAGCAAATGTCTGTTTACTCACTATGCCAGAAGGATCAAACGATCGTGGTTTTGCAATGACATCTAGTTTTAGTTGCATGGCATTAGCGACCATATTGTTATTAGGCAATTCAAGCTTGAATCATGCACAACAAAATTTAGCCACCTTAATCACTTTATGTGAAAAGCAAGCCGCCAACTGGCAAAGGATTATTCAACCTATCATTCAACAAGGTTTCAAGCGTATGATAGTTTTGGGCTCCCACTGTTTTACCGGTATTAGTGAGGAGGCTGCGCTTAAAATGTTAGAGTTAACCGCGGGGCAAGTGGCCACCCGTTATGACTCAACGATGGGAGTGCGACATGGGCCAAAATTTTTTATTAATGAAGAAACCTTAGTTATTATTCTACTTTCTCAAGAAGCCTATTGCCGACGTTATGATTTGGATCTGCTTAATGAATTAAAACAGGATGGACGAGCAAAAAAAATTTTGGCCTTAAGTAGTCTACCTGATAACAATGCCATTGCACTTAACACCACGCTAGCTGATATTTGGCTTATTTTTCCCTACCTATTATTTTTGCAATTAATCGCGGTCGAAACTTCACTATCTTTGGGGCTATCGCCTGATAATCCCTGTCCAACCGGTGAAGTGAATCGGGTAGTAAAAGGTGTCCATATTTATCCCTATATGTAACCAGAACAATAATAAGGAGCGTATATGTCCCCCCCAAACATCTTAATGACTCGCATTGACAATCGTCTGATCCATGGTCAAGTCGGTATCACTTGGACCAATTCACTTGGTGCCAACTTAGTTGTCGTTGCTAATGATGAAGCAGCCAATGATCCAATTCAGCAATCACTAATGGACATGGTGGTATCCGATGGCGTCCAAACCCGCTATTTTACCTTACAAAAAACGATCGACATTATTCATAAGGCAGCGGAGCGGCAGAAAATTTTTATTGTTTGCAAAACACCGCAGGATGTATTGACGCTAGTAAAAGGTGGGGTACCCATCAATTTTGTCAATATTGGTAATATGCATTTCTGCGAAGGAAAAAAACAGATCCATAAAACCGTTTCCGTTGATCACAATGATATAGAGGCTTTTCGTCAGCTTAATCAATTAGGCATCCCCTGTGAAATTCGCCGCGTGCCAGACGAAACGGGTGAAAATATTACCAATCTGCTGAATTAATGGAGACAAATATGTTTACTGATGCATTATTGATCGCCTTATTAGCAGGCATTGCCGGCGTTGATCTATTTGATGGGCTCACTCATCTTCATCGTCCAATTGTAATAGGCCCCATTGTGGGATTAATTTTAGGTGATGTGCAGACGGGTCTATTAGTTGGTGGAACATTAGAACTTGTTTGGATGGGAATGGTATTACTTGCTGGGGCACAACCTCCCAATGTGGTTATCGGTGGTATTATTGGTACCGCTTTTGCCATTCTCACCCAGTCTGATCCTAAAGTTGCTATTGGAATTGCCATTCCCTTTTCAATTGCGGTGCAAGGTTGCATTACCCTATTATTTACCCTTTATTCACCCATGATGCATAAATGCGATCAAATGGTCAAAAATCTCAATTGGCGCGGCGTTGAATGGGTAAACTATCTTGGCATTATTATTCTATTCTGTTTTTACTTTATCGTTGCCTTCTTACCTATTTATTTCGGCGCTGACGCTGCCAGTGCTATGGTACAAAAAGCCCCACAATGGCTGCTCGATGGACTGGCGGTTGCCGGTGGTATGATGCCGGCAATCGGCTTCGCTCTGCTAATGAAAATCATGATGAAAAAAACTTATGTCGCTTATTTTATCTTAGGTTTTCTCGCAGTCACCTTCCTAGATCTACCGATTATCGCCATCGCTTTAGGTGCCTTTGCTATTGCTTTAATCGATTTCTTTAACCGCACTCGTAATAATGATGGCGAGACAGCAAACATGCCATCACAAACCAATCAACAGGAGATGAATGATGGCATTTAATCGAGCTGATGAAGAAATGGCAAAAAAAAGTGAAAAACGCATGGCACAAGCTCTTGCCACCAGCCAGGTAGAGAGTGATGACTATATTGATACCACGCCCGGCAAAGCATTAACATCCTATGACATCAATGTTATGGCGCTACGCTCATTGCTTTTGCAAGCTTCATTTAACTATGAACGTATGCAAGCCGGTGGATGGTTATATACCCTAATCCCCGCTTTGCGGAAAATTCATAAAAATCCACAAGATCTCGCCAATTCCATGAAAATGCATATGGAATTTATTAATGTTCACCCGTTTGATGTCACTTTTTTATCCGGCCTAGTATTAGCAATGGAGCGCAGTAAAGAAAAAATTTCTACTATCCGTGCGGTTAAAGTAGCCTTGATGGGGCCTTTAGGGGGAATTGGTGATGCCCTATTTTGGCTTACTCTACTACCAATCTGTGCCGGTATTGGTGCTTCACTTGCCTTACAGGGCAGTATTTTTGGCCCGATCGTTTTCTTTCTGCTATTTAATATCGTTAATTTTGCCTTACGCTTTGGTTTAGCGCATTACGGTTATCAGGCAGGGACTAAAGCGATTGCAATACTAAAAACTCACACCAAAAATATTTCTCATGCCGCCTCTATTGTCGGTATGACGGTAATTGGGGCATTGGTAGCGTCTTATGTTCATCTCTCTACGCCATTAGTACTAAAAGCCGGTGAGGCTAAAGTAGCATTACAAACAGATGTATTGGATAAATTAATGCCCAATTTATTACCGCTAGCTTTTACCCTAATCGTCTACGTTTTTTTGAAACGTGGCTTTTCACCAGTAAAAATGATTGGCATTACCATCCTATTTGGGCTGGCAGGTAAATTAGTTGGATTCTTATAAGGAGTAAATATGTTAGGCATTGTCATTACCGGCCATGGAAGCTTTGCTAGTGGTTTAATGCAAGCAATGGAGCAAATTGTTGGCAAACAATCGCAGTGCACTGCAATTGATTTTACTGAGGGCATGACAACAGAAGAGTTATATCAAGCCCTAAATCAAGCCAGTAAAATTTGTGATAAGGGTGACGGCTTAGTATTTCTTACTGATTTACTAGGCGGCACACCATTTTCTCAAGCCGCACAGTTAACATTGACCCATCCACAATGGCAAGTCCTAACGGGAACCAATATGCAAATGGCTGTTGAAATGATGCTAGAACGCCAAACTCTGGATGCAGAAAAATTTCGTGATATGGCGCTGGATTGTGGCCACCAAGGATTAACCAGTTTATGGCATCAGCAACAGCAAAATAAAGGATCCCATAATAATGATGGTATTTAAGGAGTTACCATGTATTTAATTTCTAGCCGAGAAATGCTAAAAAATGCCCAACGGGGGCAATATGCGATACCCGCGTTTAATGTTCACAATTTAGAAACTATCCAAGTGGTTGTAGAAACTGCGGCCCAAATGGCTTCACCGGTCATTCTGGCCGGTACACCGAGTACCTTTACCTACGCCGGCCTGGAATACATGGTATCTATTTGCACCCAAGCCGCTTCATTAAACAAACTACCCCTTGCGCTTCATCTGGATCATCATGAAGAATTGACCGATATCTGCCATAAAGTTAAAGCCGGCGTTCGCTCGGTGATGATCGATGCCTCCCATCTACCCTTTGCAGAAAACATCGATACAGTGGCAAATGTTGTTCAATTTTGCCAACGTTACGATGTGAGTGTCGAAGCGGAATTAGGGCGCTTAGGGGGTCAAGAAGATGAATTAGTGGTTGATAGTAAAGAGAGTTTTTATACCGACCCGAGTGCCGCTAAAGAATATGTTGAGCAAACCGGCATAGATTCACTGGCCGTTGCCATCGGTTCTGCTCATGGACTCTACCACGATGAACCTCACCTTGACTTTAAACGCCTGGCTGAGATCCAATGTCAAGTTGATATTCCATTAGTTTTACATGGCGCATCAGGTATATCTGAAGAGATGATACGTCAATCTATTTCATTAGGGATCTGTAAAGTCAATGTGGCCACCGACTTAAAGATTGCCTTTGCTGATGCAGTAAAACAATATTTATCTGAACATCCGGATGCTAACGATCCGCGCCAATATATCACACCAGGAAAACAAGCAATGCAGCAAGTGGTAGAGAATAAGATTTTGATGTGTAATAGTGCCGGTAAAATCTAGCGCGATATTTCCACATTCAGCCACTAGTATTTAACAAAATCCGATGATTAATTATCTGTTAATAGCTTATTGCAACAACATTAAATAACAAAACTGGCTTAATCTTCATTAAAACAGATAAAAAATAGCAATGATAAAAATAAATCATCCCACGAGTGACCAAATATTTGCGTTCAAATAAATTGATATTCAGCAGGTATAAATAACTAATTAAAATCAGTTGTTTTGTTTGACAACAAAACAACTATTATCCTGCAATAGCATTAAGTAAAAGCAGCCCATAAAGGATCTGTTGCAATATCGGAGATCAAAAACCCAGTGTCTGTCGGCGTCAAGGTTACGGTGGCGGGTTGCAAAAAACGATATTGCTGCTGTTCATCATTATCATAAATCAATGCTTCTCGCTGATCTTTTGATAACCCTAAGTAAACCAGATCGTGATTAGCATCTAAACTACTTCCACCCTGTACTATCCGGCCGGCTAAACTATCATACCAACCCCTGATCGGGTTTCCATCTCGATCCTGCAAGCCCTGCAACATTATGTGATCAGCTGAGTGTGGCATCGTTTCAATCAGTTTCTCCAACTCTAACGTGACATCGACACTATGCTGACGTAACCAGTCCTGTGAAACCCCAAGTAATACATTTCTTCACTGGTTATCCAACAAACTGAATATCCCATTTTGTCGCAAACTAAATAATTTATTATTGATAGGAAAAAGCGTTTTAATATTAGTCGCGACTAATTGCGCCTGATTATTGGATAAACCATCATCTGGTTGGAAATAGAGGGTATGTTTTTGGAAATTATAAAAATAATAACCGGGCGACTCCCCCATCGTGGTCGCAGCAAGAATAAATTCTGACAGCGGTGCTAACGACAGCGATTGATTAACAATAGTATCATCATTAGGCAGCGGTACCTCCTCCTGCTCAACTAAAGTTGGCAGATTTAAACGAATTACTTTATGTCCATGGTTTGCTGTGGGTATTAACCAGTAATGCTGTTTCTGTTTGTCAATATAACCAGATAAATAGAGCACTTCAGCAACCCGGCTCGGAACAAGCTCGGCTGTGGAGATAAGCTTAGAAATAGTATCAATTTTAATAGGTGAGGAATTACCAAACTGGGTAGCTTCGGATAATAATAACGTGGCAGTATTTTTATTCTGTCCAGTAAAATCCATCAACTGTTTAAAATTATCTAATTGATTCAGCAGATCTTTACTACCATTAATTGCAACCAAGTTCAGCGCTGCATCCTCAACAGTATAGACACAGCGCATTCCATTGTCATGATTAATCACAAATAATAATTGGCCATTTCCCTGGATGGTATTGCTAGTAATAGCTACATTACCTACAGCAGGAAAACCAAATGGCAGATATTGCCGCAATAGCTGTCCAGTGCTAATTTCTACCTGCCAGATAGCCGTATCGCGATAAAACCAGGCTTTATCGCCTTCAACTTTAGCTAAAACCGCTTGGCTGAGAAATTCCGCCGCATCTGGCAGATTAGTATAAATCATACGGTTACGAGCCGTATCATAATAGGCTCTACCCACTTCACCTTTGCCACCTTCTGGCTGATAGTGATTGATGATCACAAATGCCGAAGAGAGTGACTCACTATTGGCTAACATTTTTAGATATTTATCTAGTGAATCTCTATTATTAAAATGCGATCCATCCACATTAATGAGTCGCATTTGTTGATTTTTTTCATCAAAAATGAAAGTTCCCTGTTTATTTATCACCTTAATCTGTTTGGCGTTTTTTGGTAATGTTATTGTTACATTATCTATATAGAGATCGTTATCCACTTTATTAAACTGCATATTGGTGCCCGGGTTTAGATAACGGGCATCCAATACCCAACGTGTATTGGCATGATTTGATAGCAAAGTTATTGACGCCTCTTTTGCTAAACTAATCCGATATTCTCCTTCGCCACCAACTAATAACTGATATAGCGTTGAAAATCCTTTGGTAATGCAGGGATCAGCAAATCCCGATCGCGATCGTCCAAAATCACTTTAATGGGGGTTGCAACATAATCTGGAATAATCCTATAGATTGCCCGTTCACCGGGAAAAGCATAAAAATCAAAGTCAAACCGACCATCTTCTTCCAGTTTTCTTAATATATCAAATCCCCTATCATATCGAGCAGTGACAAAGGGTAAAATCATATATACATAATCTAAATAGGTAACAGGAGTACCTGGCAGAACCAGAACATCATTACCCGGTTTAAAGTTGAATTGACTACTTTGATAGCCTAAGCCGTTTCGAATATTGATCGCCTGGCTTTTATCTTGATTTACGCCTCGATTGGGCCAAAACACAAAATAATCACTTCTTCCTGACCCAACCGTATTAGTAGGATCATTACGATAGAGATACTGGCTATCAAAAGTGAGTTTATTTTGCCGTAAGTCCAGTTCGGTAATGACTGCCCCAGGGATCGGCTTCATAAAAGTAATAACCGCAACATTGTCAGCTATTTTTTTTTTATTTGCCGATAACCACCCTGCTTATAAGCCCAATCAATATCAGCAAAATAGTTGCCTACTATCTGTACATTGTGAGTGACGTTACCAAACGCTTCTGCCAACGCGGTGATGCCTATGCCTAACCCTGCCAGTGGTACAGATAAGGCGCCAGTAAATGCAGCAACGGTAGTTGCCCCCAGCATGCCAGAACCGATTCCTATGCCAATTACGGCTAAATTAGTAATATCAACTCCTAACTGAGCACTAAAAACCGCCCGTTGCAGATCATTTTGCGCATTAGCTAACTCAATACTATCCAAAACAATACTGGCAATATTAAATACCCCCCCTAGAAAATAGCTACCATAAAACAATGGGCTCAATAATCCTTTCGTAGTTAGCTGTCCGGGGTAGGCAGCCAGTTGATATAAATTAACCAACCGCAATGTATCTTCTACTGTTCCATGCACTATTTGCGTCAAATTGAGATACGTATGTATATCCAGCGCCATACTAAGGGTTTCTGATAACTCATGATCCACCACCCCAAGCCTTTTTTATTGGCAAACCAGGGGATCAATTCTTTGATGAGAAAAGCCGCATTTAATCCATGTACACTATCTGCATCAGTGATATCACCTCGCAAAGCTAATGTCTTTCCGTTGTAATGATACACTTTCATAACCATTGCCAGATATTGATTATATTTATTAATAAAATCAATGATATGTTTATTATTTGTGACTAATTTCTTTATTTGATTAGTTTCATTATTAATAAACTGTAAATCATAACTGCCCAGTTGCGCTTTACTCTTAGTAAAACTAGCGAAAAACGGCACCCAGGTTTGTAGCGACAATTTATGATAATGATAAAACTGGCTTATAGTGGACTGAAATTGTTCAGCTAATTTAATGAAAGACAATAATTTATAAGATACAGAGTCTAACCCAGCAGGATCACCTAAGGCTACTTTTTCCATCTCTTTTTTCGTCAGGCTGTTGGCTGTTTTACCGGGCACATTCTCCATAAACCAATGATTATTATCATGATTAAAAAACAGCGTGGTTTTATTACCCGTTTCTGTTAATCGTTTTCTGCCCTCATCATTGACCATCAGCCTGGAAGAGTAGGCAGAGACAGAATAGGGTCGAATCGTTTTATCTAAAGCTTCAGCAAATTGTCTGACATAACTGGTTTGCTGCTGATCGTCAGCCAACGAACAACCAACCAGATTGATATGTTTCGGTGAAATAGTTATCTGCAAATCCGTCGCCAATTGTTTTAACTGCTGTGCCAGCGGTTTAGCTTCACGCCAGGCCAGGCTGACATGTTCTCCATCAAGGAGGCTATCTCGACCATGGCCAACTAACTGCCAGCGCTGCTGAGTTTGCTGCCGCAAATGCTCGATATTGCCATGCACCGTAAAACGATTTCCCTCACTATCCAGCTGCACTAAAACCGATATTTGCGGATGTTTTTTTAGTAATTGGCTCGCCGCTTCTCTTACTATCGAATCATTTTCCAGTTGTATAATTAATTGACCATCAAACCGGCTACTTTCACCTTCATGCTGAAAATTCACAGCTGGCCGTTGCCAACTTGACACCACACGAGCAGAGATCAATGTAGCATAATCCCAAATTGAACCATCCAGGCTAAGATTAATTGGCAGATGAATTGACTCAGCTTTGAGTTGATTTCCGGTAAAGTTAAATTTTATTAATTTATCTGGAATATGATCAGGCAAGGCAATAAGTTGGTTATTACTGGCATCAATCCTTATTAATGAATTGGGCAAATAATTGGTTAATATTTTTAATTTATTATTACTTACAATCAGGTTGGTTAAATTTGCCGGCAGGCTATCAGGTAAAAAGGTTAATTGGTTATTATCGACATTAAGCAATTGTAATTGAGCAGGCAAATTATCCGATAAGCGAATCAATTGATTGTAACTAATATCTAAACTGGCCAAAGTGGCTGGCAATTTATTTGCTAACTCTGCCAACCGGTTATGGCTTACATCCAATTGTATTAACCCTTTAGGCAGCGTATCTGGTAGAGAAGTTAACTGATTATTATAAGCATATAACATCTCGATGGTGGCTGGCAGATGAGCTGGCAACGACGTCAATTGGTTGCCGTTAATATTTAGTGATAACAGATTATCGGGGAGATAATCCGGTAAGCTGGTTAGATTTAAGTTTGATAGATCAAGGGATCGTTCTTGCGAACGAAGACAATCAACCACTCGATCAAATGGGTTTTTCTACCAACCATTTCCTTTGCCGGTGCTCGTACTAACCATTCTGACCATTCTAAAATTAATTCACCTTTAGAGCGGGATAACTCAGGTAATTGAGCTCCCTGTTTTATTTCAATATCAGTAACAGAAAGAGGGACATGACCCATAATGATCGGGTTATTGTCAATATCAAGAAAAAGTAGTTTATTAGGGAAGTGAGCGGGTAATTCTTTCAACTGATTACTGTTAACATTCAAATATTTTAATTTAGCCGGCAGATTAGGCGGCAAAACCGTTAGCTCATTATCACTAACATTAAGGTATCTTAGTTTGTCAGATAGATGATTAGATAAAGTGGTCAATCTGTTATGACTAACATCTAAGTATTTTAATTTATTAGACAAGCTTCCTGGCATTATTCCCAATTGATTATAACTGACATTAAGATGCCCTAACTGATTGGGTAGACTGTCAGGTAAAACAGTTAATTGATTATCACCAATATTGAGTTTTTTTAATCTATTAGATAAATTATCTGGCAGAGATTGTAGCAGATTATGACTAACATCCAAAGTAATTAAAATATCAGGCAGATGAGTTGGTAAAGAGGTCAATAAATTATTATGACCATCAAAATGTTTTAACATAATAGGCAATGTATTCGGCAAAGCGGTCAGGTTATTGACGCTAACATCAAGATAAATTAAGGAATTAGGCAGATTGCCCGGTAAAGCATTTAACTGATTATCTGCCGCATATAAATATTTTAGATTGGCGGGCAAGCTAGTCGGCAAAACCGATAGTTGATTGTTGTTGATTCTAAGTTCGGTAATGCTTGCAGGCAAATTATCCGGTAAACGGGTTAAATATAAACCAGATAAATCAAGTGACTGACTATTATTATCCTTAATGCAATCCATTATTCTTTCAAGCGCAACATCTCTACTATTAGCTTCGTCATGCGTAATATTTTTATCAGCAGCCCAATCAAGTAACTCCTCTTCTGAAATGTCTATACTATGCTCAACGCTATGCCATTGAGGGAATTGCAATGGATAACGAGTAGGTATTGAATCCAAGGGATTACCAGTAAAGTCACTGTACTCCAACTCTAAAGGCAGATGCTCAGGTAAGATGACTATCTGATTATTATGTACATCAAAAAAGACCAAATCTTCGGATAAATGGGCAGGTAAAGCCTGCAAATGATTATTATGCAGAATAAGCGTAATCAATTCATCGGGCAAATCAGGGGGAAATTCTGTTAATCGGTTATAACTGGCATCAAGGTATTCTACATCATCAAAAAAATGCGGTAATTCGGTTAATTGGTTATGATATAGCACAATATGCTCTAAGGAAGGAGGCATAATTGGAGGTAATTGAGTTAATTGATTATTATTAACAATCAATGTCACAAGGTCGCCAGGTAACCGATCGGGCAACAAAGAGAGTTGATTATGGCTAACAATAAGATATTGTATGCTATCCGATAAACTATTAGGCAAACTGGTAAGTTTATTATAGCAAGCTTCCAACGTGATTAGTGATGAGGGTAAAGCATCGGGTAATGTCGTTGATAGATTATGGCTAACAACTAATGTTTCTATCCCGTCTGGTAAACCCTCAGGTAGCACAGTTAATCTATTATGCTCAAGATAGAATTCGGTAAGCCCGGCCGGCAACTCACTGGATAATGAAGTTAATTGATTACCCGCCAGAGATAAAATTTGTAACAAGTCAGGTAATTTAATGGTTAGTGAAACTAACTGATTATAACTGGCATTAAGCGCGGTTATTGAATTTGGTAAATGGTCAGGCAATTTTGTTAGTTGATTTCGATTAGCATATAATATGAATAAATTAGCCGGCAAATCGACGGGTAAAGCAGTTAATTGATTATCACCAACATCCAATACTATTAAGCCTGCTGGTAATTTATCAGGTAAAAATTTTAATTGATTGCCGCAAAGTTTAAGAATTTTTAATTCACTGGGTAAATCTGATGGTAGCAAAGTCAGTAGAATGTCATTAGCGCGTAAGCTACGTAATTCATGCGGTAAAATTTCCGGCAGCTTTTTTAACTGATTATTACCAACATCAAGGTTAATTAAATTACTTGGCAACTCATCTGGCAGTTTCTGTAATTTATTATCTGCTACACTAAGCACTTTCAACATTTTTGGCAGTTGAGGGGGTAATGTGCTTAGCAGATTTTTATCGAGTTTAAGTTCTTGTAAGTGAGTTGGAAGTTTAGCGGGCAGCGCGGTTATCTGGTTATTGTTGACATAAAGAGAGCATAACTTGTTAGGAAGCATGCTTGGTAATGCCGTTAAATATGCCCCATTAACCTCTAATCTTTCTAGCCAATATGGCAACTGATTAGGCAATGCAGTCAATGGATTATCATTAGCTTTGAGTTCAAATATGTTACTTGGTAGCTTATCAGGCAAGCTCTCCAGATTGTTTTTATCCACATACAAAATGCTTAAAAATGTTGGTAAACTACTCGGTAATACGGTCAATTCATTATCATTAACATTTAATATTGATAATTTTGTGGGCAGTTGATCAGGCAGGCTACTTAATTCATTTTGGTTAGCATTTAATATGGTTAATTTTTTTGGTAGCTTATCTGGTAACCAAGTCAGCCTATTATGCTGAATATTTAATTCAAGTAATGTGTCAGGTAGATGTTCAGGCAAGCTGGTTAATTGATTGTTACCCGCATTCAAATTGGTTAATTGTTTTGGTAGATTATTGGGCAGCGTGGTTAACTGATTATCATTAATATTTAATTGTGTAATCCATTCCGGTAAATCAGGCAACGAAGTCAAAGACAAACCAGCTAAATTCAGCCATGAATTATCTTCGTTAATACAACTCAAAAGTCTATTTAGCGCAATGTCTCTCCGTTCCATTGGATCGATATCTGGTTCTGATGCCAAATCTCGCCATTCTGTTACTAACTCCAAAAGAGCAGGTGTTATATCCATAATTTTGCCATCCAAATGCACGTAAATTGTTAAAAACAACTTATTAATTTAGCAAAATTTAACAATTGAACTATTCAAGAATGTTAACTGCATCAAATATTGCATAAAATGATTGATAGAAAATGGCAAGTGTTGGCAAAAAATGGAATGAATAAAAAGCGAATTGTTGCTAGCCACAAGATTATTAATTTGTCACTGGCAGTTGCATTGCGCGCATAGAAGAGTGCATTAAAAAATTATCATATCATCACTCCGCTTGAGCAAGATAACTAATAATAAATAGCGGCTTGCTTGCCAGTGATTCAAGTTCTAATGCATCAGGATATTGTGCCAAGAGCCGCAGAAAAACTGATTGGCCAATAATACTGCGACCCAGTGGCGCTGCCGGTCTTAACAACAAAATAACGATTATCCGGAAAGACCACTAAGCAAAAGCGGCCCATAAAGGATCTGTCGGAATATCTGAGATCAAAAGTCCATTTTCTGTCGGCGTCAATGTGACGTTGGCGGGTTGCAAAAAACGATATTGCTGCTGTTCGTCATTATCATAAATCAATGCTTCCTGCCGATCTTCTGATAGACCTAAATAAACCAGATCATGATTAGCATCTAAACTACTTCCCGCTTGTACTATTCGACCGGCTTTACTATCATACCAACCTCTTATCGGATTTCCATCTCGATCCTGTAAACCCTGCAACATGATGTAATCAGCTGAATCTGGCATCCCATTAATCAGTTTATGCAAATCTAATATAACATTGTCATTATGCTTACGTAACCAATCCTGAGAAATCCCAATTAAGATATTTTTCCCCTGGTTATCCAATAAACTAAATATCCCATCTTCTCGCTGACAAAATAATTTATTATTAATGGGAAAAAGTGATCGAATATTACTCGCAACCAATTGCGCCTGGCTATTGGACAAACCATTATCTGGTTGAAAATAGAGAGCATGTGTTTGTGGATTATAAAAATAATAACCGGTTGACTCCCCTGTCGTGGTTGCCACAAGAATAAATTCTGACAGCGATGTTGACGAGTGCGCTTGGTTGGCAATCACCTCATCGCCATGGGGTAGCTCATCACTCTTTGATTGAGCGACTAAGTTTAAACGGATCATCTTGTTTGCATTCTTACCCTCAGTTATTAACCAATAATGCTGCTCTTGCCCGCCATTATAACCCGATAAATAGACTATTTTTGCCAGTTGGCTGGGAATAAAAGCGGCTGATGAAGCAAGCTTATCTAAGTGATGCATATCAAAGCTTGGAGAGGCACCAAATTGATTATGTTCAGATAACAACAACTCTGGTTTTTTATTTTGGCCAACAAAATCTACCAGCTGTTTGAGCCGATTTAACAGGTTTAACAGAGCTTTACTACCATTAATCGCAACCAAATTCAGCGCACTATCCTCAACGGTATAAACACAACGCATGCCATTTTGCTCAATCACAAACAGCAATTGACCATTTCCCTGAATCGTATAGCTACGAATAGCGGCATCATTTACCACAGGAAAACTAAATGGCAGATATTGCCGCAATAACTGCCCCGTACTAATTTCTACCTGCCAAATAGCGGTATCGCGATAAAACCAGGCTTTATCACCGTCAACTTTGGCTAACATCGCTTGACTGAGAAATTCCGCTGCATCTGGCCGATTGGTATAAATCATACGGCTACGGGCGGTTTCATAATAAGCTCTGCCGACATGTCCAACAGCATTATCTGGTTGATAGTGATCGATGATGACAAATGGAGTTGGATGATCCTGAATATTGGCTAACATTTTTAGATATTCATCCAGTGAATCACTATTATTGAAATGCATCGCATCCATATGAATGATATGCATTTGCTGACTATTTTCATCAAAGACGAAGGTTCCCTGTTTATTTATCACCGTAATCCGACTGGCATTTTTTGGTAACGTGACAATAACATTATCTATATAGAGATAGTTACCCTCTTCGCTAACCTGCATATTAGTGCCCAACTCAAGATAACGTGCATCCAATAGCCAACGCGTATTGGCATGATTTGATTGTAAGGTTATTGACACGCCTCTCGCTAAGCTAATCCGATATTCTCCTTCACCACCAATCAACTGATAACTAATATAATGCTGAAACTCGACCGGTAATGTAGGTAGCACCAAGTTCCGATCGCGATCGTCTAAAATCACTTTAATCGGGGTTGCCACATAATTGGGTATAATCCGATAGATTGCCCGTTCACCGGGAAAAGCATAAAAATCGAAATCAAACCGACCGTCTTCTTCCAGTTTTCTTAATAGAGCAAAACCTCTATCATCACGTGTGGTGACAAAAGGTAAGATCATATAGGCATAATCTAGGTAGGTAATCGGCGTACCTGGCAGGATCAGAACATCATCACCTGACTTAAAGTTGGATTGACTACTTTGATAGCCCAATCCCTGTCGAATATTGATCGCCTGGCTTTTATCTCGATTTACGCCTCGATTGGGCCAGAACAAGAAATAATTACTGTGGCCTGATCCGCTGGAATAAGTAGGATCATTACGATAAAGATATTGGCTATCATAAGTCAGTGTATTGTGTCGTAAGTCCAGTTCAGTAATGACGGCGCCTGGAATCGGCTGCATAATTGTGATAACCGCATCACTGTCAGTGATTTTTTTCGTTATCCGCCGATAGCCACCATCTTGATAAGCCAAATCGATATCGGCAAAATAGTTGCCGACTATCTGAACACTATGGGTTACCTTACCAAACGCTTCAGCCAACGCAGTGACGCCGATCCCTACCCCTGCTAATGGGACAGCTAACGCACCAGTAAAAGTAGCAACTGTGGTTGCCCCTAGCATGCTAGCCCCTATTCCTATGCCAACAACCACTAAATTAGTAATATCAACCCCTAACTGAGCACTAAAAACCACTCGTTGCAGATCATTTTGCGCATGCGCTAATTCAATACTATCCAAAACAATACTGGCAATATTAAAGACACCTGCTAAAACGTAGCTGCCATAAAACAACGGGCTCAATAATCCTTTTGTTGCCTGCTGCCCCTGGTAGGCAGCCATTTGATATAAATTAACCAACCTTAATGTATCTTCCACTGTCCCGTGCACTATTTGTGTCAAATTGAGATAAGTGTGTATATTCAGTGCCATACTGAGGGTTTCTGATAACTCATTATCCATCACACCAAGCCGATGTTTATTGGCAAACCAGGGGATCAATTCTTTGAGCAGGAAAGCGGCATTTAATCCATGCACACTATCAACATCTGTCATATTACCCCGCAAAACTAATGTTTTACCGTTGTAATAATAAACTTTAATAATCATTTCCAAATATTGATTAAATTTATTAATAAAATCAATAATATGTTTATTATTAGTAATTAATTTCTTCAATTGATGGGTCTCATTATGAATAAAATGTAAATCATAACTGCCCGGCTGCATTTTACTTTTGCTTAAACTAGTAAAAAGCGGTACCCACTTTTGTAGCGACAAGCGATGATAATGATAAAACTGACTCATAATCGACTGAAATTGTTCAGCCTGCTTAATGAAAGACATTAATTTATAAGAGATAGACTCCAGCCTGGCAGGAGCACCTAAGGTCGCGGGTTCAATCGCTGATTTTGCCAGGTTATTAACGGTTTTACCGGCCACCTTCTCTATATGCCAGTCATTTTTCTCATTATTAAAAAACAGCGTGGTTTTATTACCCGTTTCTATCAATCGTTTTCTGCCCTCATTATTGACCATCAGCTTAGACGAATAAGCAGAGACAGAATAGGGTCGAATCGTTTCATCTAAGGCTACAGCAAATTGTTTGACATAACTGATTTGCTGCTGATCGTCTGCCAACGAACAACCCACCAGATTGATATGTTTGGGCGAAATAGTTATCTGCAAATCTATCGCCAATTGTTTTAATTGCTGTGCCAGCGATTTAGCCTCACGCCAGGCCAGGCTGACATATTCTCCATCAGGCAGGCTACGGCCATGGCCAACTAACTGCCAGTGCTGCTTAGTTTGCTGCCGCAAATGCTCGATATTGCCATGCACCTTAAAACTATTTCCCTCACTATCCAGTTGCACTAAAACCGATATTTGCGGATGTTTTTTAAATAATTTACTCGCCGCCTCTCTCACTAGTAGATCATCTTCCAGTTGGATAATTAATTGGCCATCGAAACGACTGCTTTCACCTTCATGCTG
Organism: Arsenophonus endosymbiont of Apis mellifera; assembly: GCF_903968575.1. Lineage (NCBI taxonomy): Bacteria > Pseudomonadati > Pseudomonadota > Gammaproteobacteria > Enterobacterales > Morganellaceae > Arsenophonus > Arsenophonus endosymbiont of Apis mellifera. The sequence goes on along the minus strand of NZ_CAJCFU010000029.1, from coordinate 128,938 downwards.
AAAACTCACTGCTGGCAGTTGCCAATCTGATACCTTACGATCAAAGTTCAAGCTAGCATAATCCCGACTAGAATCAGTCAAGCGAAGGTTAATAGGCAGATATATCGACTCAGCACTGAGTTGATTTTTCGTAAAGTTAAATTTTATTAATTTATCAGGAATATGATCAGGCAAGGCTGTAAGTTGATTATTACTGACATCAATCCTGATTAATGAATTTGGCAAATAGTTAGTTAACGTTTTTAATTCATTATTACCCACGAACAGATGCGTTAAACTGGCCGGCAGGCTATCAGGTAAGAAGGTTAATTGGTTATTATTGGCATTCAGTAATAGTAAACCAGCTGGTAAATTATTCGGTAATCGAATCAATTGATTGTTACTAATATCTATACCGAGCAACGTGGTTGGCAAATTATTGCCTAACGCCATTAACTGGTTATGGTTAACATCCAATAGTATTAACCTTTCAGGTAGGTTAACAGGCAGAGAAGTTAACTGATTATTAGAAGCATAAAGCTTTTGGATAGTGGATGGGAGTTCCGCCGGTAACACTGCAAGTTGGTTATCGTTAACATTTAATGATATCAGATTGTAAGGTACATGAGCGGGAAGGCTAGTAAGATTTAAGTTGGATAAATCAAGTGATCGTTCTTGCAAACAAAGACAATCAATCATTCGATGAACGGCAATTTCTCTAGCATTGGCTTCCTTTGTGGGGGCTTGATCTAACCATTTGAACCATTCTGGAATTAATTCATATATAGGCCTGAATAACTTAGATAATTGTGCAGTCTGCTTGCTTTCAATAGCCGCAATGGAAATAGCGGCATGATCACTAGTGAGCGGATTGTTATCAATATCAAGAAAAAGTAGTTTATTAGGGAAGTGAGCGGGTAATTCTTTCAACTGATTACTGTTAACATTCAAATATTTTAATTTAGCCGGCAGATTAGGCGGCAAAACCGTTAGCTCATTATCACTAACATTAAGGTATCTTAGTTTGTCAGATAGATGATTAGATAAAGTGGTCAATCTGTTATGACTAACATCTAAGTATTTTAATTTATTAGACAAGCTTCCTGGCATTATTCCCAATTGATTATAACTGACATTAAGATGCCCTAATTGATTAGGCAGACTGTCAGGTAAGGCTGTTAATTGATTATCACTAATATCGAGTTTCTTTAATTTATTTGATAAATTATTTGGCAGGGATATCAGTTGATTATGACTAACATCCAAGGTAATTAAAATATTGGGTAGATTAGTTGGCAAATAGGTCAATAAATTATTATGACCATCTAAATGTTGTAACATAATAGGCAACGTATTCGGCAAAGCCGTCAGTTTATTGCCACTAACATCAAGATAAATTAAGGAATTAGGCAGATTGCCCGGTAAAGCATTTAACTGATTATCTGCCGCATATAAATATTTTAGATTCGCTGGCAAGCTAGTCGGCAAAACCGACAGTTGATTGTTGTTGATTCTAAGTTCGGTAATGCTTGCAGGCAAATGAGCCGGTAAACGGGTTAAATGTAAACCGGATAAATCAAGTGACTTACTATTATTATCATTAATGCAAGCGTTTATTCTTTTTACTGCAATATTTCTGCCGTGATATTCATCAGCACTAATATATTTATCATGTGCCCAATGAAGTAACTCCTCCTCTGAAATATCTATACTATGCTCGTCGTCACGCGATTGTTGGAGTTGCAATGGAAAACGAGTAGGTATTGAGTCCAATGGGTTACCACTAAAGTCACTGTACTGCAACAGTAAAGGCAGATGGTCAGGTAAGCTAGTGATCTGATTATTATGTACATCAAAAAAAATCAGATCTTGGAATAAATGAGCAGGTAAAGCTGGTAACTGATTATTATGCAGAATAAGAGTCACCACATCAGTAGGCAAATGTGCAGGAAACTCAGTTAACCGGTTATAACTTGCATCAAGATAGGATAAATTTTCAAAAAAATGCGGCAATTCAGTTAATTGATTATTATGTACCACGATCTGCTGTAAAAAAACAGGCATAACTTCCGGCAATTGAGTTAATTCATTATTATTAACAATCAGAATGTTAAGGTTAAAAGGTAATGGATCAGGCAGCAAATTGAGTTGGTTATGGTGAGCAACAAGATATTGTAAGCTTGGCGGTAAATGAGCAGGCAAGCTTACAAATTTGTTATAGCTGGCATCCAAAATTTCTAGTGATGTGGGTATATGATCAGGAAATACCCTTAATTGATTGTGGCTAACATCTAATTCAGTGATGCCATCTGGCAAGTCCTCGGGTAACGCCTTTAGTTGATTGCGCTTAACATCTAATTGGGTGAGCCCGCGCGGCAAATTCCTGCCTAGCCAAGTTAATTGATTGCCGGCAATCAATAAGCGGTTTAATGCAGCAGACAATTTATCAGGTAGTGAAACTAGTTCATTATAACTCGCATCAATTTCTACTAAAGAATCTGGTAAATGGTCAGGCAATTTTTTTAGCTGATTTCGACTAACATTTAACAGTTTTAATTCATCCGGTAAAGCGCCTTGAATGGCCGTTAATTGGTTATCACCAATATCTAATACTGTTAACCAAGGTGGTAGTTGATCGGGTATATTTTTTAACTGATTACCATAAACTTTAACAATATTTAAATCTCGTGGTAAAAATGGTAGCGAGGCCAGTTGATTATCATTAGCGAGTAAGGTAAGTAAGTTGTTTGGTAAAATTTTAGGCAGTGCTTTTAATTGGTTATGACTAACATCCAGCACAATTAAATCTACGGGCAAGACTTGCGGTAAGCTTGTTAATTTATTAGATGCTACATTCAGCATTCTTAATAGTGCTGGCAGTTGATTGGGTAATACGCTTAACTGATTGATATCGATTGTCAGTGCTTGTAACTTAGGCGGAAGTTTAGTGGGCAGCGCGGTTATTTGATTGTTGCTGACACTTAGATGGTATAACTCGTCAGGCAAAGTATTTGGTAATGCGGTCAAAAATGCGTTATTAACCATTAATTTTTCTAGCTTAAATGGTAATTTATTAGGTAAAGCAGTCAATGGATTGTCGCTGGCATCAAGATAAAATAGGTTATTTGGTAGATTATCAGACAAACTTTCGAGGTTATTTTTATTAACAGACAAAATGGTTAATGATAGGGGTAAATTATGAGGTATAGTCGTCAATTGGTTATCACTAACATCTAATACTGATAATCCGTCAGGCAGATGCTCAGGCAAACTACTTAATCGATTATGATCAGCATTTAACATAGATAAGTTTTTTGGCAGATTATCAGGTAGCCTAGTTAACTTATTATGATCAACCCTTATTTCTATTAATGTTTCAGGTAGATGCTCAGGCAAGCTAGTTAATTGATTTTTACCTGCATCCAAATGAGTTAATGTTTTGGGCAAATTAGCGGCCAGTGTGGTTAACTGATTATTATGAATATCTAATGTTATTAACCATTCTGGTAAGGTAGGCAACGAAGTTAAAGACAAGTGGGATAAATCAAGATGTGGATCTTTTTTAATGATACAGTCAAAAACTCTGTTTAATGCAGTCTCTCTCTGTTCCGATGGATCAATATTTGGTTCTGATGCCCAATCACGCCATTGAGCGATTAGACTCCATAAAGCAGGTGATAGATCCATTATGCACCATCCTAAGATAAGTAAATTGTTAAAAATGACTTATTAATTTAGCAAAATTTAACAATTGAGCTATTCAAGAATGTTAACTGCATCAAATATTACATAAATGATTGCTAGAAAATAGTAAGCGTTAGCAAACATCTGGATGAACAAATAGAGAATTGTTGCCAGCCGCAAGATTGTTAATTTGCCACTGGCAGTTGCATTGCGTTAATAAAAGGGGGCGAGGGAAAAATTTATCAAATCATCATCACTCTGCTTGATCGAGATAGCTAATAATAAATAGCGGCTTGCTTGCCAGTGATTCAAGTTCTGGTGCATCAGGATATTGAGCCAACAGCGGCAGAAAAACGGACTGGCCAATAATACTGCGACTCGGTGGCGCTGCGGGTCTCAATCCCCATACATTATGGTAGATTATCGGTACAGGACGCCCCTGCCAATTTGAGTTACCAACATACAACATAATATGACCTTGTATATAGATTAATGTTTTAAATGGCTGGCCATATTTCATCAAATAAGCAATCCGTTCATTGGTTGAATAATCGCTCAGGTCAATTCGCTTACCAATTAACGATTGGGGTAGTGAATTTCTTGGCAGAAAAATACCAAAAGGCAACATAAGATTTCTCACTTCCGCCGAACAGTCATTAAAACCATAAAGACTTCCCCAGCCATAATCCTTGCCTTGCATATATTGGATGATATGTGCCATATTTTCGGCGGTCGGTAAGATAGGTACCTGACGCACTTGTTGTTCAAACTGTGGTGCATAACGAATAACAGCATAACCATTGCCATCCGATACTGGTAATACAATCTTTGCTTTACCTTTAATCAATTTTAATGGCAATAATGTGCCCGTACGGGCGGTAAATCTAAAAATGCCCTGTTCATCAGTAAAACTGGCATTATCATTAATAACCGCAGCCAGCTTTTTGTTCGCCATGGCTGTCCACTGCTGGATAAAATGATTATTTGCTTTAGCAATATGTGAGCTATCCACCCATCCCATGACCGTTGATGAAATAATGAAACTCCAAGATTTATCTGCTGTTACTGCCGCAATGTAAACCGGTTCAGCTGGATGAAGGGCTGAGTTTTGCAGCATATCGAAAGGATAACCTTGACCGGCTTCACGCGGATCTTCAAAAGCAGGATAAGCCGTTGGTAGGAATCTTACCGCGGTTTCACGCAAAGTGATCCCTCGGTCAGCAACAGTAAAATGCTCAGCTATCGGCACGGATACCCGATATTGCATTTTTGCTTTCCAGTTAGCATCTAGTAAGCGAAAATTTTCGCCATAGTGACTCACATTAGGCGCAGTAAACTTTTCTGCAAAATGGGATAAATTTCTTTTCGCATTTTTTACATCCGATACATCCTGTGCATCCTGTAAAACTGACTGAATGTAATTACCATTCCAGGGTGATTGTTCCCCAAAATAGCGCGCTAACAGGTTATCGAACGCCTCTTTTTGTTGTATTTCAGTTAAAAATGGTTGTCGGTAACCCGGTTCATGAGGCGGGATCCAGCGAGCGCTATTTTGGGGATAATTAGCAATTGGAAAAAGTTTTTTGGTTTGATCAATAAAGATAATATCTTGCTTATTACTAAATGATGGCGATGTAGGCGGTGTTTTATTACCACAACCAATCAGTAATAACAGAATGCTAAAGCTAATAATCTTTTTCATTAATGCCAGCTCCTCGAGATTTACTACTTTTTACTATATCCATGTCATGCTAACTTATTTAAATTTTAATATTAAGCTTAATTAAAATGACTGTTTAAATTATATTACACTATTTATTATAAATAATGAAAACAAATAAATCGTAAATTTAAAATATTTAGTCGGTTACTGATAATGAACAATTTATCGTATTTATGGTTAATCGATTAAAAAAGATAGTTTTTATATTTATTATCCATTTTTAATGCATTAAAATGGACAATTTCATTAACTATAAAAATAGTAAAATCATTTTATTTTTAATACCCATATTATTGATAATGATAAAAATAACCATTTATCTATTTTTTTATAATTGAATATTGAACATGGAAATAACTTATTAATTTCATACTAAATTATTGTCATATTAAAACAGGTTTTAATTCTATTATTTGCTATTTTGAAGTTTGATATAATAGGTAAAATAAAAAACAATAGATAAAATAGTAGCTGAAAATTGTCTAGCAATATCTTTCACCAGCAATATTTACAATTATATCACCAATTATATTTAATAAAAAAATAAATATAATTACACATAATGTTAACAAATGATTTAAATTAATTTGGTTATTATTTACAAGAATATCCAGCGTAAGTAAATAAAATACTATATTAACAATAGGACATTAATATGACTCTTTACATGAAAAATAAATTCTTAATATTATCAATCATTTTTATACTACCACGCTTCTTTTCAGCCACAACTACTGCGTCATTAGAGGAAGAAAAAAATATCATTGCACTGGCAGCATGGTTGATACAAATAATATAGATCAAAGCGAATGGGATAGGTTTTTCTCTTATAATACGAGTGATTCAAAAAGAAGCAATAATAAAAGCAAACAAGGAATACCAAGAAATTACCAACATAAAATCAGATAGTACCATTATCAACGTTGATAGCTGTAAAATTTCACACTAAATTAAAATAAAAAAATGAACTGTTAATATCCTCCATGCCAACAAGGACAAGGAGGTATTTGTATTTTGAGGCTAATTAACTGAATTATGCTTTTTAAGCGCAAATCCTAGCCAATATTTTATCGTCCTTTTTTTTCTCTATCAGGCTCTAATAACATAACAACCGTTTCAAAAGGCGATAATGTCACTAATGTTGATTTATTAATCTTAGTCGGTTTTTTACTGCCATTTTTACTAATATAATTTAGGCTAACTTGATAACTTTGTGGCGCGCCAGCCGGTAATTCTAAATCATGCTGTAAATCCAAATAATATTCTTGGAGTTTATCCGATGGGTTTCTTAAACTGATAATCGATTTATTATTACTCCAGGCAGCCCAACCATAGATCGCTAATTTGGTCGGATCACTACCTATCCAATGGCTGTCAAATAAAATAGCTTGATTTTCACGGGCCCAATTTGCTGCAGTAGCTAATACATGCCAATTATTATCGCTCAACAGCTCAGGCGTAATATACAATTCTTGTAACTGAGTGCCGGTAGCAAAATAACTCCAAACCTGATCAGCAAAGTCCTGCTCAGACTGTCGATTAAGATATTTGGCTTGTTTAGCATAAATAATACCATGCAACATTAAAGAATTAAGAGGAAATAATGGGCCTTTCATCACAATTGAACGATAGGTTTCAGCATCGCGATAAGTCAGCCATTGTTGTACTTTAGGACCGGGGCCATAATAGTTGACATCATCACCACCACGCCAAATCGAATCAGCGTAAAAAAGCCAGGATGGTGTCGCTTGGGTGCCAGTGGTCAAGTTAACATAAAGATTATTATTGGCTTTTCGCATATCACTAATCATATGGATTGCCGCAGCAAAATCACTAGTAAATGGGCTACCTGGAATCACCTTATCTGCGTTGCCGGTACCATCCAATTTAAACATAGTAATATTTTGTTGTTTTATTAACGCTAAAATACGTTTATGAAAATTGGCATAATAATTAGCACCGGATAAAGCCAATTTACCATCCATTATTTCATAACCAAATTCAGCTGCATGTGAAACGCGAATATCGCGTGGTTTATTATATCCGCCCCAAGGTGATAACCAAATGCCTAAGGCCGCATGATATTTTTCGGCCGCTAATTTTAATTTCTTAAACTCATTAGGAAAATTGCTACTGAATCCCCAGTTACCTTTTAAATTATCCCATCCATCATCAAATAAATAACCATTTAATTTAATACCGCGTTTATTAACCAACGCTTCGCCATACTGTTCAATACGTAGTAATGCTTGCTTTTCGGTATAAGGATTAAAAAAACCAATATCAAGCCAGGAATTATAGTGCAAATACGGATTATAAGGACGAGCACGAACAACATTTAAAAACTGATTAACATGACGACGCAATTGGCCACTTTTATAAGTGCCAATATAAGTTTTATAACTGAGGGTATGAGCGGGTTGTAAAGGAATGGCCTGCCCTATTTTTTGCGTTACACCGCCTTCATAAGCCGTGGTATTGGTTAACGGATTTTCTGGAATAATAAAAAATGAATCACTAATAATTGGAGAACTAACAACTGAACCATAAACAAAAGGCGCTTGGGTTTTAAAAGGCATTAATGAAACCATACTCATGTTTAAGGGTTTATTTTCAGCAGTGATGCGGATTTCGTAACGAGCAAAATTTGCTTGATCATATAAAGCAAGTATCGTTGTTACTTTAATATTATTCCTAATATAATTTATTGTGATGGTATTTTTATCTTGCTTAATATTTTGCAAGTTAAAATCCTTTTCAGTTAATTTTTTTGCTGAATTAAAACTAATCTCAAATAAATTATCGGCTTTAATGACATCATTATTTTTGTTATTTTTAAACCAAACTAATATATCTTTAGTCTTATCGGATAACAGAATATTGATATTTTTACCCGTTAATTGATACTCTTTTGCTTGTAAAGATTTTACTAAACATAATGATATAAATAGACTTAATATAATGACCCTCGATGCTCTCATGCAATAAACTCCTATTGACTACTTAATTATGTTATTTTGCAAAAATCAAGTCCAAAAGCATGTAACACGCGTTATTACAGCAAAAACTTTATCAAGAAATTGTGAACAGGTTGGCAGTTGCTGGTTTATTTAACTCAAGATAATCTGCTAAAGCAATATTTTGCGATGCAAAAACAGATAAAAAGCAATTTTTTCAATAAAAAATTCTGTTATTAAAATATTTAACAATTTATTAAAATTTTCTATCGCTTACTCTTTTAATTTAACACATTCAATTTCAGTATAAATTTTTGCTATTTATTTATAATTAATTCACGCTATTTTTAGCAAAATCTTTTACACTAAATATTGATTACTAAATTTTATTTAGCTTCCTTTTTTCTATCACTTGCAATAGTTGAAATATTATCTTATTACAATATTTCATATAAAAGTATTTTAATTTAACTAGATATTTATATGCTTTAATTCCTGAACGAAAAATTATCCAATATTGTATTAATATCCAATAAAATAAATTTTTATATCAATCAACGTCAATTTAATTTCTGCTTAAGTCAAATGTAGTGAATGCCTTTATCACTTATCACTAGTCATAAATCTTCTTTGCCTCATAACAAACAAATTTGACCCAAAAAATAAAAAGGCTATTATATATGTCTTGCTTGCTGTTATTATTAGCCCTATTATCGATTACTATAAAAATTTGCAACCATGGATAAATTTACCCGTCCTAAACTAACGCTGCCTAATGGCGCTAATAAATTATTACTGCACTCTTGTTGTGCTCCCTGTTCAGGTGAAGTGATGGAAGCACTAAGTGCTTCAGGTATTGATTATACTATTTTTTTCTATAATCCAAATATTCATCCACAACGAGAATACGAGATCCGCAAAAACGAAAATATTCGTTTCGCTGAGCAGCATAATGTGCCGTTTATTGATGCTGATTATGATAGTGATAACTGGTTTACCCGTGCTAAAGGAATGGAACAAGAACCTGAGCGCGGAATTCGTTGCACTATGTGTTTTGATATGCGATTTGAGCGTACCGCGCTCTACGCTGCTGAACATGGTTTTAGCATTATCTCCAGTTCATTAGGCATTTCTCGCTGGAAGAATATGCAACAAATCAATGATTGTGGTAAGCGTGCTGCCAGCCATTACGATGGCCTTACTTACTGGGACTATAACTGGCGTAAGCAAGGCGGCTCAGCCAGAATGGTTGAAATTAGTAAGCGCGAACAATTTTATCAACAAGAATATTGCGGTTGTATCTATTCTCTGCGAGATACCAATAAACATCGGCGCTCACAAGGACGCGAAATTATTCGCATTGGGGTTAAATATTACACTGCCGACAAATAATAGATCGAACAAAAATAACAATGCCTGGCTAAAGCCAGGCATTGTTTATGCAATCTAATAGGCTATTTACCAGGCCGTAATGCTGGAAACAGAATAACATCACGAATTGTATGGCTATCCGTTAATAACATGATCATCCGATCAATACCGATACCTAAACCGGCCGTTGGTGGCAATCCATGCTCCAGTGCGGTGATATAATCCTCATCATAAAACATGGCTTCATCATCACCTTCATCTTTCTGTCGAACCTGCTGTGCAAAGCGCTCGGCTTGATCTTCTGCATCATTAAGCTCAGAAAAACCATTACCAATTTCACGACCACCAATGAAGAATTCAAATCGATCGGTAATAAATGGATTATTATCATTACGACGAGCTAAGGGAGACACTTCTGCCGGATATTCCGTAATAAATGTCGGTTGGATCAAATGGCTTTCTGCCACTGCCTCAAAAATTTCACATTGTAGACGACCTAATCCCCAGCCTTTTTCTGGCTCAATATTTAGTGATTTTGCGATCGCTGTCGCTTTAGTCATATCATCCAAATCAGCCAGCACCGTTTCCGCACGATATTTGACTATCGCTTCTTTCATGGTCATTTTGCTAAAAGGCTGCCCGAAATCAAATAGATGCTCACCATATTTTACCTGAGATGTACCTAATACTTCTTGAGTTACCGTTCGGAATAATTCTTCGGTTAATACAATAAGATCTTTATAATCAGCATAAGCCATATAAAGTTCCATCATGGTAAACTCTGGATTATGCCGCGGCGAAATACCTTCATTGCGAAAATTACGATTAATTTCAAAAACTCGCTCAAATCCACCAACAACTAAACGTTTCAAATAAAGTTCTGGCGCAATACGCAGATACATATCAATATCTAACGCATTATGATGAGTAATAAATGGACGAGCTGCTGCGCCACCCGGTATAACCTGCATCATGGGTGTTTCAACTTCCATGAAATCTTTACTAACCATAAAGTTACGTAAAGCAGATAGCACACGTGAACGCGTAATAAAAGTCTGCCGTGATCGATCATTAGCAATAAGATCAAGATAACGTTGGCGATAACGCGTTTCCTGATCTGCCAGCCCATGGAATTTATCTGGTAAAGGACGCAATGCTTTGGTTAATAAATAAACTTCATAACCATGAATGGTTAATTCGCCGGTTTTGGTCTTGAATAATTTACCTTTAACACCGAGAATATCGCCCAGATCCCATTTCTTAAATTGTTCGTTATAGATCCCTTCAGGTAAATCATCACGAGAAATATAAATCTGAATGCGCCCCCCCATATCTTGTAAGGTAGCAAAAGAGGCTTTACCCATGATACGGCGTGTAATCATTCGTCCGGCAACAGAGACATCAATATTCAGTGCTGTAAGCTGCTCCGCATCCTGATCCGCATACTTACCATGTAAATCGCTAGATAAATACTCCCGGCGAAAATCATTAGGAAAAGCAATGCCATTACCACGCAATCCCGCCAGTTTTTCTCGACGAGTTTTTAATTCATTATTTAAATCAAGGGCCTGATCAGTACCCTGTTGTTGTTGAGACATCTTTTTTCCTCATAAGCCAGCTTTCAAGCTGGCTTCAATGAATTTGTCCAGATCACCATCCAGTACCGCTTGGGTATTGCGATTTTCAACACCTGTACGTAGATCTTTAATTCGAGAATCATCCAGCACATAAGAACGAATTTGGCTACCCCAGCCAATATCAGATTTATTTTCTTCTAATGCTTGTTTATCGGCATTTTTCTTTTGCATCTCAAGCTCATATAATTTTGCTTTTAGTTGCTTAAAAGCCTGATCTTTATTCTTATGCTGTGAACGGTCATTCTGACATTGAGTAACAATGCCAGTTGGAATATGAGTTATACGTACCGCTGACTCTGTTTTATTAACATGTTGACCACCAGCCCCTGATGCTCGATAAACATCAATACGCAAATCCGCCGGATTAATTTCAATATCAATATCATCATCCACTTCAGGATAAATAAAGGCTGAGCTAAAAGAAGTATGGCGGCGACCGCCTGAATCAAAAGGACTTTTACGCACTAATCGATGAACACCCGTTTCAGTACGTAACCACCCATACGCATACTCACCAATAATTTTTATCGTGGCAGATTTTAAACCAGCCACATCGCCATCTGACGCTTCAATAATCTCAGTTTTAAAACCTTTTGACTCAGCCCAACGCAGATACATACGCATTAACATGCTAGCCCAGTCTTGTGCCTCCGTTCCTCCCGAGCCTGCCTGTAAATCAAGATAACAGTTAGCACTGTCATACTGCCCTGAAAACATACGGCGAAATTCCAATTGCCCCAGTTTTCCTTCCAATTGCGCTAACTCTGCTACCGCCTCATGAAAAGTTTCTTCGTCATCAGCTTCGATTGCTAGATCGAGCAAACCAGATACATCATCTAAACCTTGTATTAACGCGTCGATGGTTTCTACTATGGCTTCAAGAGAAGAACGTTCCTTACCCAATGCTTGGGCTCGCTCAGGTTCGTTCCATACATCAGGCTGTTCAAGTTCTGCGTTTACTTCTTCCAAACGCTCTTTCTTGGCATCATAGTCAAAGATACCCCCTCAAGATCTTCGTCCGCTCAGACAGATCCTGAATTTGATTTTTTATTGGATTAATTTCAAACATACCCTTGTATCTTATTTATGTAATTTTCATTAAAAAGTCATAAAAATATAAACCGCCTATTGTAGCGGATCTGATTGCGGGATTATAGTTTTTCAGTCAATATGCTTCATGATAACCCCTTTTAGCAACCAAATGACCGCTTTTAATCAGTAAATGCCACGATAAGAAAGTGCTTTAAATCTAACTATTAGCAAATTAGTAGCAGAAATATATTGATTATAATAAGGAAAATCATAGCCATACCCTACCACTTTCAGTGAAAAATAATGGTCAGATTAGGCTAAAGACTATTCGCAAGGCCATAAATGTTGAATAAGTAACTGGATGTTACGATTACCACGATACTCATTGACATCAAGTTTATAAGCCAATTCGACCATTTTAATACTATTGTCAGGCCAATAAGCAGTATCAATATTAAAGGCAATACCATCTATCATCGGGCCACCAGTCAGAGGTTCTAGCATCACTTTTAAATGACTATCACCCACAAGACGTTGTTGCAGTAACCTAAATTTGCCATCAAAGATAGGCTCAGGAAAAGCCTGTCCCCATGGCCCGCCATTTCTAATTTGTTCAGCAATATCCAGCGACAACTCTTCATTATTTAGCTCACCATCACTCCAAATAACCCCTTCAAGCATATCGTTATCTAGCAGTTCTGCCATCAGATTAGAAAAGTTCTCTTGAAACTGAGTAAACTTCTGCTCCTCCAGAGTTAATCCTGCCGCCATGGCATGGCCGCCAAACTTTAAAATTAATCCTGGATTAAGTGTATCTAAGCGCTCAAGTGCATCTCGTAAATGTAAACCATTGATGGAACGCCCTGAACCCTTTAAAATCCCTTCGCCTGCTGGCGCGAAGGCGATAACCGGACGATGAAAACGTTCTTTGATGCGAGAAGCCAATATTCCTACTACTCCCTGATGCCATTCGGGATGATAGAGTGCTAGACCATTAGGTATTTGATGACGTTTTTTTTCTATTTGTGAAAAAATATGCCAAGCCTCTTGCTGCATATCTTGTTCAATTTCGCGGCGGGTACGATTTAAGCTATCTAATTCATTAGCCAATTTCCTAGCGTGCACGATATCGTCAGTCAATAGCAGCTCCACGCCGATTGACATATCATCTAATCTTCCAGCAGCATTGAGCCGTGGTCCAATGGAGAAACCTAAATCATTAGCAACCAGACGACTAACATCACGTTTGGAAACTTCAATCAAAGCTTTGATCCCGACACAGCTGCGGCCCGCCCGAATACGATTTAAACCTTGATAAACTAAAATACGATTATTACTATCCAAGGGAACAACATCCGCCACCGTCCCTAATGCCACCAAATCTAGTAATTCAGCCAGATTAGGCATCTTACGTGACTGTTGCTCAAACCAACCGGTCTGGCGCAACGCTGCACGTAATGCTGACATCAAATAAAAACTGACACCAACCCCGGCTAATGCTTTTGATGGAAAGTGACAATCAGCTAAATTAGGATTAATAATTGCTTCTGCACAAGGCAGTTTTTCTCCTGGCAAATGGTGGTCGGTAATGATCACTTTTATACCGTGTCGATGAGCAACAGCAACGCCTTCATGGGAGGATATGCCATTATCAACGGTAATAATAAGTTGCGCTTTTCTTTTAATAACTTCATTAACAACCTGCGGGCTAAGCCCATATCCATCTTCAAATCGGTTAGGCACCAAATAATCAAAATGACGATATCCCATCGCGCTCAGCGCTCGCAGTGTCAATGCGGTACTCGTTGCACCATCGGCATCGAAATCACCGACCACAATAATCCGCCAATGTTCATGTAGGGCAGTGATTAATAGTTGAACCGCAGTTTCAATCCCATTCAGTGATTGGTAATTAAGTAATCCTTTAGCTCCTGTTTCTAACTCATTTTCTGACAACACACCTCTCATAGCATACAAACGGCGTAATAGCGGAGATAAATGAGCTGGAAGGTGGCTATCATCTGCTTTTGGTCGGCGACGAAGCTGTATTTTCATATTTATTGTTAACTCATTATTATTTTTTCTTAAGTTTTGCTAACCCTTTAACTAAATCATCGGCTGTCATATAACCAGGTATTACTGTGCCATCTTCTAACACCAAAGCGGGTGTTCCATTGATACCAAGCATGTGACCAATATTAAACTGAGCCTTAATATCGACTGTTTTGCATTTTTCAATTGGAGAAATCGTTTCACCTTTAAAAGCTTCTGTTAATACTTTTTGTCGATCAGCGCTACACCAGATAGATGTCATTGTTTTAGCTGATTCATGGTGAAGACCATTGCTAGGAAATGCTAAATAACGTACAGTGACCCCCTTTTTATTATATTCTGCTATGTCTTGATGAAATTTTTTGCAATAACCGCAGGTAACATCAGTAAACACGGTAACAATATATTTTTCCTCTGGTGCCTTAAATATGATCATCTGATCACTCATCGCTTCTATTTTTTTTGCTAAGATCTGATTTGTGACATTAACCGGCATTTGACCACTTAAATCATAAATAGGCCCTTCTAATAAATACTTACCGTCTTCGGTTACATAAACCAGGCCTTGGTTAGTGATCACTGTACTCAGACCGACAATAGGTGACGGATGGATATTCTCAGTTTCTATGCCCATTTTATTCAATGTTCTTTTAATAGCGACATCATCAGCCAAAGCAGAATGTGACATTGCGGCCAGAAGACTAATTACCCATACAATATTTTTTTTCATTTAAAATTTCCTTGAACCACAATCAACCTCGAGGATGATGTTGTTGATGCAATTGCCTTAACCGCTCTGTGGCAACATGGGTATAGATCTGTGTAGTAGAAAGATCACTGTGTCCTAGCAACATTTGTACTACACGCAGATCTGCGCCATGATTTAGCAAATGGGTGGCAAATGCATGTCTTAATACGTGAGGAGAAAGTTTTTCACTATCAATTCCAGCAATTGCTGCATAATATTTAATCCGATGCCAAAAAGTCTGACGCGTCATTTGCGTACCTCTTTTACTCGGAAATAACACATCATTGGTCAGTCCATTAAGTAAGATTGGACGACTTTCCGTTAAATAAGTTTCCAACCAATAAATAGCCTCTTCACCTAAAGGTACCAACCGTTCTTTATTCCCTTTTCCCACTACCCGAATAACACCCTGACGCAAACTAATATCTGTTAATGTTAGCCCAACCAGTTCAGAAACACGTAGCCCACATGCATAAAGCACCTCAAGCATTGTTTTATCTCTTAATTCAATCGGATCATGGATGGTAGGCGCATGCAATAAATCTTCAACTTGCTTCTCATTAAGATCTTTAGGTAGCCGTCTTGGCAATTTAGGTGCCGACAATTGTGCCGTTGGATCATCGCTACGGAGTTTCTCTCGATAGAAATACTGGAATAAGCGCCGCATAGCACTAAGTAAACGAGCAGAACTCGTTGCTTTATAACCGCCCTCTACGCGTTCAGCCAGAAAAGATTGTAAATCCGTGACCTCTACCGTAAGCAGATCATAACCATGGCGCGACAACCAACCAACTAATGTTTGTAAATCAGTACGATAAGAAGAAAGCGTATTAGCGGCTAAATCGTGCTCAAGCCAAATAGTATCGAGAAATTGTTCTATCAACGGATGAATGTCTCTGTTTTTTTCTGTTGACACAACAGCACTCCTAGTAAATTAATTGCACCATATTATGCCTCAAAAAATACTTTCTGCCACAATGCCACACTAACATTTATGCAGGTTGTTTCTTTATTAATTAAATTAGAATAATAATTTATATACCTAATTAAAATTAATAAGCTAAATCAAAATTCACTGATTAATTATAGTATTAAATATTGTGAACTAGGCATAAGCAACGCTCTATTCCTCTTAGTTTTTATCAACTAATAACGATTATCTACAATAATCATTATTTAAATTGGTAAAAAATAAAAATTTGAGATGTTATTATAAATATTCTAATCAAAAATATAAAAATAAATCAACCACGCTATTATTTAATTAATTTTGCTATAACCAATTGATATTTTATAAATTGATATTCCAATAAGATATTACCAGAAAAACACTATACCAAATAAAACTAAAAATAATTTAATGGGATAAACCAATGACTAACAGTAGAAAGATATAGTATTAATTATTTGATAGGTCTTGCTGATTCGATTTCTGAATATGAAATCTGGAATGAACCCGATCTTGCTTTCTTGTGGACAACTGCCAAAAATAATCAGCGCCCAGTTGTCGAGTTTTATGATTTTTATCGTGCCGTTATCAATACGATCCGAGCAAGCACACCTTGGGTAAAAAATTGGTAGTTGCGGAACTACTTTTGTTTTTAAAAATGAAAATTTTGTCGATAACTTTCTTGTCTATATAAAAAACAGTCATGTTCCTTTTTGATTTTTACTCATATCATTATTACGCAATTGATACCGCCAATCCGAAAAACATTTAATGAAATCCAAGATCATGTGCATAATAGACTCGCTAAACGTGGCTTTCAGCAGATAAACGCTATATCACTAAATGGGCGTTAACCGCTTATGCCAGTAAAATTAATAATACTAAGAAGAACCAAAGTCGTGTTGCTGCCGCCTATTTACTCTATTTTTGATTCACGCAGAACAGGCGGGCGTAGATAAAGCCTGTCTATATCGGGTTGACGGAGTAAAATTTGGTTTATTCAATAACCACAGTTACGCTAGTTATGCCGCCCAAGCATTTTAGTTATATAATCAATTTGCTTTAATAATGAGCGAATTTGGCTAACTTCCATGTTGTTTTCGTCATTGGGGGAAATTTCAAACCTATTATAAATAATAATAGATTGTTATTAATCGACAACTAAATAATATTTTTACTGGTCAGATATCACGATTAATTTAAATAATAGATTTATTTTTTAATAAATTTCATTACTTAGATAATGATAAAAAATCATTTAAATAGTAATAAAGTAAAAACTTATTCTTATAAAAATAAAAACTATCTTATACACTTTAAGTATATCAAAATAACAAATTAAAAAAATTATTTCTCGCCGCCCTATTAACATTAATTTATTTAATTATTAAACGCCTTATTTAACATATTTTAGTTATAAAAAAACCTCTTCCATTAATTTTGTGAAACTATTCATAGAATGAAAATAAATTAAATTTGATTACTTAAACCGATAAAATAATCTTCATCAATTTTAATTATCTTAAATAAAAATTATTATGTTAAATTTTTTCTTCGCTAACTAAGCGAAATAATAATGATAAATCAGCTTTAATAATATGGAGCTTAACAATGAAAAAACATAAATTTATTATAAAATTCAATAAATCTGTTATCCAAGAAAGAAAAGATAATAATAAATTAATTTTAAAACCTGCTGTTTTAAAAGATAGCTTTCTGAATGACTTTAATTACTATTCTATTGTTGATGATGATTTACTCACAATAAAAAACCAGTTAATTAATTGCCAAAACCTTACTGGTATTTGCTATGTTGCAGAAGCGGACAATATGCCATTGGATGAACTACAAAGTTTAGCAGATAAAATAAATAGTTATGATTTTGTTGAATACGCCTATATAGAACATACCGACACACCACCACCATTTAGGCAGTTATCAGATCATAAGACAGGGCAAATTCATAATACACCTAATTTTAATCCCCTTCAGGGCTATCAAGGTGGGACAACTGTAGATCATATTGGTATTGATATTGAGTATGCCTGGTCACTTGGTATCACAGGACAAGGGATCCGCTGTGCAGATATAGAAGGTGGATTTGATTTTAACCATGTTAATTTACAAAGAAAAAGTTTTATTAATCTGTCACCAGAATATCCGTTTAAAAATGAACATGGCACAGCAGTTGCTGGAATAATGTATGCCAAAGATATGGGATTGGGGATAAAAGGATTAGTGCATGGCGCAGATTCTTTTTATGGCGTTTCAGAAGCACCGGCTGGGCGCGTTAATGGAATTGCTAAAGCATTAAAATACTTAAGGCCAGGAGATATATTCATCTACGAATTACAATCAATGGGACCACGTATTAAATATGTTCCAGCCGATTATCAAAAAGCGGTCTGGGATATCACAAAAGAAGCCACTGATGCAGGCATAATTGTCATTATGGCAGCGGGCAATGGCGCTGAGGATTTAGATCATAAATTATATAATGAATATAGAAACCGTAATGATGATGGCGATAACGGTGCAATTCGTGTTGGTGCGGGCGATAAAAAATACCTGATACCAACAGATTTCACCACTTATGGCAGCATGGTACATGTGCAAGGATGGGGTTTAAATGTCGTCACAACCGGTTATAACGATCTATATGATAGCGGTGAGCATAATAATTATACCCATACTTTCTCGGGGACATCATCTGCAACACCGATTGTTGCTTCCGCTGTCGTGGCAATCCAATCATGGTATAAACAGCATATTGGTGATGTTATTAAACCTAAGGACATGCGTGCACTTTTAATCGAAACAGGTACACCACAAGGATTCCATCAAACGAGCAATAAATGGATAAATATTGGCCCATTATCTAATGTACGTCGAGCAATTAATACCTTACAGAGGCGTTTCCAATAAAAAGTGTTAACTATGCGTTACTAATAATAAAAGAGATTGCCATTTAGCAATCTAACTTTAAAACCAGATCGCAAATTTTTTAACAGATAAAGATCTGGTTTTTTAAACGTATTATCGAGAAATTGCAATATTAAATATTATAAAAAACAGAAAATAGCATAAAAAAAAGCCAGTTTAAACTGGCAAACATATCAAACACAACACCAGGGAAAGTCTCTATCTAACAAGAATGAAATGAACAAATAAGGCGTAGAAATTGCAAGGACTAATTAGAGAATAGGTTAAAAATAATTATTTTCTATCTTTATTGATGATAATATGAGGCATATCAAAAAAACAACCATATCTATTAACATTAATGAAATAATATAACTGATAATTTGATCTGCAAATCAAACTTAATTTACTGAATTATAATATTTTTTGCTACAATACTTTATTATTAATTGCAAAATGACAACCAGTTGCAAAATGAAAATAGGTCTTTTTTATGGTTCTAGTACCTGCTACACCGAAATGGTAGCAGAGAAAATCCAATATAATTTAGGTGAAGAGTTAGTTGATTTACATAATATTAAAGATATTTCGCCGCAATTAATGGAAAATTACCAAATCCTGATTTTAGGTATTCCTACCTGGGATTTTGGCGAACTACAGGAAGATTGGCAAACCATTTGGGATGAACTCTGTTCGTTAAATCTCGCCGGCAAAATTGTATGCCTTTATGGTTTAGGTGATCAAATTGATTATGGCGATTGGTTTCTTGATGCACTTGGTATGCTTTATCATCAATTATTACTGATGCAAGTTAAATTTGTCGGTTTTTGGCCCACATCAGGGTATACCTTTAGCAGTCTTAAACCCTTAACAACGGATGGTAGTCAGTTTGTTGGACTAGCGCTCGATGAAACTAACCAATTCGAACAAACAGACGAACGAATAGAACAGTGGTGTATGCAAATATTAAATGAAATAGAAGCCTTATTATAAGGCTTCTATTTCATATCAAATATCAGGGTACTGCAACAGCAATTGATTTAAATTCCGCCACTCCTCTTCTGGCATACTATCTGAAGCAATCCATAACCGAATCCGCTTATTACATTGCCATGAGCGAAGAGTAAGTTTTACACCAAAAAAACAAAACCAAGGTTTTTTAACAATCAGCCATTCGCTTTTCTTCCACTGTATCTTATTACCATTAAGTAAAACTAAGCTACCTTTACAACGACTTATATTTTTTTGACTCCTTACCCAACTTGCCACAATCAATAAGGTCGCTATCAACCAAGTGACCAGATTATTTGGCGGCCAAGATGAAAAGAAAACTAACAAGCCAATTCCCACATGAACACCCGTTGAAAAAAGCTGCGTCAGCCACGAAACATTGATATTAAATTTCCAAAGAACCACGTTGTTTATTTCTACTCTGTATCAATTGAATCATATGATAAAGACCATCATCATCAGGACGTCCATGATTCATCAACCAGTTGAACAAATCAGGATCTGCACACTCTAGTAAACGAACAAACAGACATTTCTCATCCTCTGTGAGTGAATCATATTCATACTCAAAAAAAGGCATAATGGCGATGTCCAACTCACGCATTCCCCTGCGACATGCCCAGTGGATCCTGGGTTTATGATTGATATCCATAAAATAAAATAACCTTAAATACTTTTGTGAATAATTTTTGCTTCCATATCATAATTTAGCGTAGCAAATTCTAATCAATATCGAAATGATTTAAGTAACATTTTTGTAAAAACCACAACTAGTCACTAACTAAAAACTTTATATAGAAAAATTATTCGACATAAATTTTGTTAGTTAATTTTGATAATATTACTTGCTTTGTCAGCTAGCTATTTTACCATTATGACAACTCTTATCCAGGTTACTAACGGATGATCACATGATAAGCCTAAATAAATTTACACCAGAGACTGGCAAAACAGAGCACCAATTACCATTAACATTAATGTCACTTAACGACTGGAGTTTTATCACAGCAACAGGGATTGATGCCGAAAAATATTTACAGGGTCAATTAACCGCGGATATTACCACGTTAACGCCACAACAACATATATTCACCGCCCACTGTGATGCCAAAGGGAAAATGTGGAGCACGCTACGTTTATTTCACTATAACGAAGGCTTTGGCTATATTTTACGCTCCAATGTGGCAGTAAAACAACTAAGTGAACTGAAAAAATACGCGGTTTTCTCGCAAATAACCCTCAGTCAGCAACCTAATATTATGTTGTTAGGAGTTGCTGGCCAAGGGGCTCGCGCTACCTTGAGCAATCACTTTGCTCAATTGCCTAATCAGGAAAAACCAGTTATACATCTTGAGCAAACGACTTTACTCCACTTTAATGTACCATCCGAACGTTTTTTAATTGTTACCGATAGCGCGACTGCAGCTAAACTGACAAAACATTTCCCCCAACATGGTGATAGTCAGCAATGGCTAGCTTTAGATATTGCTGCCGGTATTGCTAATATTGATATTGAAAATAGTGAACAATTTATTCCACAAGCCGTTAATCTACAAGCATTACCGGCCAGTATCAGTTTTCACAAAGGCTGCTACAGCGGACAGGAAACGGTCGCTCGAGCAAAATATCGCGGTGCCAATAAACGCGCCATGTTTTGGTTAGCAGGGTCAGCAAACACGCTGCCAAAAGCCGGAGAAGCTATCGAATGGAAAATTGGTGATAACTGGCGGCGTACTGGAATAGTATTGGCGGCCGTTAACTTGGTAAAGGGTTTTATTAGTATTCAAGTTGTTATGAATAATGATATGGCTAAAGAGAGTGTTTTCCGTGTGGCAGGAGAAGAACAAAGCCAACTTACTATTCAACCCTTGCCTTATTTATTGACGGAAGAGGAATAGCATATGCATTGATTGCTAATAAAAATTTATTCCGTTAAGCATTTTTCCTATGGCAAAACAGGGATCTTGAAAATAGCCCTGTTATAAAATTAATCTCTAATTAAGTCATCTTATTAATTTCATTGGTAAAAACCAAAGCAGCATATCAATTATCGCCTATACAATTATAGTTTAAAGATTCAGAATGACTCTGATGAATGGGTAGATTTGCCAATTAATTAATCAGTTGGTTGATATTAGAGAGTTTGGGTGGATGGATATATTTTACTTAAATATTATTCGCTTCAATGGCGAACCTTTAATTATATTCTATAAAAGTTTTGGATCTTTTTTATCTTACACTTACCAATTGCTTATGGTTGAGAATAAGAACCCGTCAATTTAGCAACAACTTCATCATCCTTGAGGTAATCACCATTACCTACGACCATGCAACACGTTTTCTCTGTTGTTAATCCCTTTCCCTGACCATAAAATACACAAAAATTTATTCGCAACTACAGCAAATTGCATTAATGTTATTTTATGCAGCTATTTACCAATCAAACCTGGCAACGTGACTAGTAATATTAAACCCATATAAATGCAATATAACTTATTTTGTTGAATAAATTTAATAATTATAAAAATATATATTTTTAGATTAAAACAACCTGATACTTGCATAAAGTCATAAATGGTTATCGGCAGAATAACGCTTAATAATAACTGGCAGCATAATGGCATAATATTCACAGCTAAACCTTCGTCACATCATTCTGACTTTAATTAAACTGGAATCAAATAGGCAAGAACCAAATAAAAATAGCGCCAAAATATAACTCTAGCGCTATTGTTATTACTAGAAAAATATTCGTTATCGCGGTTAATTCATTCTTAATGTAGGAGTAATAGCTGCTACAAGGGAAATCATAGCCTCTGTCTGAATAATATTATTCATTATTACTGCCACACTTTCATTAGCAGCAGCAAAAGTAACTGTAGCATCAGTCAAAATCTCAGCTATTTCATCTATACTATCTGCCATTTGTAGTGTTGATTCGGTTATCGCTTTTACTAACAATATATCAAGTTTATCACCAAAAACACCATCTATTAATAATGGGTTAGAATATGATTGATAATATTCCTCTAGGGATTGTTCTGATGATTTGCCATTATTATTAGTTTGAGAAGTGATTGTACTTTCCATTTTTTATCCTTTCCTTGATTAAATAACAGTATAAATCCTACATATTAAATAGTGTTATAATAAAAAAATATAACAATGAAACTTGTTCTAATGATACATTATCTAACAATGTAAATAACAATCAATTACTTATAAAGATATCTTTAACCTGATATCCAGTATTATTTATATTAATTACCTAATAATAAGCATCCGATTTATTGATAATTATTTTTTATATCATAAATATATTAATTATTTTTTCATCACTATTACCAATCAATACAAGATTTATAATTTGTTTTTTTAGGCAGCATATTATTCTGTGTCAACCAATCAGAAAGAACAATAAATCTAAAACCAATAATTAGCTTTAGATCGTCATGAGATAAGGTAGAATTTAAAAATTTAAGTTCTATTTTTGCTATCTCAATTTTCCGCTCTGACTCCTCAACAGGCTTATATTTTTTGTCCTCTTCGTCATAACATATTTTTATTTCAGCTGAATATAAATATAACCTGATAACATTAGATTCTGAGCTTAATACGGTATGGGTAAACAAAATACCGTTATTTTTGTCAGTAGTATTGGCAATAGAATGATTGAGCAGGGTCTTTAATGATGAATTAATATATTGTTTTTCTTGCTCTGATATATTTTGATATTGCTGTAATAATTTTTCTAATATATCTTTATAATTATTATTATCATAATAAATTTTATAATTAGATGAAGTTTCGACTAGAAACATGCTACTAGATAAGAGTATGGAAAGATACTTATGATAATTTTCATCATTATTTTTTTTATCTGGATCCAGCGGATCCCAATCACAGATTTCTTTAATAAAAGAGAGATAAGATGTTACAAAGTGTTGTGGATTATCAGTAAGTTTTGATAATAATTTTTCTACTTCATTATTACTATGCATCTCTTTTAATAAATCTTCTTCTGCTAATACCCTTTCTATATCATTACCAATGGCAATTGCTCCACTAGTAACTAAATCTGATTTTGAATTTTCGTTTTTAATTATATAGTTATTAAGAATAGAATTATATGCTCCACTCAGAATTGAATATAAATTTTTATCTTTAAATAGCTTCATAAAATATCCTTTTATATTAGGATGTAATATGGTCAAAAATAGTTAACTTTTATGCTTAAACAGTAAATAAAAATAAGAAAAGGTAATAGTTATTATTTATTTCCAAAACAATAGTTCATTGCTTTTTTATTATCCTTTGCTTTTGTTTTCATTTTTCTTATCCATTCATCTAAATCACTTCTAGTCGTATCCAGTAAAATTTCCGCAATTTTTTTGTCATAAATAAAAGTATGCATTTTTAGCACCAGATTTTTTATTTGTATACGAGAAACATATTTATCCGTAGGTTCACTTTTAGTTTTGCCTGTCTGTCTTTCAAATAGAATATGCGAAGAATTTATATAAAATTTCACATCATCTTTATTTGCCGATGCGATAACACCTTGGGTAAATAATACACTGTTATTTTTTTGTTCAGAATAAGATAATGCAGCTTTAGCTAACTGAGTAACAGAATTTTTAATTTTCTGCTTATCAGCACCAGTAATACTATCATATATATCCACAATCTTATCAATGAGATCATCATAATTCTCTTCTCGATAATTAAGATCAAGTAATTTATCTTCTTCTACCATCATTAGCACATTTTTTTTCATTTCTTCGGCATATGTTATATATGCTTCGGAATTACCCAACATAATAGCTTTTTGTGGTTCATAACCAACGCCACCCATTGCAATGGTACTTATAATAGCCAGACCATTAGCTGGCGATTCCGCCAATTTTTCGGCAGTAATATCCTTTGATTTTCCATCTCGATTCATTTCATTAAGCTGTTGAGCAATTATCAAATCTTTATCTTGATGAGCGCCAATAACATCCCCTGTAGATACTGTAATTTTTGAGTCACTATAATAGTCTTGGTTTAATGATGCGGATACTGGTCTTAACGATTTGATCCAATCAATTAGTTTTTCATATTGCTCTTCCATATTTATTTCATTCATAAACACTCCATATTTAATAATAAAAAATTTAATATAAATAATATTTATTTTAAACTGGTAAAAATAACCTAATACAACCATTTAAATTTAAATAAATAAATAAATAAATAAATAAATAAATAAATAAAACAATTACCATACAGTTGCTATAAAAACTCAATACGCTGTTCACCCCAACATCATATTTTATTTTGCTGTTTATTTTAATTTGCATTTTATCACGAATAATAACATTGTAATCAATAACAATTGTCATTAATGATATATGGTTTTATTAAATAAAAATAACTGATTAAAGTAGTATCTATTTAATTATGTTCATTGTCGTTTTATTATTAACCCACTAATTTTTTAATAAAATAAACGTAAAAAATATAATTAAATAACTTTAGTTAATTAATGCTTTTCCATAACGAACAAAGCTAGGTTTTACAACCTGCACTGACTTCTCATGTTTTTTTATTTGCACAACCGCTTGCATGCCAATATTCAATGGTACTCGTGCTAAAGCAATACTTAAGCCCAAAGTTGGCGAAAAAGTGCCACTGGTAATGATCCCTTCACACAACTTGCCTGCTGGATCTGTAAAACGAACGGGTAAATCGGCTTGTAATGTCCCTCTATCACGCATTACTAAACCAACCAATTTTTCTGTGCCTACCTGACGTTGCCTTTCTAATGCCTCTCGGCCGATAAAATAGCGCTCTTCCGGCTGCCAAGCAATTGTCCATTCCATATTAGCAGCCAGTGGTGATACCAATTCACTCATTTCTTGTCCATAAAAATTCATTCCAGCTTCTAGACGAAGAGTATCACGCGTTGCCAATCCTGCCGGTTTAATATCTAAATCAAGTAATTTTTGCCAAAAATTGACAGCTTGCTCTTTCGGCAGTGCTATCTCATAACCTAATTCACCGGTATAACCTCCGGTAGTAATAAACCAATCATCGATTTGTTTACCATAAAAGAGTGGCATATTAATAACTGCGCTTTTCTGTTGTTCATTAAGCAGAGATTGCACTTTCAGTTGCGCATCTGGCCCTTGAATAGCAATAAATGCCAGATCATCACGTACCTGCACATCAATTAAATAATTTTTAATATGCTCATTGATCCAAGCTAAGTCTTTTTGCCGGGTGGCAGAATTGGCAATTAAGCGATAGTAGTCATCATCAAAATAGTAGACAACTAAATCATCGATCACGCCGCCAGAAGCATTTAACATACCAGTATAAAGCGCTTCACCAGTCTGCTTCAGTTTTGCTACATCATTGGCTAATAAATAACGTAGAAAATCTCGGCACTGTTCACCATGTAGATCAATAATTGTCTGGTAAGAAATATCAAACATGCCAGCAGCGGTACGAACAGCATGGTGTTCAGCGATTTGTGAACCATAATGCAATGGCATCCTCCAACCATGAAAATCAATCATAGTTGCATTGCAGGCCAAATGCTGATCATATAATGAAGTCTGTTTTACCGTCATTGTTCTATATACCTCATTAATAGGTATAGGCAAACTAAGTTGTTAAATCAAAATACCTATGCATAGATGTAACATATTAATTTTAAAAACAGAGTTGCGACATGGCAAAAAAATAAGCAAAGTTGCTAAATCAAATTAATTGAAACAACTATTTCAAGCCGACAGCGTTATTTCCTGTAAAACGATAGATTAAGCGCAATGCAGTGATAAGTTACACTATTTCTGCGGAGTTGGTTGTGACCTTTGCTAACCATTCAGGCATATCATGTGATCCTAACGCATAACTTAGCAACTTTGGTTTTATGCCTGGCACTGTATTAGTCAACAGTAATCCAACATCACGAACCATTTTTTTGATTGGGTTATTGCCATCAAATAATTGGCGCAACCCCTGCATACTAGCCAACATCAATACGGCACTATATTTACGTTTACGTTCATAACTTTGTAAATAAAGATACTGGCCGATATCTTTACCTGCGGTATTCAAACGTCGTAATTGCCCAATCAATTCAGCAACATCCATCAAGCCTAAATTTACTCCTTGCCCTGCTAAAGGGTGGATGGTGTGGGCTGCATCACCTATTAAAGCGATACGTTGACCGGCAAAATTTCGTGCATACTGGCCTATAAGTGGAAAAATTTGACGTTCACTGATTAACTGACAAAAACCGAGGCGCATATCTAAAGCTACGCTTAACTCTTTTTCAAAGGTAGACACTTCTAAATCCAGGCGTCTATGCGCTTGCATTGCCGGCAAAGACCAAACGATTGAGCAAAGATGAGGATCGTATAACGGTAAAAAAGCTAAAATGCTATCGCTATGAAAAGATTGACGAGCAGTATGCATATGGGGCAGCTCAGTTCGAATGGTGGCGACTAATGCCGTATGTTCATAGTCCCAAAAGCTAAGTGGAATATCCGCTTGTTCCCTTAGCCATGATTTAGCACCATCCGCACCAACAACTAACCTTGCAGTCAGCATCTGCTCATTATCAACAGTCATAAATACTTCATTCTCACCCCAAACAATTTTTTTCAACCTATTTTCTGTTAATAAGGTAATATCTGTGCTTGATTGAGCCTGTTGCCATAAAGTTCCACGAATAATCGAATTTTCAATGATATGTCCGAGACCGGTTAAATAATGCTCCTTGGCATCAAATTGAATATGACCAAAGCTATCCTGCTGCCAAACCTCCATGTGCTGATAACGACCAACTCGTTTTTGCACAATTGCCTGCCAAACACCTAAATGTTCGAGTAATTTCTGACTCGCTGCATTAATAGCAGACACTCTAAGTGAAGGCGCCTGTTGCGCATCAAATTGATGTTGTGGGGGAGAATTTTCAATAATGGCAATTCTCATACCACAACCCCGTAATCCACAAGCTAGAGCGAGGCCAACCATACCACCACCCACAATAACCACATCAAACGATTGCATAGTTAAAATATTCCTTGTTAAATAGCTAGAGATGAAACGATCGCCCCATTGCTTGGTGGGCTAAAATGTCACGCATAAGTGGTAGAGTCTCCATTGCCATTAATCCAACATTACGGCCGATAGCAAAAATCAAATGATTATTTGAAAATAAATGAACCAGATTATCAGTTAACTTTATGGTGCAATGTCTATCATTACAACGATGCTTTTGATACTGACTAAGAACTGAATAAGCCCCCATATCACCACCATAATTGCCTACTCCACTAATTATAGTGGCAAGGAGCATGACATCGCGCATAGCCAGATTAAACCCCTGACCGGCAATAGGATGTAAAGTTTGTGCCGCATTGCCAACCAAGACTAATCGATGACTTATAACTCTTTTTGCTTGAGAAAGTGTCAATGGAAAACAGTAACGCTCGCTAACAGCCTTAATTTCACCTAACCGCCAGCCAAACCATTTTTGTAATTCGGCCATAAATTGGTCATTACTCCATTGCATAATATGCTGCTGGTTTTCCAACGGATGACACCAAACCAATGAACTACGCCCTTTAGTCATAGGTAACATTGCCAGCGGGCCATATTGGGTAAAACGCTCAAAAGCTCGGCCGTGTGGCGCTTCGCTAGTCAAAACATTAGCAATAATTGCACACTGTTGGTATGAGTCTCGCTGCCATTCAATTTGACTGGCTTTACCAATCATTGAATCGCTGCCATCAGCCGCAACTAATAACTGTCCGGTTAAAACTTTACCCGTCTTTAATTTAACTGATACCTGCTCAATCGTGCGCTCAACAGAGATGACTTCATCAGGGCAATATAACTCAATATTTGGCGCTTTTTCCAGCTGCTCAAATAAGTGATTTCCCGCATCATGTAATTCAACCACATAACCAAGTGCAGACAGAGAATAGTCTTTGGCATACATATTCACTGCTCCAGCATGGCCATATTCTGAAACATGAATATGGGTAATTGGCGTTACATACTTTTTTAACCCGTGCCAAATACCAATTTGCTCAAACTGACGACAAGTGTCATAAGCCAATGCAATTGTTCTAGCATCAAAACCAGGATGTGATTTATTCGGTAAGCTTGCTTCAATTAATGCAACTTGAACTTTTCCCTGACTGAAAGCCGAAATAGCAAGTGCTAAGGATGCGCCGGTCATACCTCCGCCAACAATAATCACTTTCATCGTTTCATATCTCCCAACCTACTTTGCTCCAGCCATCAGTGCCTCTATCTCATCAGGATCCTTAATAACAGCCGCTGTCAGGTTTTCATTCCCCTCTTCAGTGATCACAATATCGTCTTCAATGCGGATACCAATTCCTCGATAAGCTTCGGGTACATTAGCATCCGGTGCAATATAAAGCCCAGGTTCAACGGTCAATACCATACCCGGCTCTAACGGGCGATTGCGATTGCTACCATAATCACCAACATCATGGACATCAAGCCCTAACCAATGACTTAAACCATGCATAAAAAAATGCAGGTGCGCTTTACTTTCGATGAGTTTGTCTACCTCACCTTGCAAAAGACCCAACTTAATTAAGCCTGCGATCTTTATTTTTATCACCGCCGTCATCACTTGATGAATTGTGATCCCTGGTCGATATAAGGCTAAAGCAGTGTTTAGTGCCATTAAGACAATGTCATAAATTTCACGCTGGGGTTGACTAAATTTACCATTGACTGGATAGGTACGAGTAATATCACTGGAATAACCTTGATATTCGGCGCCGGCATCAACCAGGACTAAATCGCCCGCTTTCATCACTGTATCATTTTCGGTGTAATGCAAAATACAGGCATTTTCCCCGCTGCCTACAATGGTAGTATAAGCAGGCGATTTTGCTCCTTGACTGGCAAACTGATATTCGATTTCTGCAGCTAACTGATATTCATATATATCAGGCTGGCAGGTTTGCATCGCTTTAAGGTGTGCATCAGCAGAAATTTTGCTAGCTTTACGCATTAAAGCAAGCTCTTCAGGGGATTTAAATAATCGCATTTCGTGCAACATTGGCCGCCAGTCAATTTGCGTAGATGGGGCTTTTAATTTTTGCCGACTACCTTGCCTTAACCGATTAAGTGCAGCAGCAACAATCCGATCTGCATAGGCAAATTCACCCTGAGCATGATAAACAACAGCTAAACCGTTTAATAATTGATAAAGTTGTTGATCAATTTCAGCGAAAGGTAATGCCTGATCTACGCCCAGTTCTGTCATCGCAGCTTGCTGTCCTAAACGACGACCAAACCAGGTTTCCATCGCTTGATCGCGCACACGATTAAAAAGTATGCTCTCACTAGAGGTTTTATTATATTTAATGATAACCAATACAGCTTCAGGTTCACTAAAACCAGTTAAATAGAGAAAATCACTGTGTTGCCGATAAGGATATTCACAATCTGCATTGCGCAAAACAGACGGAGCGGCAAAAAAAATCGCTGCACTGGCAGGTGCCATTTTTTTTAATAGCCTGTGGCGACGAGAAATAAATGGTTGTTGAATCATGCCTTCTCCTGCAAATGATTAAGCAATGAAATAGGTTAGAATATTATGCTTATCAATGTAATGTTGGTTTATTTTTTTTTGCTTTCATTCGCCGAACTTTTACCTCCATAAAGGCAATAAAACAGAGCTGAACTGCGACCTTAACATACTCAATGATCTCTTCCAAAGCCTGTTCTAACTCATTTTGATCGTCATTTTTGTCATAACCCAACATACCAATATTACGTAAATCCGTAACAAGTTCTTTTAGTTCTTTTTTTTCCATTAACTTTGGTTGCGTAACACCCAAGCCTAATAAAAAATGGTTAACCCAACCGGCTAAAGCATCAGCCTGCTCAAACACCTTACCATCTTCAGGTAACAACAAATTAAAAATAAAATCATTTTTATCTAAAGAGGTAAGTGTAAAGTCATAAAGTTCACGTAGTGGGTTAGTCAATATCTGTGAAAAAGCTAATCCATCATTGGTTAGTTCATAAATCGACTTTTTCCAGTTATAATCGTGATTACCTCCACAAATTAGGCCTGTAATTAAGCCGTGCATTTCTGCGGCTGTTAAAGCAACATTCTGTTGTTGCAATAGTAGCTCAAGAGTTTGATAATTAGGTAAAGATTTCTGTATTGGCATGTCTGCTCAGTTACGTTAATAATATTGATATGTAATATGCTACCATCAAGGACGGTCGCTATACTAGATAAGTGCACAAATTGCACATATATTAATCATAATTATTTTAATAGCATCAATAGAATTATGGGCAGCGAAATGCTACCACCATATTTCGTCTCCCCACATAATCAGGAAGGTATAATGTCTGCACAACCTGTTGATATTCAAATTTTAGGACGAACATTAAGGGTTAATTGCCCAAAAGAACAACAAGATGCCTTAAAATCGTCGGCGGCTGAGCTTGAGCAACGGCTAAAAGATCTCAAAAATCGAACTGGCGTTACAAATACCGAACAACTTATTTTTATCGTCGCTTTGAACATTTGCCATGAACTTGCGCAAGAAAAAATCAAAACACAGGACTACACTGATAATATGGAACAAAAAATCCGCGTATTGCAACATACAATTGAACAGGCATTACAAGAGCAAGCGCGCATTACTGGACGAACAATTACTCCGTTAGAATAAAAAAGGTGAACAAAACAACATTAGTACCAAAATAGAGTAAGAATAGGTTGCTTTCTGTATTTACTTTAATACAATAGAGACTAAGATATAGTTTAGAATTCTCTGAGATGCTCGTCAGCGGGTGAGTCCCCTGAGCCGATATTTCAAACACTTCGAATGTGGATATCTGTTTATGGTGTGCATGCCTGGTCAGCTAGGGAGAACCTAGCCACCAGGAAGCCTAAAGTTAACGATGCTACGTTCACCTTGAACCCCGGGTTCAAGGGTTACAGCCCGCAACGGCATCTTGGAGGTCCTCAATTGTTATACTACTATACTCATAATTTTACCATCCAAATATACTAAACTTCCGTATACAAAACCTGAATGATACGACAATAAATGATCCTATTATTTTATTCGGCTAGATAGATAATCCCCAATTTTATGTCTAATAACTTACAAAAACGGCAGAAAATTATCCGGCAAACAGTACGACAATATCGTCGACAATTAACATGCGAACAACAACATAGTGCGGCAGATAAAATAACTCAGCTTGCGTTAGCGCACGAACTTATACGATCTGCCTCCCATCTGGGGTTATTTCTTTCATATGATGGCGAAATCAATACTGCTCCATTAATTAAAAATCTCTGGGCCCAAAACAAAAAAGTTTACCTACCGGTTTTACATCCCTTTAATCGCTATCAGTTACTGTTTCTACAATATCGTCCTGACACTTTACTGATAAAAAACCGCTTTAATATTGCAGAGCCAACCCTTAATGTTATGGATGTTATACCAATAGCGCAATTAGATGTTCTGTTTGTGCCATTAGTGGCATTTGATAAACAAGGCCAGCGGTTAGGTATGGGAGGTGGATTTTACGATAGGTTGCTATTCAATTGGCGCAAAAAAAATTTTTTCCCAATTGGATTAGCTCATGATTGCCAATTGGTTGATAAAATTCCCACTGCACCATGGGATATTCAATTACCTGAAATTATCACACCATCAAAAAGATGGTGCTGGTAAATAATTTAACAGGAATTATCCTCATATTATATCAAGATCATAATATGTTTTTTTATGATTAAATGGTTTTTATCGGCTGTTTTTTTCCCTTGATAATATTCTGTTGCAAAATAGCAATATTTTTTTCATAAGAATTACGATAAACATCATAATGGCCGTTACTTTTATTTAAATATATTCGTTTACCCTGATATTTATCCAAATCTTGTTTATGCTGTTGGATAAAATGCTTTATTTCATCCACAGACTGGCAATCGATAGTTAATTTTATTTTTTTATTAAAAATTTTTTTATGGTTAATAATTTCCAACTGGGTTGTTTGCGTTTTTTCATCTATCGCAATAAATTTTAATGATATTTTTTCATCAATTTTTATTTTGTTTTGATTATCAATAAGTTTAGCTAAAGCAATAATTGAGATTTCATTATTGTTAACCAAAAAACGATTTAACTGTCTTTCTTTTTGATGATCTTGTTGATGAGCTAGGTGACTCTTTTTAACAAAACTTCCCATGGCAAAAGTGAAATTTCCATCGGCTTGTTTTTCCACTGCATAGATAGAAGCAAGCTGATTAAAAAACTCAGTTAATTTTTGTTTATCGGTAAAATGATAAACCCCTGCATTTGAATCAAATAGAGTAAAAATGGGTTTATAATTCTCATCATTCTCAATTGTTAGCATCACTGAATGCGCTTTTAAGCCAATATTCAAATAAATACCATCAGAATTAGCATGGAATCTATCCAATATATCAGCAAAAGATTGTGAAGAAGCTTCTAGCAAACAATAGCGTTCTATTCCAGTTATATTATCGTATCCGATATTATAGTTAGACAGAAAAAATTCAATATCCTTAGAATATGAATTAATAACATTTGCTTTTGCCTGTTTAAATTTGAAAAGAATATCTTGTATAGATAAAATATTTTCTGCTGTACAAATACGCTGCCATTCTACATAAATGTCTCTATGCCATTTAAATTGAACCAATTCATTATTTTGATTAATACTTTCTGCATAAAATTTATCAATAAAACAATTAACATCGTTTCTATTGGTAAAATGCTTACTACCTATACAAATCTCCATAATATCTTTATTATTTTGATTAATGACTTGCCTTAAATTAACCAATTTTGTTGCATAAAGTAATGCATATTTATTAATGAAATTATGCAAATAAATTGCTTCGTTAAGTAAATCATTAATTTTTGCATTAGCATGTAGTTTTTTAGCTTCAATAATGATTTTGTCATAATCATCCATATCATGTGTAATGGCTAAATTACTTAGCTGATTTAATTCTTTAATTGATTCCAAGAATTTATCACCTTGCACATAGCCACCCTGTGCAAACTGGCACATATACATTAAAGACAAGCCATAACATATTCCTTCATCAATTTGAAACCGCTTATCAGTTAAATCTAATCTAAAATACTTCTTTTTCAATAGTGCTATTTTTTGATTAAAATCTTCAAAAATATGTTTATTTTGAGAAAAAATAACATCTGGATTTTTAATTCCATTAATTGACATAATAGCTTCCTTAAAATATATCCTTCCAAGTTAATTAGATGAAATTTTAAATAAATTCAAATTCGAATTAAACCAATAATAAATACTTTTTTATTATAAAATAGTACTAATTAGTTATATTTCATATTGCTAAATTAAATAAGTTAAATTAAATATATTAATAAAAACAAATAAAACCAGCCCGCTTTAACGGGCCGTCTATTAGAAAAATAAATAAGTATAATTTATTAATAAAGCAGACGTGTGCGAATAGTACCAGGTAAAGATTTTAATTTTTGTAATAAGGCTTTTGCTATTTTTTCCGGTTGACTTGTAATATCAATCACAACATAACCAATATTCCCCCTAGTTTGCAAATATTGTGCCGCTATATTAATTTCGTCTTCCATAAAGATCTGATTAATACGATTTAACATTCCTGGACGATTTTCATGAATATGTAATAAACGATTAGTCTCTTCTGTATGGATAGGTAATGAAACCTCAGGAAAATTGACCGCCGATAAAGTAGAGCCATTATCAGAATATTTTGCTAACTTACTAGCCACTTCATGACCAATATTCTCCTGTGCTTCTTGGGTAGAACCACCAATATGAGGCGTTAAAATTACATTATCAAATCCAATTAACGGCGAGCTAAAAGGATCACCATTACTGGCTGGTTCTTTAGGAAAGACATCAATTGCCGCACCAGAAATATGCTGACTTTTCAATGCCTCACTTAATGCCGGAATATCAACTACGCTACCACGTGAAGCATTGATCAAAATCGCGCCGGGTTTCATCAACGTCAGTTGTTCTTTGGCAAACATATTCTTAGTAGTTGCTGTTTCAGGAACATGTAAGCTAATTACATCACTCATATTGAGTAATTCGGTCATAGTAGGAACTTGGCAAGCGTTACCTAGCGGTAACTTATTTTCAATATCATAGAAATAAACATGCATTCCTATATTTTCAGCTAAGATACCTAATTGAGTACCAATATGACCATAACCAATGATACCTAATTTCTTACCTCGTGCTTCGTAGCTTCCTTTGGCTTGTTTATTCCATATTCCACGATGCGCTTTCATACTCGCTTCTGGAATACGACGCAAAAGTAATAATAATTCGCCAAGTACCATTTCTGCCACTGAGCGAGTGTTGGAAAAAGGAGCATTAAAAACCGGGATGCCCCGCTTAGCCGCAGCTTGAATATCAACTTGATTGGTACCAATGCAAAAGCAACCGATTGCAATTAATTTTTCCGCTGCGGCCAAAACTTTTTCGCTAAGATAAGTGCGAGAGCGAATACCGATAAAATGGACATCAGGCATCACTGCGATTAATTCTTCTGTTGATAATGCACCTTCATGGTATTCAATATTTTCATAACCTGCTGCCCGCAGATTATTAATTGCACTTTGATGCACTCCCTCTAAAAGCAAAAATTTAATTTTCTGTTTTTGTAAAGATACATTAACCATCTACCCCATCCTATCATTAAGATTGCGGCTATCACCGATTTTTCATACCGCCATAACAAAAATTTTTTCAGTAGCAACACTATCGTTTATGCAAACAACAAAACTCATCTCAATAAAAACGCTATAACGAACAAAGAGGAAACTAACCAGGCAAAAGTAAGATTTTCATCATATTAAAACAATTATAATGATATAACTCACTAAATTTGATAGTAAAAAAATTTAAATTTAATCGAGGCAATAAATACTGCCTCAATAACCGTTCAGGGTTTTAAAAACCAGCAAACTATAGGTTTTTAGCCGTCAATTTTTCTACTCCAGTTGGCGTTGCCAGCAAAACAATATCCGCCGCGCGATTAGCAAATAAGCCTACCGTAACAACACCGGCAATTGCATTAATTTTATTTTCTAGCTCAATTGGATCGAGGATCTTTAGATTGTGAACATCAAGAATAACATTACCATTATCCGTAACCACATTTTGCCGATATTCTGGCAGACCACCTAATTTTACTAATTGACGAGCGACGTAAGCACGTGCCATCGGAATTACTTCAACGGGTAATGGAAATTCACCTAAAATATCAACCTGCTTAGATTTATCCGCGATAGCGATAAATTGCTTAGCCATTGCAGCAATAACTTTTTCACGCGTTAAAGCCGCTCCACCACCTTTGATCATCATTAAATCTGGATTAAATTCATCAGCGCCATCAATATAAATATCAACACCATCCACATCATTACTATCAAGAATGGGAATATCTAACGCGCTTAATTTGTCTGTAGAAGCAACTGAACTAGAGACTGCACCTTTGATTAAATGCTTTTGTGTCGCTAAGCTATCAATGAAATGTGCAACGGTAGAGCCTGTACCAACACCAACCACCATATCGGCTTTGATATATTCCACAGCGGCCCAGCCAACCATTTTTTTTAATTCATCCTGTGTCATAATTAGTTGCCTTATTATTTTTTATTGCTAAAACCTACTAATTAATTAGTATAACGAAATTTCCCCGGCTTTCGATTGGAAAAATATTGCATAGTAAGATATAGAATAACATCTGAATTGAATTTTAAAGAGATTTTTTCGTGATTAAACGTCCTGACTATCGAGCACTACAAGCATTGGATACCGTGATCCGTGAACGTGGCTTTGAGCGCGCAGCGCAAAAGCTATGTATCACTCAATCTGCCGTTTCTCAAAGAATTAAGCAGCTTGAAAATCTATTTGGTCAGCCATTATTGGTAAGAACGCTCCCTCCTCAACCGACTGAGCAAGGACAAAAACTACTTGCTCTGTTACATCAAGTTGAATTATTGGAAGAGCAATGGCTTGGTGACGAAAGCAGTGGAGCTACTCCGTTGTTGCTATCAGTGGCAGTAAATGCTGATAGTTTAGCAACCTGGTTTCTGCCCGCGCTCAATCCAGTACTACATGACACGCCTATCCGCCTTAATATTCAAGTCGAAGATGAAACCCGGACGCAGGAGCTGTTACGTAGAGGAGAAGTCGTTGGCGCGATTAGTATTCAATCAGAACCTTTGCCTGGCTGTCTGGTAGATAAACTGGGTGCACTAGATTATTTATTTGTTGCGTCGCCCACATTTGCGGAGCGTTATTTCCCTACCGGCGTGACAAAAAGCGCACTTTTAAGAGCGCCGGCTGTTGCCTTTGATCATCTGGATGATATGCATCAAGCTTTTGTTCAACAGAATTTTAACCTATCGCCGGGTAGTGTTCCTTGCCATATTGTTAACTCATCAGAGGCCTTTGTTCAACTTGCTAAGCAAGGTTCAACTTGTTGTATGATCCCGCATTTACAAATTATTAATGAATTGAACTCAGGTCAACTAGTCGATCTTACTCCCGGTCTATGTCAGCGTAGAATGCTATACTGGCACCGCTTTTCACCCGAAAGCAGGACAATGAAGAAAGTGACTGACGCCCTAGTAATAACCGGACGCCAGATATTAAAACAAGAAGATAATAATGTAGAAAACAATAATTAACGTTTCAATTCAAAAACAACGTCAATTTGATCGGTAAAGTCAATACTCTGTCGTTCATAAGTTTGATTGCTATCACTGGCAGCGGCAGCCTCCATTTGCGTCATCGCCTTCATTTTTGGCATTGGGTGAGGGGTTGCATCACGTGTCCGGTAATTAATACTATAATCTTTACCTAATTTAACATTAAATCCTGCTGCTAACGCCTTCGTTTGCACATTGTCAATGCCTAATTACATACTTTATACTAATTTGAACACCTACTTTGAGTTAAATATTTCAGAGATAGAGCATCAGTTAAATTCTATTTCAATGAAAAACTTAAATTTTAATAGTTTTTCTTTTATTTATTATATGAGCTATTTTTATTTATTGTTAAACTAGCTAGTAAATTATTTCAATAAAAAAATTAAAATTAATTAAAAATTATTGTAATATAATAAATATACTTAATTTAAATAATAAATTATTATGTTTAATATTAGTAAAAAATATTTAATCATACTGTACAAAAAAATTAATTTATATTTTATTATAATTAATCAAAAAATAGTAAAAAGCAAAGAAAGTATTTCTTTGCTTTAATCATATTATAAAAAGAGTTAATTTTATTTAATAATTATACTGCGATGTCACAAAAATATTTTGCTCATCGCCATTGTTAATAAAATCAATCAAATTTAATGATGCTCTGTCTTTTCCTTTATTAAAAGCTGATAGCTTATCGATCAAGATATTTATGCTATCACTATCCAGATATTTACCATTATTTATTCCTCCATAAACTTTTATTTTATCATCATTTGCCACTGCATTTTTAATAGTAATACTAGATTTGTTATCTCTTGATTTAATAAAATAATCTTGTTGGTTATCTGTTATATATAATCGTATATTATCATCAGAAAAATAGTGATCAAAATTTTGAATGTAAATCGTATCTGTACCACCAGCATGATTAATAGTTACATGCCCAACTTGATGATTATTAAATATTGCATTGTTCCCTTTACCACCATTAATCTCATCATATCCATTAGTAGTAATAATAGTATCATCACCTATACCACTATTAACAATATCATTCCCTTCACCTGGTAAAATAATATTATTATCCTTTGCGGTAGCAACAATATCATCCCCTATTCCAGTATCAATAATATTATTGCCATTTATCACTGTCACCATATCATCTCCAGGGCCAGCTTTAATTATATTATCGCGTCCACTTAAATCAGTAATAATATCATCACCTGCCATAGTATCTAATCGATTTTCATTCAAGCGATAACCAACTGGCAACTCAATTATATCATGACCCGACGTAGGTTCTTTAATTACAGTCATTGGAACAATTTTATTTTCGCCCTTTTTTAATGACATCATAAAACGTTGCTGATTTTTATCCTGTAGCAGGATATTTATAATTTCATTGTCAGGCATATCCTTAAAAACAATATTAGCAATTTTGCCAACTTTATCTTTATGAATAAGACAATTACCCTCAAACTCAAAATCATAGCCACTATATTCTAGTATTGTAATAATAATCTTATCTTTACTATCCAAACTATTTTTTACTTTGCTAAAATCAAAAATGATATCTTCATTAAGAGTAAAAGTAGTATCAACGTCAGGCAAATTTTTTAATGTCATGCTCTTAATAAGATAGAAGTCATTACCTTTTGAAACATAAATATAATACTGTGGAGCCAAAGCAATAATCTGATCATCGTTATCCCCAATAATAGTCATCCCATTTGATGTTAAAAATTTTGCCATGACTTTAATACCAGTAGGCATTTTATAGATATCTTTGCTAAAAACCTTAAAACTATTGTGCGCAAAATTAACTTCAACATCATTGGTATAGACATTTCCTTCATTGGGATATTTTGGTCTGACATATGCAGCTTTAAAATATTCAGTTGGATTTTTATTTTTATCTTTTTTTGAAACTAATATAGGTGATAGTAAAAAGCTATTTTGACATTTCACATTATATTCATGATTAGTAAAATAGTTGCCTTTTTCATCCTGCGCATAAACGTTTTTTAATCTTATTGCGATATGGCTTATTATGTTATTTTTAATAAATTTGGCGTTATTGATAATCTCAATTTCAATAACAATATCGTTGCCCGATCTGGAAACTGATTTTATTTCATTAATATCATAATCCAGGTAAACCACACTCTGTTGATTAGTATTTCGATAACTGTCATCAATGACAATATGTGCATTATAAGAATAGCCATTGTTAAAACGAAACGTTGAATTGGTCGCAGATGCAGATGCAATTTGTTCACTACTGCTCGTATCAGCAAAAACAAAAGCGCCTTTTATTGGATCCCAATGCTGATATTTCAAATTATCATCAGCAAATATCTCAATATGATCTTGCCAGTTATAGCGCTTAATGCGATAAACATCATGACCTTCACCACCATCAGCAATACCTTGAGTTAAAATTAAAGTATCATTACCTTTACCGCCATACAATCTATCATTACCCAGGTTACCATCTAAAACATTATCCCGCGCATCACCAACAATAATATCGGCACTATTAGCTACTACGGTTACATTTTCCATGTTTTTGATGGTAGCAAGCAACTGCGATTGCATAAATGAAGAGGATTTTTCATTATCATAACTATTAACAGCATACTGGTGATCATCAATTATCCAGATCTTTTCTTGTTCTAAATTGATCAATACACCATCCTGTCTGGTAAATCTATCCTTATCAACCCCCTGTAAATTAGTACTATTTTTTTCTGTATCAACATTAGAATTAGATTTAATTACAGGTAATTGATTAATAATTATAGAATTACTACCTGCATGTCCATCTAAATAACGAGTCTCATTCGGATAATGTGCATCAAACTTTAATATGAAAGTGTCATTTTTTTCGCCACCGATAAAGATTTTATTACCGTTATAGATCTCAAATCTATTTTTATACTGTTTAAAACCAACAATGGTATCATTACCATTGGCCGTGTTAAAAATAATACCCCCATTCTCTCCTGGCACTGACAACTGATATAGTAGCTGATTTCTATCAACTGGAATGGATTTAACTTCTTCATGATCGGTTAAATAAATAAATTGCGTATTTTTTTCAATATAAGAATAAATTGATTCTATTTTTTTTCCTGCCAGATAAAAATCTAAATCCTTTCTTTCTGGATCAAATATAAAAGTTTCATTGCTTGTTGAACTCATTACTGGGGCATAATTTTTTATTACAACAGATTCAGCTAAATATTTATCAGGATATGCCGTGGTAATTCTACTAGCTTGATCTTCGGTAAATCGGTATTTTGGATAAGTAAAGAAAGAATTATCTAAAGATTTATAGTCTATAATGCCCGCCAAAAAGGACATATCAAGGTAATTGTAATTTTCTGTTGCTTGTTCATGGGCAGAAACTTGTATTTTAGAACCATTTAATTTTTCAAGGGTTAATACTTTTGCTTGCTCCTTAGTTGTCAAACACAAACCTGATTCAATATCCCGTATATTAAACAGCGGCACTTCTGCCATTTGATAACGCTCTTTTACATACAGAGCTCGGCCATATCCTTCTGTACGAAAAATGCTAATTTGGTTCTTAATGCGTTGTAATAGTGACTCCTGGTAACCTTCTTCTTCATTATAGGCTTGTAACTTGTTAAGAACACTGGCGGGTGGTTGTTCACCAAAAGCGGTGCTAATTCCTGTCGCAAACACTTCCCATCCTGTAAGCTTGACCTTTTCTTCAATACGTTCAACAGCTCAAATGCCATTATAAATCATGCCACCAACCATTAATCCAGCTCCTACAGCAATGCCTATTGGCCCGGCAGCAGAAGAACCGGCTAAAAGAGCAACCGAAACAGTGATACTGACCGCTGCACTTACGACCGCAAGTGCTCCATTAACGATCAAATCTTGTCGCACCTCTGGATCAGTTTCGGTCGATAATTGGTGTAATGACTGATAAGCACTGTAAATATCAAATCCGGCCGACAAAGCATTTAATACTGATGTTGCGCGGCCGGCAAATTTGGCCGCAATCTCTGTTGAATCAGTTATTTTAGTTACTGATTTAAAGATGATAGGTTGCAAGATATCGGTACCAAAATTGGCCGCTGCAGCTCCATATGCCAACGCAAGTTGCCGCCTAATTTCCACTTTTTGCTCATCGGATAAACGCGGATCCTGTAATTGATCTGCCGCCCGGTTAGTTAAAATCCAAAGTTGAGCAATCCCTATAGCTTGTGAACCATAGCCCACTTTACTCATTATTCGTGCATAACGAGGCAACTTAAAGCTGGTATTATTCATTTCATGCCACATTGCAGCATCAATTACTTCACCTTTAACATAGCGATCAACATAGCCTAATTGCTGTTTTACCATCCCTACATCAGCCAACTGCGCTCGCGTTGTGAGCAGGTTATCTTGCCCTTTTTGATTGATTAGTGATTTAATTAATTTAATAAATTGCAGATCATCATGACTACCATCAAGTAGCATCAAGTGATGGCTTAACATAGCGGCGTCAAACGTCAATCGCTCAGGCCAGTCTGGCAATGATTGAATATGTCTGACTGATAGAGATTGGCCATCAATTTGTGCTCCAGCCCGTATTAATAATGGCAAGCTAATCTCAATATTATTTATTTTAACCAAATAAGTGTTAGTATCTAGCTTGGGGGGAGTGAATTGCCAAAAAACTTGTGTTTTTTCAACTGCCTGATGATCAAGTGTTAATTCATAGATGTCAAAGAGATAATCACCATTAATGTTTTCAATCATCAAATCAGCTTTCCGCTCTTTGTTCTCATTAAGGTATCGGGTCTCTTTATCTAAATACGTTTGAAATACAAGGAAAAAATCCTTTTGGGCTTGTTTGCGTTTACCACTACTAATAACAAGCTCACCAGCTTTCGGATCATAAAGCTGATATTGAAAAATATTATCTTGCCGCTTAATCACAACAGTAAAAGCATGCTCACCTGACTGCAAATAGTAAGCGCCATCCAATGCTTGCATTAACCAGTTTTTTAGTGATTGATTTTCAATCCGTGCAATATAATTAATCTTTTGCAGGTGGCTGATCGCAGCGTCAAACTCGGTTAAAAATTGCTGATCTTGAATACTAAGCTCACTTTTGCTACTAAGCTCAAGCAAAGCCTGTTGGTATGCTAATATTTTAATAAATTGTGCTTGCTTCCCTTGCTGACATGCTATGACATAAAGAGCACCCAAGGCTTGTTCAATACCCAGGCTATTAGCATTTATCTTATCCAAATAATATCCATGACTAACCGCAGATAGGGTTGCCTCACTCTGCGAACATTGTGCTGATTTAGTTAAACTGACTATATTATCCAAAACCCGTTGGCGCCAAGTAGAACTCTTCATCAAAGCTTGTTTTAATGAAAGTCCATCAAACTCACTGCCAATTTTTAAACCAAAAAACTCCTGTAATTGAGTTTGGATAAATTCAATATATTCTGGATTTGCTAGTGCCTGCATTAAATAAATTGTATCCAGTTCATTATTACTGGATGAAAAATATTGTCCTAATAGATAGCGACTATGATCGCTTAAATAGCGAACAGCATAGGGATTTGCCTGTAATTCACCAACCAGAAAAGATAATTCTGCCGATTG
Organism: Arsenophonus endosymbiont of Apis mellifera; assembly: GCF_903968575.1. Classification (NCBI taxonomy): domain Bacteria; kingdom Pseudomonadati; phylum Pseudomonadota; class Gammaproteobacteria; order Enterobacterales; family Morganellaceae; genus Arsenophonus; species Arsenophonus endosymbiont of Apis mellifera. The sequence continues at coordinate 85,423 of NZ_CAJCFU010000029.1, read as the reverse complement.
CTGATTTAAGGATAAACTTTTTTCCGCAATAAAAAGGGCCTTCCAGCGTAACCGAGCATCATTAGCATGATAATCACCATGAGCAAAATACTGGTTAACCTTGATACTTAACAACGGATCATAAATTGTTTGCTTAAGTTTCTTAATATTAAGTTTACCCTGCCGATCAGCAAAACTAGACAGTAATATTGCAGGATTTTCAGCAGTAATTTCTGCTAGCGTTATTTTCCCTGTTACAATATCGAGTAACATTGCCTTAATTGGTGGTTCCCCATTAATCATCAATTTTTGCGTTGTGCTATCAAGCTGAAAAGTGTTTTTTTGCTGATCATGATAATCATCCAGGAAAATACCAAGTTCAGAATCTGACGACATAAATTCTGATTTTAGTGGGTAAATTGAAACCGAAGAATTTAACCCTTTTTCCGCCAATTTTTGGCATAAACGAACAGCTACATACTGAGGATCATAAATAGCAGTATTTTCTCTTTTGCCATTATCATTAACTAGTTTGATCTCGCTTGGCACTTTAAGCGGGTATTTTTGCCGTAAAGCCAGTAATGATTGTGATAAAGTATCAGGATCCAATAACGGCAACTCATTGCCATCTAAAATCGTCCAACTGTGATTGCCGATCAATGTTAAACGTGACAAATCGCCATATTCAATAAATGACTGTTTATTTTTAACATCATACTGAATAATAATGGTATTTTCCGGTCTAAATATGGCATATAATTGCGCTTTAGTCAGATTCTGTTTATCACTAGTTAGACGAATAATGATATTCAATTTATCATTATGCTGATGAGAAAAATTTAATTTATTTTCATTAATATAATTTTTATTTACTGTCTTCCATATTGGCGCTTCATCAATGCCGTTATTAATCATTTCACTCGTTATTTTATTATAAAAATTCTCATAATCATTGTAGTCTGACTCATTAATTGCATTTTTAAATAAATCATAAGCTCGTTGGTCATAGGCAATTTTTTTGATTAGATCAATATTTAATTCTCCAGTTAGATCAGAAAATAATGGGGTCAATAATGGCTGATTATCAGTAATAAATCGTTCAAAGGAGACTTTGTCCGCCTGCAAATCATGCAATAAAGATAAAATGGCGGGCTTACCGTTAATTGTGATACTGTCTGTTGCGTGGTGATATTGATAGGTTTTTTTATAAATTCGGGCAGGCAGAAATTTATTACTTTCACTATTGATATAACCAATCCGTTTACCATGGTTATCAATAAATAAATCATTAGTATAAGCAATGATATTAGCATCAAGCGCATTTTTATTGAGTAATTGGGTCATATTAAAAGCAAAGTCTTCTTTTGCTGTTCCTGCAGCTAATTCACAACCCATTAGCACAATTTTAGCCGGCGTTTGTTTTAGTGCTAAATCATTCTTTAACCATTGCAATCCATCAACAACGGCCTTTGGTGAGAGTTGAGCAAATTGAGAAACTTGTCCATTGCCTCGATAATTTCCGTGACCAACAACTATCCAACGTGTCTTACCTGCTGGCAGTAAATTTTCGTGGTGACCATAAGCAAGTCGTCTTTTCTTTGCCGCAATATCAAATTGCCATAAAATGGTTTTTTCCGGATGTTTAGCAATTAAACCCGCAACTACCTGGTCAAGAATATTATCAGATTGAATTTGAATAATAATCGTTCGTTCATATTCCAAATATAAGTTGTTCTGTTCACTATTATTAGTTATCAACTCCGACTGTATTATCGGCAGCCCCCACTTATCAAAATCAATATTCCGATTATTATCGCCATTCATTCTTGGCGCCCGACTAAGTATTTCATAGCTTTGAGTAGTGCTATCTGGCACTACTTTATAAGCAGGCGTTGGCAATGTGTCATAAATATCATTTATATTAGCCGAAAGATCAAAATCATCCGGTAACCGGTAAACCTGAATATTATCTTTATCAAAACGAGTAAATAAATTTCGATGGGACAATGCAAATAAATTATCTTGTTCCTTATTGACCAAGTAAATTATTGTTCTTATATCAATTTGGTCAGTGCTCATAATAATTTTTTTATTTTCATATTCAATATTTGATTTTTTTTCTATTGAAAATGTGACTGTATTATTATATTGATTCAACAGTAAAAATTTTATTTCTGCACCATCATTAGTTGGAATAATATTTCTCTGACTGATTATATTATTGAGAACCATTAAGCTAATATTATCTTTTGGTGGTGTCAAATCAATTAATTTGTCACTAAACGCGCTAACTTTAACAAAAGGAATTACACATATTCTTGGGTTATCTATTTTTGCTATATTCCATTGATACTTTTCGCTAGTATATTTACTAAATTCAATAATAAAATTTTTTGCCTCAGCAAGATCATTAAATAGATATAATCCTTTATTACAATCAAAGAACGTTATATTTTTCTCATTATTACTCGGATTTACGGTAACCGTTAACACCATAGCATGATTATTCGTATATATTTCATAAAACACATCTTGATGATCGTTTTCAATACGTGAAAATAATCTATCAATATCTATAGAATGTCTGTGATAAATAGTGGAGTTTTTTGGCTTTACATAAACAATTCCACGATTTTTCAGATAATTAATTTCATCATCTACATAAATCTTATAAATTTTAATTTTAGCTTCTTCAATTGCTAATTGTATTTCGGCAATAGATTTTTTATCGGATTCCGTAAAATTTTTTTTTGCTATTAAGAAAATATCTATAAACCATCTCTCTTTAACTAATTCAGGCTTTTTAATTGTTTCATCTTTATAAATCCGCTTAATTATTTTATGCGCATTGACAGCAGCAGGATCCTCTTTAGTACGTATATAGTTTTTTACTTCTGGAATAACATAACCCCTCAATAAATTTATGTTATTAGCATAAGTATGTTCATTAAGGATATCAAAAAACACTTTATCTAAAATAACGTTTGCATATCGCCTTTCCGCTTCTATTTGATAACGTTCAATAATCCCGGCATTAATAGGAATTTCTCTATTGGCCATTTTAATTAAACGATAAAATTTAATAAAAAACATCGCTGAGTTTTGTTGCCCATTTTGAGCAATATGTGTCATATAATAACGTGTTAATCCCAAACATATACCATCGTATATTATTTTTTTCCTTTCATTACTAGTGCGTAGGAAGAATTTATTACTATTATAATCTAACCATTTTTTTGCAAACTTAAGAATTATTTCTTTTTGGTTGAAATCAATATCCCCACGTTTTATTTGATTCACCGGCATAATAAATTACCTGTTGTTAATAATCATTTTTGATTTAAATTAACACATAATATTAATAATATATAAATAACATTTTAAATATTTTTAGTAAAAAAGTTTTATTATTTATAACAATTAACTTATCTTAAATTACAAAAAATATTAAAGGTTTATTCACCTATGTTGCTTAAAAATATAAATAATAATCATTATAAATATTATCTAACTATTTTAATATCAGCATATATTCATTCTATTAATTAATAGCAGAATAAAATCCCATTTCAAACCATAATAAAAGTATAATTTTTTTTGGCTAATAAAAAGAATGATAAAAAAGAGTAAATATATAATAGATATAAATATGTATTATCTAATTATAAGTATATTGATGATAATTGATGATAATTGATGATAATTGATGATATAAAAAATATAATTATATTAATCTTAGACACTAGCTATATTTGAAATATTTACTTATAATTTTTTAATAATATTATTAATATTTCATCAAAGCTTAATAACGAATTTGTCTTCTGGTTATCATATTGTTCTATAACAATCAGAAAAAGGTATACTTAATATTAATAATGAAGCTAAAGTCTTTAGCTAAAGTTTTAACCTCAAGGATATAAGTACTAATTGCTACTTCTCAATTTTTACAATCCATTTTTTTGTTAGCTGATATATCCTGTCTGCTTGCCTTAAAAAATTTCATCCTTATGACAATAAGCTCAGTTTAGCAATCAGAGATAATGAACTTAATATAGTTTGGCTAAATAAAATACGACTATCTTTATCATTCATATTTTTATCGAAAGCCTGACGCCCGAGTAAAAACCGGACGCCAGATATTAAAACAAGACAACAATAATTGTAGAAAACAACAATTAACGTTTCAATTCAAAAACAACGTCAATTTGATCGGTAAAATCAATACTCTGCTGTTCATAAGTTTGATTGCTATCACTGGCAGCGGCAGCCACCATTTGCGTCATCGCCTTCATTCTTGGCATTGGGTAAGGGGTTGCATCAGGTGCCCGGTAATTAATACTATAAACTTTACCTAATTTAACATTAAATCCAGTTGCTAACGCTTCTGCTTGCGCTTTAGCATTATCAATTGCTCTATTACGTGCTTCATCGCGATAATGTTTAGGATCCTTAACGCCAAATTGCACCGCATTGATTTCATTTAAACCGGCCGCTAAAGCACCATCCAATAACGGATTTAGCTGATCCAGTTTATATACTTTAACTTCTACTGAACGTTCTGCAGTATAACCAATTATTTTAGATTTTTCTGCTGCTTTATCATATTCATATTTCGGTTGAGTGGTGATATTTGCCGCATTGATATCGCTACTCGCTATCCCTTTATTGTTGAGAAAATCAAAATATTCTTTGACACGTTTATCAACTGCCGCTTTAGCTGATGCAGCATTTTTTTCAGTTACAGCAACATTAATTAATAAGGTTACCATATCTGGTGTGGCTTTTATCGTTGCATTGCCTGAGGTCACAATGTGTGGCCCATTAGGTAAGGAATTAGCTTGAGCAAGTAATGGTAATGAACTCACTGACATCATCGCTAAAAATATAATCGAACTAAGCTTCACGAGACCTCCTGCACATAATTAATCAACTCTAGATAGACTATTTGCTAGCCAATAATCGTTTATTCTTAACATAATAGAATATTAAAAAGCATAATGGTTAGATTAATCATAATGAATAATTTAAATCAACGCGAACTAATGCCGGTCAATAAATAGAACGATAGATTCCTAACTAATAAAAATATTGGTGTGAAACGAATCCGCACCAATAGGATTGGTTAGCCGTTTTTGCTTTGATATAAATGAACATCCATTTGTGGAAAAGGTATACCTATATTATGTGCATCTAACTGTTTTTTAAAATTCTCCATTAAGTCCCAATAAACATTCCATGCATCAGCGTTAGTCGTCCAAACACGTACGACAAAATTAAGCGAAGAAGGTGCCATTTCATGTAAACGAATAGTAACCCCTTTATCATGCTGAATACGTTCATCTGCCGCAATAACATCGCCTAACACTTTTTTAACAATGTCAATATCCGCATTATAAGCGACACCTACCATTATTTGCGTACGCCGATTTGGCTCACGAGAGGTGTTAATGATATTGTCATTAATTACTTTGCTATTGGGTATGACAACAATGCGATCATCGGCAGTACGTAATGAAGTTGAGAAAATCTGTACATGCTCCACGGTTCCTTCCACCGAGCCTAAAATGACATATTCCCCTGCGCGTAATGGCCTAAAAATAACCAATAGTACTCCAGCTGCGAAATTAGATAATGAGCCCTGTAAAGCTAAACCAATCGCTAAACCGGCAGCACCTAAAACAGCAATGACAGAGGCGGTTTGCACGCCTAACTTACTTAATACTGCGATTAAGGTAAATGCTATAATGCCATAACGAACAATTGCTGATAAAAAATCTCTGACCGTCTTGTCTATACCGCGTAAGGACATTAATCGATTAGTAATATGACTGATCCATCTAGCAACAATCAAACCAGCAAATAAGATAACTAATGCAAAAACAATATTTACCGCATACTGAATTAATAGATCCTGGTGATTAACAAACCAACTCTTTGCCTGATCGATCGTTTCAACCACACCATTTTCATTCATCTCAATCCCCTCTAGAAAATAAACAATCACTAATCATATATCAAAAACTGCATTATCTTAGACATGAAATTAACACAATAAATAACAGTTTTGCCATCGCTTATTCGATGCTATTTGATAAGATAAAGTTACGATAGTTTTCCAGCATGTTAATAAAATCATCTAAACCACAAAAAGCAATACTTTCATTATCGTAATAACACATTCCATCTTCTAAATCTTCCGTTTGAAAATGTAACTGGTTAGCTCGGATCATAATTTCCTTATCATCCATAAACAATGTATATTCACGCCCAATTTTTTTCCATTGCCGACCACTACCTTTTATAGAATGATAACCCGTCTGGATCTGTTCTAACTGATATAAATCACCGTTAATTTCCTCATTTAACCAATAACCAATTGCTTCATGATCCATTGAAAATCGAGCAATGACATTGCCTGTGACATTCTGCTAAAATTCATAATCCATATCGCATCTCCATCCTTTTACTCTAGTGCGACTTTAACTCGTCATTTAACCGCTCAAAATATTATCATTACAATAAAAATACTTTATTTTTTCGACAATATAAATACGAAGTTATTTATAGAAAGATTCACTTAAAAATTGACGATTAGTAAGCAATAACCTGTTACCAATAACTAGGCTCGGCTTAGCTTATTCTATACCACAGTGCGATATTTAAGAGAATTTATAACCATGTTTCGTTGTAGCTATACTTCTTAATGTGTAAGCTTTAATTAAGTGTGCAAAAACTGTTTCTTCGTGAAATGGCTGAATGACTATCATTTACTATATGGAATATATCATTTTATAAAAGGATCTAAATTATGGATACAAAAGAAATTAATGATAGATTATATAAAGTTATAAATGAAGTATATATAAACGAGGCCTATAAGGATGGTAAAATTAATAATGAAGAGATTCAGAATATTCGTGACATAGCGGATCTTGTTTTTGAAAAACTCATCATTGAAGCAGTTAACAGTGGTAAAAATAACGCTATAACAGCATTCCAGAAATCATGTGATGTAACGGTTCAATTAATGCAAGATTCTTTTTTCATATTGAAAAAAGAAAATCTTAACAGCTGTCAAAAAGATTTGGTTAAAACTGCATTTAATGCGCAACTTACTTATATAAAAGCTAATTTCGATCGCTTTTTTAATTCACTTTAACAAATCTAATTCAGTGTTGCTTGGAAAATAAGTAACTACATAAATAATAGATATAAAGCTTAAAGCAGGTATAAAACTTTAGATAACAGACAGAATAATCTAAACCTTATACCCTATTTCTAATTACTGACAGCAAGAAATAAGGGTATAACAAAAGTCATTGTTTTAAACTGCAGACTGAAAAATTATCTTGTCTGCTTTATCTGTATATTGAGGTAGTAAGTCAAAATTTAAATATTGATAAATATTTTGGCTGTTATTACCCACACCATTAATAAATTGCAAATACTCTTCCACTGTTGGCAAATAGCCCAATAATGAAGCCACTGCAGCAAGTTCTGCTGATGCAAGAAAAACTTTAGCTCCAGCTCCTAATCGATTGGGGAAATTACGGGTAGAGGTTGAAACCACCGTTGCACCATCCATTACACGCGCCTGATTTCCCATACAGAGTGAACAACCAGGAATTTCAATTCGTGCGCCACTTTTACCAAAAATATGATAATAACCCTCTTCGACTAGCTTAGCCGCATCCATTTTCGTCGGCGGAGCAATCCATAAACAAGTGGGAATTTGCCCTTTATATTGTTGCAAAAGCTCACCTGCAGCACGAAAATGACCAATATTAGTCATACAAGAGCCAATGAAAACCTCATCAATTTTTTCATGTGCCACTGAAGATAATAAACGTGCATCATCAGGATCATTCGGCGCACATAAAATGGGCTCGATTATTTCATTTAAATTTATTTCAATGATAGCCGCATAATCTGCATCGGCATCTGCGGTTAATAATTGCGGATCAGCCAACCATTTATTCATTGAATTAATGCGACGTTCAAGAGTACGGCGATCACCATATCCCTCAGCAATCATCCATTTCAATAATACAATATTAGATTGTAAATATTCGATAATCGGTTGTTTATCTAATTTGATAGTACAGCCCGCTGCTGATCGTTCCGCCGAGGCATCTGCTAATTCAAACGCTTGTTCAACTTTTAATTGTGGTAAACCTTCAAATTCCAGGATCCTGCCAGAAAAAATATTTTTTTTACCTTGCTTTTCGACTGTTAATAATCCTTGCCCAATAGCATAGTAAGGGATCGCATGAACTAAATCGCGTAATGTGATACCCGGCTGCATTTGACCTTTAAAGCGGACTAATACCGATTCAGGCATATCTAAAGGCATAACCCCAGTCGCCGCAGCAAAAGCAACTAATCCAGAACCTGCAGGAAATGAAATACCGATAGGAAAACGCGTATGTGAATCACCACCTGTTCCCACGGTATCTGGCAGTAACATGCGATTTAACCAAGAATGAATAATGCCATCGCCGGGACGCAAAGAAACCCCACCACGATCCATAACAAAATCGGGTAAAGTATCATGCGTTGTCACATCGATAGGTTTTGGATAAGCAGCAGTATGACAAAATGACTGCATAACTAAATCGGCTGAAAAACCTAAACAAGCTAAATCTTTAAGTTCATCTCGTGTCATTGGCCCAGTAGTGTCCTGCGAGCCAACCGACGTCATCTTAGGTTCACAGTATTCGCCAGGACGAATTCCAGGCTTATTACAAGCACGACCAACCATTTTTTGTGCCAGGGTAAATCCTCGATCACTTTGTATAACTGATTTAGCCTGACGAAATACTTCGCTAATAGACAAGTCCAAAGACTCTCGCGCTTTTGCTGTCAGTCCGCGGCCAATAATTAGTGCAATCCGCCCGCCAGCTCGAACTTCATCAAGTAAAACATCGGTTTTTAACGCAAAGGTTGCTAATAACGCATTAGTGGTATGACAGCGAATTTCTCCTTTATAGGGATAAATATCAATTACATCTCCCATATTTAGTGAAGTCACATCAACTTCAATCGGCAGAGCACCCGCATCTTGCATGGTATTAAAAAATATTGGTGCAATTTTTCCTCCCAAAACAACGCCGCCATTACGTTTATTAGGTACAAAAGGAATATCTTTGCCCATAAACCATATTACTGAGTTGGCTGCTGATTTTCGCGAAGATCCTGTACCGACAACGTCACCAACATAAGCTAATGGAAAACCTTTTTTGCTCAATGTTTCAATCTGTTTGATAGGCCCAACGACGCCAAGCTCATCAGGTGTAATTCCCTCACGGGCATTTTTGAGCATGGCTTGTGCGTGTAGTGGAATATCTGGTCGTGACCAGGCATCAGGTGCCGGTGATAAATCATCAGTATTCGTTTCCCCCGTTACCTTAAAAACAGTTACAGTCAATTTCTCTGCTAATGCGGGTCGCTCAAGAAACCATTCGGCATTTGCCCATGAGCCTATAACTTGACGCGCATATGGATTGCCCATGTTTGCTTTTTCTTCTACATCATAGAAGTTATCAAACATTAATAAAGTATGGGATAAGGCTGTGGCTGCTATTGGAGCCAATTGTTTATCATCCAATGCATCAATTAATGGGTGAATATTATAACCACCCTGCATAGTACCTAATAATTCTATCGCTTTTGTTGGCGTCAGTAAGGGGGAATATATTTTTCCTTTGGCGATAGCAGTTAAGAAGTCAGCTTTAACATAAGCAGCTTCATCAACACCAGGAGGAATACGATTACTTAACAGATCTAATAGAAAAATTTTTTCAGTTTCAGGCGGGTTTTTTATTAATTCAACTAATTTAGCGACTTGGGTAGCATTCAGGGGCTTAGGTATTATTCCTTGTGCCGCACGTTCTGCTACGTGCTCACGGTACTCTTTTAGCACGACGTTCTCCTCAATTGATTCTAATTTATATACCTGGCTATCTACATTCCAAATAAAAAATGAAGTACCTGGTCAGAGGAATTGGCTTAACATAATTTTACTTTTATCAATTATGCCCAGTATGGAACATCCAGAATAACAGAATTTAATTATACTGTTAATTTATTTACATAACTCCAACATTCATCAGGATCAATATATTGATGCCGTTTTATCCTAATTTATCACTATTTTATGTAAAAAAATTTATCCATTAATAGCAAAAATAGTTTATTTTTTTAGTAATTTGTAATAACAAGTGAATGATTAAATAACAGACATTTCAATTAAACAAATTATTATTCTTACTTTTCCATTAAAAAATAGCTCCCGTATTTAAAACAAATAAAGGAGCTAGTAACAAGTCGAGGGATCCTTATAACAAATTTATTTTATTAGAATAAAAATAAATTATTTTTTCTTCGCTTTAGGATTAGGTAAATCAGTAATACTTCCTTCAAATACTTCGGCTGCCATACCAATTGACTCATATAATGTAGGGTGAGCATGAATGGTCAAAGCAATATCTTCTGCATCACAACCCATTTCAATCGCTAGACCAATTTCACCGAGTAATTCGCCTCCATTAACACCGACAACCGCTCCACCAATAACACGGTGAGTTTCTTTATCAAAAATAAGCTTGGTCATACCCTCTGAACAATCAGATGCGATAGCACGACCAGAAGCAGCCCATGGGAAAGAGGCCACTTCATAACTAATACCTTTTTCTTTAGCTTCTTTTTCCGTCAAACCAACCCAGGCAACCTCAGGCTCAGTATAAGCAATTGAAGGGATAACTTTTGGATCAAAATAGTGTTTCAAACCAGAGATCACCTCAGCCGCCACATGACCTTCATGGACACCTTTATGAGCCAACATTGGTTGGCCAACAATGTCACCAATCGCATAAATATGGGGCACATTAGTACGCATCTGTTTGTCTGTGGGGATAAAACCGCGATCATCCACTTCTACTCCCGCTTTACCCGCATCAATTAATTTGCCATTGGGTACACGACCAATTGCCACTAAAACAGCATCATAACGTTGTGGTTTCGCCGGCGCCTTCTTGCCTTCCATTGTGACATAAATACCATCTTTTTTAGCTTCAACCGCAGTCACTTTAGTCTCAAGCATTAAATTAAACTTCTTACTTATCTGTTTAGTAAAAAGCTTAACAATATCTTTATCTGCAGCAGGGATAACCTGATCGAACATTTCCACAACATCAATTTCCGATCCTAATGCATGATAAACAGTAGCCATTTCTAAACCAATGATACCGCCGCCCATAACTAACATACGTTTGGGCACTTTTTTTAGTTGCAGAGCATCAGTAGAGTCCCACACTCGCGGATCATCATGTGGAATAAATGGAAGCTGGATCGGACGTGAACCTGCTGCAATAATGGCAATGTCAAAGTTTATTGTCGTTACTTCTTTTTCACCTTCAACGACCAAGGTATTAGCGCCGGTAAATTTACCTAAGCCATTAACAACTTTAACTTTACGGCCTTTTGCCATTCCTGCTAGACCCGTTGTTAATTGACCAATCACTTTTTCTTTCCACAACCTTACTTTATCGATATCGGTTTTCGGTTCACCAAATACGATCCCATGTGCCGCCAAGGCCTTGGCTTCTTCAATAACTTTTGCAACATGTAATAATGCTTTAGAAGGAATACAACCAACATTGAGACAAACACCGCCTAATGTTGCATAACGCTCGACTAAAACTGTTTCTAAACCCAGATCTGCACAGCGAAAAGCTGCTGAATAACCCGCAGGGCCCGCACCTAGAACCACTACTTGGGTTTTAATTTCAGTACTCATCATGACCTCTTACTTTTGTTGTCCGGCGGGTCAGACGAAAAAATTTATAACCACCGAGACGTGTGTACTACAGGCAGTTTACAGAATTGTTAACATTCTTGAAAGCACTCGAACGTGACAGAACTCTCAACCTATAGGATGAAATAGAAAAAATTCTGTAACTACTAATAATAAAATAGACCGACATTCTGCCGGTCTATAAATCACATAACCAAACGGCGAATATCACTCATTAACTGTGCAATACGAGTGACGAAACGCGCGCCGTCTGCACCATCAATAACACGATGATCAAAAGAGAGTGACATAGGTAATATCAGACGTGAAATAAATTCACTACCATTCCATACTGGTTTCATTGATGAGCGAGATAGCCCCATAATAGCCACTTCTGGCGCATTAATAATGGGTGTAAAACTCGTCGTCCCGATACCACCTAAACTAGAAATGGTAAAGCTGCCACCTTGCATATCAGACGCAGTCAACTTGCCGGCACGTGCTTTCTTCGATACTTCCATCAATTCTTTTGAAAGCTCGATAATGCCTTTCTTATTGACATCGCGAATTACAGGAACAACTAAACCATTTGGTGTATCAACGGCGATACCAATATGAACATATTTTTTCAATGTTAATCGCTGGGCATCCTCAGAAATGGAACTATTAAAACGAGGCATTTCTTCTAATGCTCGAGCAACCGCTTTCATGACAAAAACTAATGGTGTAATTTTTATCCCCGTTTGCAACTTTTCCATCTCTTTATTCTGCTGCTTACGGAAAGCTTCTACTTCTGTAATATCAGCATCTTCCATAACGGTCACATGCGGGATCATTACCCAGTTACGACTCAAATTAGCACTAGATATCTTTTGAATGCGACCGAGTTCAACTTCTTCAACTTCACCAAATTTACTAAAATCAACTTTTGGCCATGGTAGCATGCCAGGCAAACCACCCGCCGTTGTCGCTCCGGCCTCAGAATGTTTTACCGCTTCTTTCACATAAGCCTGAACGTCTTCACGCAAAATACGGCCTTTACGTCCAGTTCCGTTTACCTTAGCCAGATTGACCCCAAATTCACGCGCTAAACGGCGAATAACCGGCGTTGCATGCACATACGCATCATTTTCAATAAATTCATTCTTGGTCGCAGAAACATCACTTACCTTAGCCGCGGATGAGACTCGAGATGGCTCAGAAGATGGAGCCGCTGATTTGGTTGCTATTTCAGCGCTGCTCGTTTCCGCACTAGCAATTGGCGAAGCTGCGGTAGCATCAACTGCAAAAATCATAATAAGTGAACCAGTTTTAACTTTATCACCTTTTGCAATTTTGATCTCTTTGACTTCACCAGCAAACGGTGCAGGCACTTCCATCGATGCCTTTTCGCCTTCCACAGTAATGAGTGATTGCTCAGTGGAAATTTTATCACCAACGTTAACCATTACATCAGTAACTTCAACTTCATCATTACCAATATCCGGTACAATAACTTCCTTTAATTCACTTTTTACTCGTTCTGCATCTTTGCTATCTGCTTTATCCGAGTTTGGGCTTGCATCTGTGGCTATTTTAGCACTAGCTTCCGGCGCTTTTTCCGCTGTATCAAAAACCATGATCAATTTGCCAGTTGCCACTTTGTCACCAACAGCGACTTTAATTTCTTTAACAACCCCAGCCTGTGGTGACGGAACTTCCATTGACGCCTTTTCACCTTCTACGGTAATTAATGACTGCTCAACATCAACTTTATCGCCCACTTTTACCATAATTTCGGTAACTTCAACTTCATCTGCACCAATATCAGGAACGTTAATTTGAATAGACATTGATTTTACCTCTTATGCCAGACGCGGGTTAATTTTTTCTGGGTTGATGTTGTATTTTTTGATGGCTTCATCCACCAATTTTACATCTATTTCACCACGTTTTGCTAATTCACCCAACGCCGCTACTACTACATAGGAAGTATCAACCTCAAAATGATGACGGAGGTTTTCACGGCTATCTGAACGACCAAAACCATCAGTACCCAAAACACGATAATCACTTGCCGGAATGTAGGAACGAATTTGTTCTGCAAATAATTTCATATAATCTGTTGATGCAACTGCAGGCGCATCATTCATAATTTGAGCAACATAAGGTTCACGAGGTTTATCAGATGGGTGTAACATATTCCAGCGTTCACAATCTTGTCCTTCACGAGCTAATTCGGTAAATGACGTTACACTATAAACATCAGAACCAATACCGTACTCACTAGACAAAATTTTTGCCGCTTCGCGAACGTGACGCATCATCGAACCCGATCCCAATAATTGGACTTTGCCTTTTTTGCCATTTAGTGATTCAAATTTATAAATACCTTTACGAATACCTTCCTCAACACCAGCAGGCATCGCTGGCATATGATAATTTTCGTTCAAGGTAGTAATATAGTAGTAAACATTTTCTTGTTTCTCACCATACATACGAACTAAACCATCATGCATAATAACAGCAACTTCATAAGCATAAGCTGGATCATAAGAGATACAGTTAGGTATGGTTAGTGACTGGATATGGCTATGGCCATCTTCATGCTGCAAACCTTCACCATTCAATGTAGTACGCCCCGAAGTTCCGCCAATCAGGAAGCCACGCGCTTGCTGGTCTCCCGCAGCCCATAACAGATCACCAATACGCTGGAAGCCAAACATGGAATAATAAATATAAAATGGGATCATTGGCAGGTTATTTGTGCTATATGATGTAGCCGCAGCTAACCAAGAGGCACCAGCACCCAATTCATTAATACCTTCTTGAAGAATTTGACCTTTTTCATCTTCTTTGTAATAAGCAACTTGTTCGCGATCCTGAGGAGTGTACTGTTGTCCATTTGGACTATAGATCCCAATCTGACGGAATAAACCTTCCATACCAAAAGTACGTGCTTCATCAGCTATAATTGGCACTAGACGATCTTTAATTGAGTTATTTTTTAACATTACGTTCAAAGCACGTACAAATGCGATCGTAGTAGAGATTTCTTTATTTTGTTCGGCCAATAATTGGTTAAAATCTTCTAGACTAGGAATATCTAATTTTTCATCAAAGGTCGGATTTCGGGCTGGTAAATATCCGCCTAATGCCTGACGACGCTCATGCAGATATTTATATTCATCTGAATCTTCTTTAAAAGTAATAAAAGGCAATTTTTCTATTTGATCATCCGCTACCGGCACATTAAAGCGATCACGGAAATAACGAACTCCTTCCAGGTTCATTTTTTTCACCTGGTGGGCAATATTTTTACCTTCGGCAGTATCGCCCATGCCATAGCCTTTAACCGTTTGAGCTAAAATGACAGTTGGCTTACCTTTAGTGTCTTGCGCTTGCTTAAAAGCGGCATAGACTTTTTTCGGATCATGACCACCACGATTTAACGACCATATTTCATCATCGGTCATATCCTTGACGAGTGCACTTGTCTCAGGATAACGATTGAAGAAGTGTTCACGAACATAAGCGCCATCTTTAGATTTAAATGTTTGATAGTCACCATCTAAAGTTTCATTCATCAACTGAATAAGTTTACCTGAAGTATCTTTGCGCAATAATTCATCCCAGCGGCCACCCCACAGGACTTTAATGACCTGCCATCCTGCACCGCTAAAGATACCTTCTAATTCATTAACAATCTTACCATTACCAGTAACTGGCCCATCAAGGCGTTGTAAGTTACAGTTGATTACAAAAACAAGGTTATCTAACTTTTCACGAGTCGCAATTGTGATAGCGCCTTTCGATTCAGGCTCATCCATTTCACCGTCACCAAGGAAAGCATAAACTGTCTGATCTGCAGTATCCTTTAAACCTCGGTGTTGTAAGTATTTTAAGAATTTTGCTTGATAAATAGCACCAATTGGGCCTAATCCCATCGACACTGTCGGAAATTGCCAAAACTCTGGCATCAATTTAGGATGAGGGTAAGAGGAAAGACCTTTGCCACCAATTTCTTGCCGGAAATTGTCCATTTGCTCTTCAGTGAGACGGCCTTCCAAAAATGCACGTGCATAGATACCAGGCGAAATATGTCCTTGGCAATAAACTAAATCTCCACCATTTTTATTGTTTTTTGCCTTGAAGAAGTGATTAAAACAGACTTCATATAAAGTTGCAGAAGACTGGAAGGAAGCCATATGACCACCTAACTCCAGATCTTTTTTAGAAGCTCGTAAAACCGCCATTACAGCATTCCAACGAATCGCAGAGCGAATACGACGCTCTAAATCCATGTTGCCTGGATAATCAGGCTCATCCTCTACGGAAATAGTGTTGATATAATCACAGTTTCCAGAACCCGCTGCGATATTAACGCCGCCCTTACGTGCTTGTTGTAATACTTGATCAATAAGATACTGAGCACGATCAACACCTTCTTCACGGATGACCGATTCGATCGCCTGTAACCAGTCGCGAGTTTCGATCGGATCCACGTCATTCTTCGACATATCTGACATGGTCTATTCCTTATCTATTATCTGTTTCTAATATAGTTACTGAGCCATCTTTTGAACATATTTACTAAACCAGAAAGAAGAACAAAAGATAGTTCCTATTGCCGCAACTTTGTCTCTAAAAAATCAGAGCAGTAATGCAGACGCAGCAACAAAAATCTGCACTACTCAATTAAATTTTGGGATTGATGTACTCGACGTAAAGAACGCTCACGACGTGTATGCTCACGACTGATGTCCAGCAAAATCTCCTCAATAAAGGCTAAATGACGATGTGAAGCTTCCTGTGCTTTTTCAGGTTCACGTGCGATAATTGCTTCAAAAATTTGAGTTCTATGTTTACTTACTGCTGCATGCATTTCTTTACGTGTATATAAACACTCAAAATTTTGTCTAATATTCTGCTCTAACATTGGAAGCATACAACGAAGTATATGGAGTAATACCACATTATGCGCCGCTTCAGTAACAACCAACTGATATTGCAAAACAGCCTCGACTTCAGCATTAACATCCCCACGCTCTTGGATATCTTGAATTTGTAGATGACTTATCTTAATTCGGGCCAGATCCTCATCTGTTCCTCTTAAAGCAGCATAATAAGCCGCAATACCTTCAAGTGCGTGACGCGTTTCCAAAAGATCAAATTGTGATTCCATATGCCCAGATAATAACTGGGTAAGCGGATCACTAAAGCTTTGCCATAGATTTGTTTGGACGAATGTACCGCCACCTTGTCGGCGAAGAAGAAAACCTTTTGCTTCTAGCTTTTAAATCGCCTCACGCAAAGAAGGACGAGAGACATCAAATTGCTTTGCCAACTCGCGTTCAGGTAGCAATTTTTCTCCGGGGCGCAATATTCCTTCAAGAATTAAATGCTCAAGTCGCTGTTCAATGACATCAGATAATTTAGGTTGGCGAATTTTGCTATAAACCATATTTACAATAAGCCACTTATATTTTGCGTAAATATTTATTTAACACTACCAAAGTCAATTGGTAATACCAATTTATCCTAGATGTACATAAAGTAACAAAGTATTCACCAGCTGTCCATAAAAGCTTAAATTTAACCTTAAAAAACTTGTACTTTTTGATAAGGATTTTTAAAAAATCAAAAAAATTATATTTTCAGTCTGTTTTTAAGCAGTAATATTAAATTTCCTATATATATAATTAATCAGCTGAAACGTTAATATTTGCACTTAATTAAATAATAAATCAATTTAAGTGAATAAAAATTTAATATAGCAACTAAAAACTCAACAAATTTTTATAATTGATATTAATGTTTTTCAGTGAAAATGATTGATCGAATTGATGTTAAAGAATACTTAATTCGAAAATAGATAAAGTAATTAAAAAAGTTTAACTAATGTCAGTATATTATCTTGGTATTTTTACAAGTTAACGTATTGAAATACTTAACCACATAATATTGACTTAAGCAAAACTCATTGCTATATCATTATTTTGCCTGAATAAATAGCTAAGATATTTTAGCAATATCATCCAATGGCTGATTAAGTCTCATAGAAAGATCTATAGCTGTTATATTTTTTGTTAATGCGCCAACAGAGATATAATCTACACCTGTCTTAGCATACTCTTTTAATGTTTTTAGCGTGATATTACCAGATACTTCGAGAGCCACCCTTCCCTTAGCAATCATTACCGCTTCTTTCATCATAGGAATAGTAAAGTTATCCAACATAACGATATCGGCTTTTGCTTCTACAGCTTCAATCAATTAATTTATATTTTCAACTTCAACTTCAATAGGAACACTTGTATGCGCTAAACGCGCTTTTTTAATTGCCGAAGTAATATTACCTGCCGCAATAATATGATTTTCTTTAATTAAATAAGCATCAAATAAGCCTAACCTATGATTAAAACCACCGCCACAAAGTACTGCATATTTGAGCGCAGCCCTTAAACCAGGAATGGTCTTACGCGTATCTAACAACTTTACATCTGTGCCTTGTAATATCTCAACATAACTAGCTGTTTTGCTAGCAACACCTGATAAAGTTTGAAGGAAATTAAGCGCAACCCTTTCAGCGATTAACAGTATATGGGCATCGCCTTCGATAGTACAAAGCATCTGACCAGATTTAATTTTATCGCCATCACTGACCTGCCATCTAAGCTGAACAGATTGATCAAGTTGTTTAAATATTTCCTCTACCCAACGCATTCCACAAAAAATACCATCTTCCCGAGTAATTATTTTAGCAATAGCCAACTGATTTTTTGCAAGCAGCTGTCCACTAATATCACTCTCTATATTTATACTCCCGCCTAAATCCTCCTGTAATGCGAAAGTAACATTGGCAGGAATATCTTGATGTAAACGTTCTAATAATTGTTCCTTACGTCGCTCCATATCATGATTGATAAGTACCATTACAACTCCTCAATATTTACAGTAATAAAATATTACTAACTTGTACTCCACACTATCGTATAAATATTTCTAGTAAATTTTTGATTAATTTACTTCAATCTAATAAGTTACTACAACATAGAAAATCTAAATAGAGATTTTTACTGTACAATTAATATAAATACCTTGCTAATAAAAATTCTTTATCTTAAAAGAAAACAAATAATATATTTTACAAAATATATGACAAACATATATATTCAAAATTAGCTAGCATGAATTGTTATTTACTCCTGTCATAAGCAAACTTACAAATGATGACTAATATTAAAAAATTTATTCCATTAAAAAATAACCAAACTAATTATTTGTGAATTTGCTCGAATTTATTTTTTTTATTTTCAACATAAAAAAATAATATTTAGAACAATATTCTAATATTTCATTTTCTCATTGTTATTTTTTCCTACCATTGCGCATCATCACATTACCTTCAATCGATAATGGAAAATATGATGAAACAACAAGGATTTTCTCTAATGGAAATAATGGTTGCAATTGCAATTATTGCAGTTCTTAGTGCAATTAGTATTCCAAGCTACAAAAGTTATATGCAAAAAGCCTCTCTAACTGACATGTTGCAATTTATTGTGCCTTATAAAATGCATACCGAACTGTGTGGATTTGAAAATGGACATTTTACAGGTTGCCACAATGGCGTATCTTCAATTCCAACAAATAAGACCGGAAAATATGTTAGTGATATTGAAGTGAAAGATGGAACAATTAAAGTTGTGGGTACAAAATCACTGAAAGATTTAACAATAACGTTAGATCCGACATTATCTACAACAGAAAATCAAGTGAGCTGGAAAGTTTCTTGTGAAAGTACAGATTCCGGATTAAAAAAACATTGTGCAAACACTTTCAGATTCTAAATAATGGGCTCTATTATGACTTACATAACAGCTATTCCCAAAGATTTTAATATTATCGAAAATGAATTAAAAAAACTTTGTTATCGTCACGATATTGTAATGATCGAATTCAATTCAAAAAAACTTTCCATTGCCAGTTATAAAAAACCTAATGACGAACTATTAACAGCATTACGTTTTATTTCTAGTGTTCCTGTTTGTTATGATATTTGGCCAAAAGAAAAAATTGAGCATTATTTTAATCGTTGTAATCATGAAGTTGAAATACAAGAAGAACCTATACGTTATGATCCTGCAATCAATAATGAAGACAAACCTAATTCACCAGCAGTAAATTTTGTCGATTATCTTATTGCATCTGCCATTGAAAAACGAGCATCAGATATTCATATAGAGCCATTTAAGACCGGTATTAAAATCCGTATTAGAGTTGATGGTAAATTATTTTATGTTCCTTCTCCACCAGTCGAAAATTGTGCAGAAATATTTGCTCGATTAAAAATATTAGCAAAATTGAATATTGCAGAAATGCGCCTACCTCAAGATGGGCAACTTGAATGGATAAGCCATGATATCCACTATGCTATCCGTATTTCAACCTTACCAACACTTTATGGTGAAAAAATAGTTTTAAGGATATTAAATACTAAAAACCATTATTCGTTAGAACAATTAGGTATAAAAAATAATTTCCTTTCTATTTTAAAACAAAAACTTTCTCTGCCACAAGGAATGATTCTTGTTACCGGTCCAACAGGAAGTGGCAAAACCGTAACACTTTATAGCTGTCTTGAATACCTTAATCACAGTGAATTAAATATTTCAACGATTGAAGATCCCGTTGAAATCCCGATAAAAGGGGTTAATCAAATTCCTGTAAACGAAAAAATAGGTTTAAATTTTTCAACTATCTTAAGAGCATTACTTCGCCAAGATCCTGATATTATTATGGTAGGTGAAATACGAGATCAAAAAACAGCCGAAATTGCTATAAAAGCCGCTCAAACTGGGCATTTAGTATTATCAACACTCCATACAAATTCAACCAAAAGCACATTAGAACGACTAGAAAATTTAAGCATATCACCACATTTGATAAATTCTTGCGTAAAGTTGATTATTGCTCAGAGACTTGTTAGAAAATTATGCCCTAGTTGTAAACGTCATGAAAAAAATCCTATTACTATTCAATATGATAATATTCAAACTGAAATTACTACCTGGCAGGCTATTGGGTGCGACCATTGTTTCGGTGGCTATTTAGGTCGAACCGCAATTTATGAATTTTTAGAGCTTAAAGAAGAAACTCTAGCTACACAATTTTATCAGCTACCAGTAAAAACAGAAAAAATACCTTTCGTTAGTTTATTTGCGTCTGGGTTACTTCTAGTTAAAGCCGGCATAACAACACTAAAAGAAGTGTATGAAGTAACAGGACAGGAGATAATTCAGTGAATTTTATCTATATATATCGAGCAATTAACACACAGGGAATATTAATAGAAAATTATAAAATATCTCATTCTAAACAGGAGGTTTTTGAATATATTCTTAGAAATAATTTAATACCTATTTCAATTAAAATCAGAGAAATAGCACTATATACCACAAAAATTCTTAGCTATCGCTTGCATTTTATGTATCAACTTAGTGTATTACTTAAATCCAATATTTCTTTAATTCAAAGTCTAAATATTATTCAAAAAGAATGTAATATGCCCGTCTGGAAATGTATATTAGCAGAAATCATTAAACGTATTAAACAAGGAGAAACATTCTCTTCGACTTTAAAACGTTATCCTAAACTTTTTCCAGAAATAATTTATCGCCTAGTAGAAATAGGTGAGCATACCAATAATCTCGAAAAAAATTGCCAACTTATTTACCAACAATTTCAACAACAACAAATATTGAAACAAAAAATAACTAAAGCACTACAGTATCCTTGTATCATTTTAATTATTGCTTCAGTAGTGGTTTCATTAATGTTTTTTTTCGTTTTACCTGAATTTAAAGCAATATATCAAACATTTGATGCGGAGCTCCCCATAACAACTAGATTGCTTATTACCATTTCTGATAAAATTGCTGACAATTTTTTGTATATCGTTGTTATCATAGTTTTTATTTTTAGGTTATTTTATATATAGGCAACATTCGCCAAATTTAATTAAACGAGAACAAAAGTTTATCCTACATTTGCCATTACTCAACAAAGTTATTGCTTGGCAACAACTTTACTATTTTTTTCAAACTCTCCATATTACACAAAAATCAGGATTAACATTATTAGAAGGATTCGAGTATGTATTAAAAACACTAAAACATCCCGTTTATCATGATGCTATTCATTCTGTATATCAAAAAATTCAGCGAGGTATTTCTTTTAGCGAAAGTATAAAAAGAGAAAAACTATTTCCATATCTATGCTTGCAATTTATTACTGCCGGAGAATTATCAGGCAATTTAACATTATTTTTAGAAAAACTAGCTAACTGGTATCAAGATAATCTGCTTAACTATGTTAATAATAAGATAAAATTAATTGAACCAATGCTAATACTAATACTCGCAGTTGTAATTACTGGATTATTATTCACTATGTATTTGCCGATTTTTAATTTAGGTAATATTATTTCTTAAGTAAACAATGTAACAATAAAATAAAAATATTATTATGTTCAAACCCGTTATGATAAAGCTAAAAAAATTAACGGCCTTTACTTGGAATTTGCCCTTTAAATTTATTGAAAGAGAGGATGCATGAGCTATATTGTTGCTCTGACGGGCGGGATCGGAAGCGGAAAAAGCACCGTTTCAGATAAATTTGCATCCTTAGGAGTGCCTATTATTGATGCAGACGTCATTTCAAGGCAAATTGTTATGCCTAATACTTATGCCTTAAACATGATAAAACAACATTTTGGTCCAACTTTTCTCAATAACGATGGCTCTTTAAATCGCGCTAAGTTAAGAAAAAAAATATTTAGCGATTCGATAGAAAAAAACTGGTTAAATGATTTGCTTCATCCGTTAATACAGCAAGAAACACAACGTCAGTTAACTTTACTTGACTCCCCTTATGTAGTTTGGGTTGTTCCGTTATTAATTGAAAATAATTTAGCACACCTTGCTAACCGAGTGTTAGTCATAGACGTAACACCAGAAGAACAGATAGCTCGTATAATAAAGCGTGACAGAATTAGTCAGCAAGAAGCAAAAAATATTTTATCTAACCAAGTTAGCCGAACAAGGCGCTTACAAAAAGCCGATGATATAATTAATAATCACGATAACAACTTAACACTTGATGAAACTATAGCGAAATTACATCAAAAATACTTGCAATTAGCTATGAATGCTTCTCAGGAAACACATAATGAGTAATACTATTTCTACCATTATTTATGAACATCCATTAAATGAGAAAATGCGCTCTTGGCTGCGCATGGAGTGTTTACTTCAGCAGCTTATTGACTTGAAAAACATCAACTCATTAGCTACGGGATTAGCTTTTTTTCGTGCCGTTTCCGAATTAATCGAAGTATTAGATCGTAGCGATATACGTGCAGACATTATTAAAGAATTAGATAAACAAAAAAATAAACTTAATCAATGGTGCAGTGATCCTAATGCAGATAAAACATTGATTAAAAATCTTCTAAGAGAATTGCAAGAAAATCTCACATTATTAAGAGAAGCGCCACGTATTGGTCAGCACTTACGGCAAGATAAAGTTATTAGTATTGCTCGCCAGCGTTTAAGTATACCCGGAGGTTGTTGTAGCTTTGATTTACCGGCCTTACATTTATGGTTAAATACTCATAAAAAAGAAATTGAGACTAGAATTAACTTTTGGATTGATGGCATCCTTCCATTACGTTCTGCTTTAAATATGCTATTAAATTTGATCCGTAAGTCTAATACATTCACCAATCAAAAAAGTTATAATGGCTTCTATCAAGGTAGTGTAGAAAATGCTGATCTGATCCGAATAAAATTACCGATAAATTTATCGTTATATCCTCAGATTTCTGGACATAAAACACGTTTTGCAATCCGCTTCTTACATGAAGACAGTGAAAATGGTATTGTACCCGATGAATTACCATTTAAATTAGCCTGTTGTTAGGAGCCATTATGCCAGATAAGCTCACGGTAAAATGTCCAACTTGTCATAAAATTGTTATTTGGCAAGAGAGTAGTCCTTATCGTCCTTTTTGCAGTAAACGTTGTCGATTAATCGATCTTGGTGAATGGGCTGGTGAAGAAAAAAGGATCTCAAGTCAACGAAATATTTCTGAAATAGATGATTGGAGTGAAATCTCCGATGATCCTCACATTAAAAAATAAATTTAAAAATTAAAAACACTATGCGCTTATCTACATCATTACATCACTCTTACGTACAATGATTTGATGAACTTATTTATTTTAACTTATCTGTGAGATAAGCATCTCAAATCACATTATTGATTAACATATCAACAATTACTTGGTTAGCAGGTGGAAATTCTTCAGCTACCAGTAATTTTTGTAAAAGCCAACGTGAAGATTGGCCTTCTTTTCCATAAGGCTGGCAATCCCATTGATCCACAAGAAAAAAATGCAACGTTATTTTACGATCTGGAAATTCATGTTCAACAACCTGCAACAATTGACTGTTAATAACATCTATCCCAATTTCTTCTTTAAGCTCACGCAACAAAGCTTCTACCGGTGTTTCACCAACTTCTAATTTACCACCAGGAAATTCCCAAAAACCACCCATATGTGAATTAGCTGCCCGTTGGGTAATAAATATTTCTTGTTGTGCATTTCTAATAATACCAACAGCGATCTGTAATTGTTTTTTTTCCATAAAATAATTTAATTACTTTTTAAGTTGTACAGTAAAAGAGCGGATAGATTCTCCGCTCTTATTTTTAATTGTTTAAACAACTGAAATCTAACCTAAGCTACCATGACAATGCTTATATTTTTTACCTGAGCCACATGGACAAGGTTCATTGCGACCAATTTTTTGGCCTTGAGCCGCCATTTGGGCTTCCGTTTTTGACATCAATGATTCATTTTCAATTTCATGGCTAAGGCGCTGCTTTTTCATAAGACGTTCAGCCTCGTCACGTCTTTGCTGATCAAGTAAAGCAACTTCTTCTGGTAATCGAACTTCTACTTTGCTTAATGTACTAATTACTTCATATTTTAGAGTTTCTAACATATTTGCAAACATACCAAAAGATTCACGCTTATATTCCTGTTTTGGATCTCTTTGGGCATAACCTCGTAAATGAATACCCTGGCGCAAATAATCCATTGCAGCCAAATGCTCTTTCCATAATGTATCAAGAGTTTGTAGCATGATGCCCTTCTCAAAATTACGCATCATTTCGCTCCCAACAATTTCCTCTTTTTCCTTATAAGCTGCAATCGTTTTTTCTAGAATACGTTCACGCAAGGTTTCTTCATGTAATTCCGGTTCTTTATCCAACCACTCCTGAATAGGTAATTCTAAACTAAAATCACTGCTTAACCGCTTTTGCAGACCATCAATATCCCACATTTCTTCCAAAGATTGGGGAGAAATGTAAGCATTAATAGTTGCGGTTATAATATCTTCACGAATACTATCAATTGTTTCACTAACATCACCACCGTCTAATAGATCATTGCGCTGTGAATAGATAGCTCGACGCTGATCGTTAGCAACATCATCATATTCTAAAAGTTGTTTTCGAATATCAAAGTTACGGCTTTCAACCTTACGCTGTGCATTGGCAATGGCTTTTGTTACCCAAGGATGTTCAATCGCTTCACCTGGTTTCATACCCAATTTACGCATCATGCCTGCCACTCGATCAGAGGCAAAAATACGCATCAACGAATCTTCCATTGAAAGATAAAAACGGGATGAACCGGGATCACCTTGGCGTCCAGAGCGTCCGCGTAATTGGTTATCAATACGGCGAGATTCATGGCGTTCAGTACCAATGATATGCAAACCCCCAGCAGCAATTACCGCCTCATGACGCTTTTGCCATGCTGTCTTGATTTTATCAATTTGCTCCTGGCTAGCATCCTCAAGTTTATTGATTTCTGCCTGCCAACTGCCTCCTAATACAATATCTGTACCTCGGCCTGCCATATTAGTGGCAATAGTCACTGAACCTGCCTGCCCTGCTTCAGCAATAATATCTGCTTCCATCTCATGAAACTTAGCATTTAAAACATTATGCGCAATTTTAGCTTTAGTGAGTTCCCGAGAAATTAGCTCTGATTTTTCTATTGAAATAGTACCTACTAATACGGGTTGGCCTCTGCTAGTGCATTCTCGAATATCATCGATAATGGCAGCAAATTTGTCCGCTTCAGTCATATAAACTAAATCAGGTAAATCATTACGTATCATCGGACGATTAGTTGGAATAACAATGGTATCCAATTTATAGATAGATCTAAATTCAAAAGCTTCGGTATCAGCGGTACCGGTCATACCCGCGAGTTTTTCATATAGCCGAAAATAATTTTGGAAGGTAATTGATGCTAATGTCTGATTCTCATTTTGGATTTCAACACCTTCTTTTGCCTCAACGGCTTGATGCAATCCATCTGACCAACGACGTCCTTCCATTGTGCGTCCAGTATGTTCATCAACAATAATAATCTGGCCATCTTTAACAATATAATCTACGTCTCGGCTGAAAAGTGCATGAGCACGAAGGGCTGCCATAACATGATGCATAAGCATAATATTAGCTGGAGAATAAAGTGACTCGCCCTCTTCCATTAAATTGGCTTTTGCTAATAATTGTTCAATTAATTCTAAACCGCGTTCTGTCAAGGTAACTTGACGCGATTTCTCATCAACAGAAAAATGCCCTTCACCTTGAAAAGTATCTGAATCTTCTTTTTCTTGCTGCTTAAGATGAGGAATTAATTTATCCACTTTCTTATAAAGATCTGAACTATCTTCCGCTGGTCCTGAGATAATCAATGGGGTACGAGCTTCATCAATTAAAATAGAATCAACCTCATCGACTAATGCATAATGCAGTTTACGCTGCACACGCTCTTCTGGACTAAAAGCCATATTGTCACGCAGATAATCAAAACCATATTCATTGTTAGTCCCATAGGTAATATCCGCGGCGTAGGCTTCACGCTTCATTGTCGCAGGCATACCTGGTAAATTAATGCCAACGGTCATACAAAGAAATTCAAACAGTAGTCGATTATTTTCTGCGTCACGCTTAGCCAAATAGTCGTTTACAGTTACAATATGAACACCCTTACCCGATAAAGCATTTAAATATGCAGGTAATGTGGATGTTAATGTCTTACCTTCACCAGTACGCATCTCTGCAATACAGCGCTCATTAAGTACCATACCACCTAGCAACTGAACATCAAAATGCCGCATATTAAACACACGTTTACTGGCTTCGCGAACGGTTGCAAACGCCTCAGGGATCAAATCATCTAATGTTGCTCCTGATTTAAGGCGCTGCCGAAATTCATCAGTCTTGGCTTTAAGTTCTTGGTCGGAAAATTTTTCAAATTCAGGCTCTAACTTATTAATAATATCAACAAATTTACCTAAACGACGTAAAGTACGATCATTACGACTACCAAAAATTTTTGTTAGTAACTTAGTTAACATAAATATTTTTTCTCAATTAAGGCGGTGCTCTTATTAAAATCCGCCTATATTATTTGGTTTCAACCAATATAATTAATATATTTAGTTGAACAACGGTTGCTATAAAAATCAACAAAAGTCTATGAAATTCGTGTTAAGGTCCAGCCCGAATACCCTGACCCCAGGCAACCCATAGCGCAGTTTGGTAGGCAATGTGATAAGAAGATTGTGTTAATGAATTGGTGAAATTTTGCTCATTAGGATAAAAAACACTCAAATTAACCATAGAATAAAGAGTGTCGAGCATATTATAAAGTGAGATTGGTTTGTTACGCGCACTTAAATTGGCATCCAATTGCTTTTTGGTCTCATGAGCTGAGAAAACAAAAGTTAGTTGGCGGATCATATTTCGTAAAGCATGCTGATGCCAATAATTTGCACCGCAATTATAAAAAATACGATACTTACTGACTGCCAGTAGATGATCTAATGCTAAATTTTGCTGATAATGTGGTAATAATTGGCTAGTATATGACATATTTTCAGTCACTTTTGCCAAAGTTGTGGGTATGCCAATACTGGCCGTTACAATACCTAATAGCAAATGCGGCCAAAAATATCGTTTACCAAAATGTCGCCAAAGATCTAATATATTCATTGAATATCATATAATATAAGACTTGGAGTAAAAAAATGCGCGATAGTTATCCCCAATCTCTAAATATTTTGTTAAAAGAAAACAACTTTGATTCAAATACCTTACAAACTATTCAACAGCGCGCACAGGCATTAATTAAACTCAATAATACTGTTATCAGCCTACTTCCTGTTGAATTAAAAGCTTGGTGTCGAGTCGCTAATTATCGTCAACATATTCTCATTCTAGAAGTTACCAATGCTAGCCGAAAAACACGATTAAGCTATGAACTTCCTACGCTACTTTCAACATTACGTAACACTATTTTACCATCTTTATCTTCAATCAACATAATGATTAATCCATCATTATCATCTAAAAATTCAGAAAATTGCTTATCAATTCAGCAAATAGCTATAAAACCATCAAAACAGATAATAAGTAAACTAAGCAAAGAGAGTGCAAAGACAATTCGTAACCTGGCAAAAAGAAGTCCAAAAAAACTAAAGGAAAAATTAGAGCAGCTAGCTGCATTGGCCGGAGAGAGTACCAAAGCAACTAGCAATAAAGATTAATTTTGAGTAAAAAACATCAACGAAAGTAATGTAAGAGAGACAATAGTCCATTGATGTATCATTGATAGAATATCCTGCTTAAAATAATATATCTCAGATTATTATTGTCGAAGGTGTTTTAAATGCAACAGGCATTTCAGATTCATCTTCGAACGTTACCATATCCCAAGCAGATTCAGCTGCTAAAACAGCTTGCAATAATTTATTATTCAATGCATGGCCTGATTTATACGCGGTAAAAGCACCAATGATATTATGACCACACATAAATAAATCACCAATAGCATCTAGCATTTTATGACGCACAAATTCATCCTCAAAACGCAAGCCATCTTCATTTAATACGCGATAATCATCAACAACAATCGCACAATCAAAGCTACCACCTAAACATAACCCTTTAGATTGTAAGTATTCAATATCGCGCATGAAGCCAAAGGTACGCGCACGACTAATATCTCTAACAAAAGATTTTGCCGAAAAATCTAGTTTATAACGTTGAGTACTACTATTAATAGCAGGATGATTGAAATCGATAGTGAAATCTAAGCTAAATCCGTTATAAGGCGCTAGCTCAGCCCATTTATCACCATCTGTAACTCGGACATTTTCTTTAATACGAAGAAATTTCTTGGCACTGTTTAACTCTTCAATACCTGCATCTAACAATAAAAATACAAAAGGTGCAGCACTACCATCCATTATCGGGATTTCTGGTGCATCTACCTCAATGATAATATTGTCAATTCCTAGCCCTGCTAATGCAGCATTCAGATGTTCTACCGTTGAAATACGTACATCATCTTCATTGACCAAGCAGGTACATAGCATGGTATCACGTACTGATTTTGCCTCAGCCGGGAAATCAACCGGTGGATTTAAATCTGTACGGCGGTAGATGACCCCGGTATTTGCCGGTGCTGGACGCAATGCTAAAGTGACTTTCTTGCCAGTATGTAAACCGACGCCCGTCGCTTGAACAATACGTTTTAGTGTCCTTTGTTTGATCATCGTTTTTTCTCACATCGTTAACTGTCTTGCTAACCCTCACTCCAGGATTAGCAAGATATTCTAGCACAAAAAGCAGAGAAACCAATCAATTGTTAACTAATCAGCCTGTTTTCTTAAAAAAGCTGGAATATCGAGATAGTCCGGCTCCTTGTTTGACGGCATATTTTGTTCATTCACCACTTTAGCCGCAGTTTTTTCCTCCGTTAACGGAGTCATACCTGGCATTGTGCCTTGCATCTGTTGATAACGCTGCTCTAGCGATGATTTTTGGGCTGTTTTATTAGTCACCAATGTGATTTCTGGCCGCTTATCCATACCAATTCCTGTGGCAACCACGGTCACACGTAACTCATCATTCATTTCAGGATCCAGTGAAGTACCGATAACAACCGTTGCATTATCCGAAGCAAAGGCACGAATGGTATTACCCACTGTTTCAAATTCATCAAGCCGTAAATCAAAACCTGCAGTAATATTAACTAATACACCACGAGCGCCTGATAAATCGATATCTTCCAATAAAGGACTAGAAATTGCCATTTCTGCCGCTTCTTCAGCGCGATCTTCACCGCGTGCCACGCCAGAGCCCATCATGGCATAACCCATTTCAGACATGACGGTACGAACATCCGCAAAATCCACATTCATTAAACCAGGACGAGTAATAAGCTCAGCAATACCTTGAACCGCACCTTTTAGCACATCATTTGCCGCACCGAATGCATCAAGCAAAGAAATACCACGTCCTAGCACTTTTAATAATTTATCATTCGGAATAGTAATCAACGAATCAACATGCTTAGACAGCTCTGAGATCCCTGTTTCAGCAAATGCCATGCGTTTTTTACCTTCAAAATTAAAAGGTTTGGTCACAACCGCTACCGTCAGGATACCAAGCTCTTTAGCAACTTCGGCCACAACAGGGGCTGCACCGGTGCCCGTACCACCACCCATACCAGCAGCAATAAAGACCATATCTGCCCCATCAAGCGCATTGCGCAAGGCTTCACGATCTTCTTCAGCGGCATTACGGCCAACTTCAGGATTTGCTCCTGCTCCCAAGCCTTTTGTAATACCATTGCCGATCTGAATAGTTTGTCCTACTGCTGTTTTACGTAATGCCTGAGCATCCGTATTAACAGCAAAGAATTCAACACCTTCGATGCGTTCACGCACCATGTGTTCAACGGCATTGCCACCGCCACCGCCAACGCCGATGACTTTAATCACCGCGTCATTGGTTAATTCCATTGGTTCAAACATAATCTCTCTCCGTTTTGTGCCTTATATAGAAGCGAAGATTTGCTTCTTACAAAATTAAAATTCTTTTCTCAGCCAGCTAGTGATTTTATGAAACCAACTACTCACTGATGTACGCTTATCCATTTCGGCTTCATTCCCAAGATGAGTCTGTTTGCCGTAATGCAGGAGCCCGACAGCTGTGGAGTAATAAGGCTCCTGTGCATAGTCCGTTAAACCAGTTATATTTAATGGCTTACCGATGCGTACCTGAGTATGAAATACTCTTTGGGCACATTCGACTAGACCATCAATTTGAGCACCGCCTCCTGTTAAGACAATACCCGCCGCCAGATGATGTTTAACACCTTGCTGACGTAATTGTTCTTGCAATTTCAAAATCTCGTCATTTACTAAGTTTAGCAACTCTGTGTAACGTGGCTCGATAACTTCCGCTAATGTTTGACGTTGTAAACTTCTTGGCGGCCGACCACCTACACTGGGTACCTCAACATTTTCGTCTTTACTAACAATAGTACCTAATGCGCAACCATGGCGAACTTTTATTGTTTCCGCATCGCTGGGGGGAGTACCAAATGCATACGCAATATCACTAGTGACGACATTACCTGCATAGGGGATAACCTTGGTATGACGCAGTGCACCACCAGTATAAACAGCTATATCCATGGTTCCACCACCAATATCGACGACACATACCCCCAATTCACGCTCATCTTCCGTTAAAACGGAATAACTTGATGCTAAACCAGCAAATATCAATTGATCTACTTTTAAACCACAGCGTTCAACTGCTTTGACAATATTTTTGGCCATATCATTATGGCAAGTAATCAGATGTACCTTGGCTTGCATACGTACACCTGAAAGTCCGACCGGATTTTTAATACCTTCTTGATAATCAATAGCATACTCTTGTGGAATAACGTGTAAAATTCTATGTTCATCACGAACCCGGACAGATTTAGCTGTATGAACAACGCTATCTACGTCATCTTGAGTAACTTCATCCTCAGAAATAGGCACCATACCTATTTCATTCTGGCAACTAACATGCTTACCAGAAAGCGCCAGATATACCGATGATATTTGGCAATCAGCCATCAATTCAGCTTGATCAATAGCTCGCTGCACACATTTAACGACAGATTCCAAATCATTTACGCCACCTTTATCCATCCCTCGAGATGGACAATTGCCGACACCAATAATATTTACCATTCCATCAGGCAGAATTTCACCAACTAGCGCAGAAACCTTGGAAGTTCCAATTTCAAGACCAACTACTAATTTTCTGTCCGTCGTTTTAATCATCGTTAATTTGCCTGTATCTGATCAATCAGCAGTCTCAAACTCTTTCAACTCAGTGTGTGGTAGATTCGGCTAAAAGTGGTAACCAACCTACTGCTGCACCGCTACCATATCGCAAATCTATATATCCAATACGTTTATCTGTCACTTGTTTTAATAGTGGATAAAGTTCAACAAAACGGTTTAATCGCTCTTTAATATCCTGTTTACCAATATTCAATCGAATATCATTGGCTAAAACTAATTGCCACGCGCGTCGTGCCGTCATCGATACTGATTTAATACTAAAATTATGTGGCGCCAGTTGCTGTTGCATTACTCGATACATCTCTAATACCTCATGCTGGCTAGCTTGTGGACCATATAACATCAGGAAATTACCTTTAACATTTAGTAATGCTGGTAAGCTAAAAACTGAGCCTTCTGCATTGATAAAAAAAGTATCATTCCATTTGGCATAAGGTTTATATTCTACTAGATGAATTTTTAGTTCATCCGGCCATTGTTTACGTACCGTAACTTGTCTTATCCACGGCATGGTTTTTATTTGATTCTGGATCGCATTCACATCTATAGTCATAAATGTACCCGGCATACCCAGTGCCAATATTGCTTTTCTAACATTATCATCACGGGTGTAATGGCGTTCGCCAGTGATCACCAGCTTGGAAATCGGTAATCGATTGACATCTTTCATCCAATTTAACACCATCCACCCACTCCATATAATAGTACCCAATACTATCAAGAAGAAAATAACGCCTGCCAAATAAGAACCATTACTTCGGCCACCATCGTTCCGATGCTCTTTAGACTCTTTATTCCGAACGTTCAGTGATGCCTGCGGCATATCAGTCCGCCAATTCCAAAATCTTTTTAACTAGCTGTGAAAAAGTCATTCCGGCTTGTTTCGCAGCCATGGGTACCAAACTATGACCGGTCATTCCCGGTGAGGTATTAATTTCTAGTAAATAAAAAATACCATTATTATCTCTCATGACATCAACACGCCCCCAACCAGTACAACCAACCGCCTTATAAGCTGCTAACGCTAATTCATTCAATTGCTCTTCTTCTTCAGCTTTTAACCCACTAGGACAGAAATATTGTGTCTCATTAGAGAGATATTTTGCATCATAATCATAAAAAACGCCTACTGGTTGAATACGAATTGAAGGCAGTACCTGCTCGCCGACAATTGCCACCGTATATTCGGGCCCATTTAGCAATTTCTCAATCAGCACCTGTTTGTCATAACGAAAAGCAAACTCTAGCGCTATTCTTAATTCAGACAAAGTGGTTACTTTACTCATACCAACGCTTGAACCTTCAAGGCTTGGTTTTACAATAAGCGGTAAACCCAAATGACAAACTGACTCAAAAAGCATTTCATCTGACAAGATGGCTAACTGTTGTTTGTCTAGTGCAATATAGGGTGCAATCGGCAAACCTATACCCGCCCATAACTGTTTAGTACGTAACTTATCCATTGAAAGTGATGAAGCTAGAACACCACTGCCGGTATAGGGTAAGCCTAAAAATTCTAACACCCCTTGCACCGTCCCATCTTCACCACCGCGACCATGTAAGGCAATAAAAACTTTATTATAACCGGCTTCTTTTAATTTGATGACAGCAAAATCTTTAATATCAACTGGATACGCATCTATTCCAGCATCACGTAGGCCATTCACTACTGCTTCACCCGATTGCAGTGACACCTCTCTTTCGGCCGAATTTCCGCCCAAAAGCACGGCAACTTTATCAGCCATGATACTTTTCCTCACTGGTTGATAGTGGCCGTAAATTTGTATCAGCCAAATTACGTGCTATTTTGCCGATATTCCCAGCTCCCTGTATAAGTATCAGGTCGTTATCTTCTATAATTTTTGCTAATGTTTCACTAATTTGGTCATGCTCTGCGACAAAAATAGGATCTAATTTGCCTCGATTGCGAATTGTCCGACATAATGATCGACTATCAGCACCAAGGATAGGTTCCTCTCCTGCCGGATAGACATCTAACATGACCAATACATCTACCTGTTCTAAAATATTGGCAAAATCATCATACAAATCACGCGTACGCGTATATCTGTGAGGTTGAAAAACCATCACGATACGTTTATCTGGCCATCCTTCTTTTGCTGCTTTAATAGTAGCATCAACTTCTGTTGGATGATGACCATAATCATCCACCAGCATAACGCTACCTTTTTTACCATTAACATCAGTTAAAGGAAAATTGCCTAACAAATCAAAACGGCGCCCCGTTCCTTGAAATTTTTTTAATGCCGTTAAAATAGCTCTATCATCAATACCTTCTTCGGTTGCTACCGCAATAGCCGCAGTCGCATTTAATGCATTATGACGCCCTGGTGCATTCAAGATGAAAGCTAAATCTGCTCGATTTTCGCGCGCTACCGTAAAGAAACCTTGATTGCCTCGTTGCCTATAAGATGTAATGCGGACATCTGCGTCATCACTAAAGCCGTAAGTAGTTATATAACGACCTATTTGCGGTAGCAGCGAACGCACCACCGGATCATCAATACATAATACTACCCGACCATAAAATGGCAGATTATGGAGGAAACTGATGAAAGTCTGTTTTAATTTTTCAAAATCACCATCATAAGTTTCCATGTGATCTGCTTCAATATTTGTTATAACAGCGACTAGCGGTTGCAAATGTAAGAAAGAGGCATCACTCTCATCGGCTTCTGCAATCAAATAGCGGCTAGTACCTAAGCGCGCATGTACCCCTGCCGCTTTCACCAGTCCACCATTGATAAACGTCGGATCTAACCCTGCCTGGGCATAAATACTGGCAATCATCGCGGTGGTAGTCGTTTTGCCATGAGTTCCTGCGATAGCAATTCCATGACGAAAACGCATCAATTCCGCCAACATTTCAGCGCGTCGAATGACTGGAATACGAGCTTCCCGTGCTGCAATAATTTCTGGATTATCCGCTGCTATTGCGGTAGAGACGACAACAACGCAAGCATTTGCTACATTTTCTGGCCGGTGATTAAAATAAATTTTTGCCCCAAGCTCTATTAATTGCTCAGTAACCGTGTTAGGCAACAAATCAGAACCGCTAATTTCATAACCCTCGTTAGCCAATACTTCAGCAATACCACCCATGCCAGCACCACCAATGCCAACAAAATGGATATGCTTAACCCGACGCATTTCGGGCACTGTTGCTCTTAATTTGGCTAATTGTTGTGTATTCACTATATTCTCTTCACTATTTTCTATCGCTGATTTCAACATTCTTCAATGTAAAATCGATTTCATTTAGCAACTTCAATTAAGGTTGCCGCTACACGTTTCGTTGCATCAGTAATCGATGCCGCTCGAGCTTTTTTGGCCATGTCTAATAACTGTGGGCGCGACCATTGATTTAATAGCGTTACCAACGCATCGGTTGAAAACTGCGCCTGCTCAACAATTTTCGCGGCACCCGCCTTCTCTAACGGTAATGCATTCCAGTACTGCTGCCGATCTTTATGCTGGAAAGGAACAAAAATTGCCGGTAAGCCGGCAACAGCAACTTCACTAACCGTTAAAGCACCTGCGCGGCAAATGATGATATCAGCCCAAGCATAAGCCGCAGCCATATCATCAATAAATTCAGTTACTTTATAATTATCTGATTTACCACATAAATTTTTATATAAAGTTTCCGTCATTTGTTGAGCACCTTTACCCGCTTGATGCCAAATGGTCACTTTTCCATCTAATTGAGCAGCCACTTCGGGTAATGTCTGGTTTAAAATTTTTGCTCCTTGACTACCACCTATCACTAGTATTCGAATAGCACCATCACGATCAATTAAACGTTCTTCAGGCTCAGGTAATGCTAATACCGCTTCACGAACTGGGTTTCCTACGACCGTAGCATTAGGGAACGCACTTGGAAATGCCTGTAAAACACGCTTGGCAATTTTCGCTAACCAACGATTGGTTAAGCCTGCTACCCCATTTTGCTCATGCAGTACAATTGGAATATTACATAGCCAAGCAGCAACACCGCCCGGGCTAGAAACATATCCCCCCATACCTAATACGACATCAGGTTGATAACGCTGCATAATCACTTTTGCCTGCTTTATAGCTTTAATAATTTTAAACGGCGCTAGCAGCAATGCTTTAAAACCTTTACCACGTAAACCTGAAATGTTTATAAATTCAATCTCAATGCCGTGCTTAGGAACTAAATCTGCCTCCATTCGGTCAGCAGTGCCTAACCAGCGTATATCCCAGCCTTGTTGCTTTAGATAATCAGCCACCGCTAGTCCCGGAAAAACATGTCCTCCGGTACCCCCTGCCATCACCATGAGGCGTTTTGGTTGGCTCATTTCGTTCTCCTTACAAATGCTTGCGCTCTCTTAAGGCGTGTTTCAAAGTCGATACGTAACAAGATAGCAATGGCAATAAACATAATTAATAGACTAGAGCCACCATAGCTAATTAGCGGTAATGTCAATCCTTTAGTTGGTAACATTCCTGCTGCCGCGCCAACATTAACCAGCGCTTGGAAAGTGAACCAGATACCAATTGAACAAGCTAAATAACCCGAAAAATGTTGCTTTGCATCTAACGCCCGTTTGCCAATCATCATACTGCGAAAAGCAACGAAAAATAACATTAATAGCACTAATACAACACCGATATAACCGAGTTCTTCCGCTAAAACCGAGAAAATAAAATCAGTATGGGCTTCAGGCAAATATTCTAATTTTTGAATAGAATTACCTAAACCTTGGCCCCATAATTCACCACGACCAAATGCCATCAAAGATTGTGTTAATTGATAGCCGCTACCAAAAGGATCTGCCCATGGATTGAGGAAAGAGGTTATTCGACGCAAGCGATAAGGTTCAAAATAAATTAAGCCAATAACACCTACCGCACAAATAACAATACCAATAATAAACGGCGCTAATCTCGCCCCCGCAAGGAATAGCAATGCTAAAGTTGTCACAACCAATACAATTACTGTACCTAAATCCGGTTGCAATAGCAGCAGAATAGCCATCAATATTAGAATGCACATCGGCTTAATAAAGCCCAAAAAACGTGTTCGTACCTCATCGGTTTTTCTGACTAAATAACTGGACACATAGCAGAATAAGGCTAGTTTAGCGATCTCAGCTGGCTGTATACGGACAATACCAGTATTAATCCAGCGAGATGCCCCATTAACTGAACTTCCGGCAACCAGTACCACTAATAACAGCATTAAGACGATGATTAATAATAAAAAGTTATATTTTTCCCACCAGATCATTGGCATATTTAAGACTGATAAAGCTAAAACAAATGATAAAGCTAGATAGATAACATCGCGTTTGGCAAAGAAAAAAGGATCTTGCGTTAGACGCTGTCCAACCGGCATTGAAGCAGATGTCACCATAATAAAACCAATTATAGCTAGACCTATTGTTAGCCAAACCAAAGTACGATCATAAAGGATCGTGTCTAGAACATCATTATCAGGCTCACCGTTAGCCCAATTTTTCAGCTGTTTGAAGTTAAATTTCATCATTGACCTAACTCCTTCGCTAATTGGCTAAATCGTTCACCCCGTTGCTCAAAGTTACGAAATTGATCGAAGCTGGCACAAGCCGGTGAAAGTAGCACCATATCACCGTCTTTCAATTCAGCTGCGATGGCGCGTAGGCATTGTTCCATTGTATCTAGTAGCAAACTATTTGGTTTTAACTGTGCTAATTGATAACCATCACGGCCAAAACAGCATAATTTAATATTTTTTGCTGCGATATAGGGTTTTAATGGTGAAAAATCTGCCGATTTTCCCTCTCCACCCAATAATAAATAAAGCGTACCAGCGACTTGTAAACCTTTTAAAGCGGCTTCAGTACTGCCAACGTTGGTTGCTTTAGAATCATTTACCCATTGAATACCTTGATGCTGATGAACTAATTGGCAACGATGAGGTAAGCCGGCATATTGAGTTAATGCCGCTAAACTAGCTTTACGCGGAATCTTTACTGCATCCGCTAAAGCCAGTGCAGCCGCTCCATTAAGATAGTTATGCTGCCCTACTAACCGTATTTCAGCGGTATTAATAATAGGCTGCCCTTTTATATGTAATTCTTGGCAACGGGTATTTAATTGATAATCGCCGCTATTAATGCCAAAACTTATACAACGAGCATCACGTCCGAGTGATGGCCAGGTTTGTGGATCTTGTTCATTAATAATACAAACTTTAGCACCAGTATAAATTCGTAACTTGGCCGCACGGTATTGTTGAACACCGAACGGATACCTATCCATATGATCTTCTGTCACATTTAATATAGTTGCTACCGCAGCCTGTAAACTGGATGTTGTTTCCAGTTGAAAACTAGAAAGCTCTAATACATATAGATCATAATCTTTGGCTAATAATGCCAGCGCCGGTGTCCCGATGTTACCACCAACTGCCACTCGCCAATTAGCTGCTTTTGCCATTTCACCAACCAATGCTGTAACCGTACTTTTACCATTAGAGCCAGTGATAGCAATGATAGGTTTATGCGTTTCACGACAAAAAAGCTCAATATCACCAATAATTTCAATACCCTTATCTGCTGCTATTTTTAATTCTGGGGTAGCAAGCGAAATACCCGGACTAGCAACAATCAAATCAGCTGCCATTAGCCATTCACTATTCCAACTGCCACAGTGGCAGTCGACTTCGGCAGGCAATTTATCTTTACCTGGCGGTGTTATTCGGGTATCAATGACGCGTGGCACAACCTGGCGAGAGAGAAAAAAGTCGACACAAGATAGACCTGTCTGGCCTAACCCGATTATAACGACTTTTTTGCCCTGATAATTAGCCATTTTATTAACGTACCTTTAATGTTACTAACCCAATCAATACCAACATTAATGAGATGATCCAAAAACGCACAATAACTCGGGGTTCAGGCCAGCCTTTTAATTCGTAATGATGATGGATCGGTGCCATGCGAAAAATGCGTTGCCCACGCAGTTTAAATGATCCTACTTGTAAAATTACCGATAAAGTTTCAACGACAAACACACCACCCATAATCAATAATAAAAATTCTTGCCTTAGTAAAACTGCTATTGTCCCCAATGCACCACCTAATGCCAACGAGCCAACATCCCCCATAAAAACTTGCGCAGGATAGGTGTTAAACCATAAAAATCCCAAACCGGCACCCACAATTGTCGTACAAACCACGACTAATTCACCTGCATGGTTGATATAAGGAATTTTTAAATAGTTAGCAAAATTAAAATTACCCGTAGCCCAAGCCACTAGTGCAAAGCCGGCCGAAATAAAAACCGTTGGCATAATAGCTAAACCGTCTAATCCATCAGTTAAATTAACTGCATTACTTGTGCCGACAATCACAAAATAAGTCAGTAAAATATAAAACAGGCCAAGTTGTGGCATGACATCTTTAAAAAAGGGTACAACCAATTGAGTGACTGCCGTATCCTTACCGATGCTATATAAAGCAAATGCGACACCCAAAGCCAACACGGATTGCCAGAAATATTTCCAACGAGCGATCAATCCTCGGGAATTTTTACGCACCACTTTACGATAATCATCAATAAAGCCAATAACACCATATCCCAACAAAACGACTAATACGCACCAAACATAGGGATTATTTAATCGCGCCCATAACATGACTGAAATTACAATAGAAGATAAAATCAACACACCTCCCATGGTAGGTGTGCCGCGTTTACTAAAATGCGATTCGGGACCTTCATCACGTACAACTTGACCTATTTGCAATTTTTGCAAAAAGGAAATCAAATGAGGTCCCATCCATAACGCAATCACCAAAGCCGTTAACAAACTGGTAATAGCCCGAAATGTCAAATAGGAGAAAAGATTAAAGCCAGAAAAATATTTAACTAAATATTCGGCTAACCAGACTAACATAAAAAGCACTCCTGTAAGGCGTGTACAACTTCTTCCATTGCTGTACTGCGCGAACCTTTAACTAAAACTGATACGGTTTCGTGTTCTTTTATTAATGGGATCAGTTTCGCAATTAACTCTTTTTTAGTAGCAAAATGCTCACCACAACCGCTGTGCTGGCTAATAATGACACTTTGTTGACCGACACTTAACACTCGATCAAGTTTCATTTGGCGAGTCGCCTCACCGACCTCCTGATGACATTTTTCAGTCTTATCGCCTAATTCCCCCATATCACCAACAACCAAAATACGGTAGCCGGGCATTTGGGATAAAACATCGGCGGCAGCAATCATAGAGCCGGTATTAGCATTGTAAGTGTCATCTAAAATAAGTTTACCGGGCGCTAGATGAATCGGATATAAACGCCCTGTTACTGGCCGAACATGTGCCAAACCAAGACTAACCTGCTTAAGCGTTGCCCCCACTGACATTGCTAACGCGCTCGCCGCTAATGCATTGGCAATATTATGTGTACCTGGCAAGGGTAAAAATATTGAGATCACACCAGTTGGTGTATGCAGCTCAAATTCGCTACCTGTTGATTTGGTGGTAATATTTTCCGCATAAAAATCAGCCTGTTGCTGTTTTGTTAGCGAAAAACGCCAAATGGTTTGTTGTTGCTTAAAATACGATTGCCAATTTTTCCAATCATGGCTAGCCAAATTAATAACCGCTGTTCCTTGTTCTGCTAATCCCTGAAAAATCTCGCCCTTTGCTATAGCAACACCGGCAAGTGAACCAAAACCTTCAAGATGGGCAGCAAATAAATTATTGACTAATACGCTATCCGGTCTAACCATATTAGTTGTATAGGCAATTTCACCAATATGATTGGCTCCCATTTCAATCACTGCATACTGGTGCTCTGCCGTCAAACGAAATAACGTTAAGGGCACACCAATATCATTATTCAAATTACCTTCAGTAAAAAGTGTCCCGCCGCATTGAGAGAGAATGGCG
This sequence comes from Arsenophonus endosymbiont of Apis mellifera, assembly GCF_903968575.1. NCBI lineage: Bacteria > Pseudomonadati > Pseudomonadota > Gammaproteobacteria > Enterobacterales > Morganellaceae > Arsenophonus > Arsenophonus endosymbiont of Apis mellifera. Next base: position 44,426 of record NZ_CAJCFU010000029.1, on the reverse strand, counting down.
GCCACCATCTCTTTAACCGAGGTTTTGCCAGAAGAACCCGTTAGCCCAATAACCTTAGCTTTACTATGCGATCGAACCCAAGCGGCTAACTTTCCCATTGCTAAGCGCGTATCTTCAACAACAACTTGCGGACAATGAATAGGTAATGGCCGCTCAACTAATAATGCGCTAGCACCCGCCTCAGTAGCCTCTTTAGCAAAATGATGACCATCAAAATGCTCACCCTTTAAAGCAATAAACAGACCATCAATGGGTCGCTGACGACTATTTGTTGTTACCGCATTAAGCCACAAACTGGCTGCCTGTCGATCATTTATTTGCTGCAGGGCACCTTGTGTCACAGTAGCCAAATGCTTCAATGAAATAGGGATCATGCCATCACCCCCAATAACCGTGCTACCGTCAAGCGATCGGAATAATCGAGCCGACGATCACCAATAATTTGATAATCTTCATGCCCTTTACCGGCGATTAATATGACATCATCAGCATTTGCCTGCATAATGGCACTAGTAACTGCTTCCACTCGCCCGACAATCGGCATTGCCCGCCCAGCGTCAAGAAAACCGCTTAAAATATCATTAATGATGGCTTTTGGCTCTTCACTACGTGGATTATCATCGGTTACTACCACAATATCAGCATACTGTTCAGCCACACTCCCCATCAATGCACGTTTACCCTTGTCGCGATCACCACCACAACCAAATACACACCAAAGTCTGCCACGACAATGAAGACGGAGCGCACTTAATGCTTTTTCGAGCGCATCAGGAGTATGAGCATAATCGACCACAACAGTTGGCCGTCCTGGTGAAGTGAAGACTTCCATTCGCCCACAAACTGGTTGTAAGGCATGCGATGATTTTATTACCGCATTAAATGGATATCCCATCATTAACAGTGTCGCCATGGCCAGCATGACATTATTGACATTAAAAGCCCCCATTAATGGGCTTTCTAGCGATCCTTTTCCCCAAGTTGAATTAAAATGAATAGTCGCCCCACTATCATGATACTCAACCTGTTCTACTAATACCCAAGACCCTTGCCAATCAGTAGGTATACGCTTCTCCATCGAAACAGCACATGCCTGTGGCAATCTTTCAAGCCACTGCAAACCCGTATCATCATCCACATTGATAATCTGTTTATCAGATTTATGGGTTGAAAATAATAACCATTTTGCCGCTGCATAATTTTGCATATCACCATGATAATCAAGGTGATCACGACTTAAATTAGTAAATACAGCAGCGGTAAAAGGAATAGCGGCAACACGACTTTGCACTAAACCATGTGAGGAGACTTCCATCGCAACTAAAGTAGCCTGCTTATCAACCAACAACTGCAATTCAGCCTGAATATCAACCGCTGAGCCGGTGGTGTTTTCACTAGGTACAATCTGTCCTAACATTCCGTTACCCACCGTGCCCATTACAGCACTGACTTCGCCCAGCCCTTTTGCCCACTGAGCAATAAGCTGAGTTGTGGTTGTTTTACCATTGGTTCCTGTTACACCAATCAATCGCAACTTTGTGGCTGGATGTTGATAAAATTCGCCTGCTAACAGTGATAATTGCTTATTCAGTTCATTAATATAAATGACTGGAACACCATGCAGATATCGAATCGTTCCAGCTTCTGTTTCTCCTTGTGCTTCAGCAATGATTGCGGCGACACCTTGCGCTATCGCTTGAGAAATATATTGCCGTCCATCTGTTTGATGGCCTTTAACTGCTAAAAATAGGTCTCCTGCCGCTACCTTACGGCTATCAAGCGTCATTTCTCGTAGCACCTTATCTGGCGCGTTAACACCCAGTGGTGCAAGTAAATCGCGTAGATTACGATCTGCCACCTGTATCCTCTTTTATCTTGTTGATTACTAATTCATTATCATCTGAGGTCAATGCATCAGGCTCTACATTCATTAAACGTAAAACGCCGCCCATAATGGTTCCAAATACGGGTGCAGAAACAGCACCTCCGTAATATTTACCGGCTGTGGGCTCATTGATAATCACAACCAGGGCATAGCGAGGGTTACTTGCTGGTGCCACTCCAGCCGTATAAGCAATATATTGATTAATATAGTGACCATCATTGCCAACTTTTTTTGCTGTACCAGTCTTAATTGCTATTCGATAACCCTTCACTGCGGCGCGGACACCACCACCACCAGGCAATGCGACACTTTCCATCATGTGAACCACTGTCCGCATAATCCCCTCAGGAAAAATACGAGCACCTGATACCGGCGGATCAACTTTTGTAATTGATAGCGGACGAAAAATACCAAAACTACCAATTGTTGCATAAACTCGCGCTAACTGTAATGGAGTGACCATTAACCCATAACCAAAAGAAAAGGTGGCCCTTTCAAATTCAGACCACCGCGTTTTTTTATTAGGAAAGATGCCACTACTTTCCCCAATTAATCCTAAATTTGTTGGTTTACCTAAGCCAAAGCGGGCATAAACATCCACCAGCTCATCCGCAGGCATGGCTAATGCTAACTTTGAAACACCCACATTACTTGATTTTTGTAAAATACCGGTAACTGATAATTCACTATACCTTGCTACATCTTTAATTTCATGACCACTTATCATATAGGGTTGAGTATTTAACACACTATTGGCTTTAATAATTCCATTATTTAAAGCACTGACAATCACCATTGGTTTGACCGTTGAGCCGGGTTCAAATACATCGGTGATCGCTCGGTTACGCATAACTTCAGTTGGGGTACCAGCAAGATTATTCGGGTTATAGGATGGACTATTGGCCATCGCCAAAACCTCACCCGTGTGAACATCTACCAAAATAGCAGTACCTGACTCAGCTTTATTTTCCATTACACTGTGCGTTAATTCTCGATAAACCAACGACTGTATGCGTTCATCAATACTTAATACCAAGTCGTGAGCAACTTGTTTATCAATGGAAGAAATATCTTCGATAACGCGCCCATAACGATCTTTACGTACTATCCTTTCGCCTGGCGCTCCCGTTAGCAGATAGTTAAAGCTTTTTTCAATCCCTTCAATTCCCTGCCCATCAATATCTGTCACCCCAATTAAATGAGCAGCTACTGGACCCGAAGGATAATAACGACGCGACTCTTTACGCAGATAAATACCTGCTATTTTTAATTTGCCAATATATTCACCAACCGATGGATTCACTTGACGAGCTAAATAGACAAACCGACTGTTAGCGTTAAGACTAAGTTTATGGTTGACTTGTTCTAGCGGTATCCTTAACTCATCCGCTAATGCTTGCCAACGTTCATCATTGGTTAATCCACCATTTTCATAAATTATTTTCGGATCAGCCCAAATAGCATAAACCGGAACACTTACTGCCAGTTGGCGTCCCTCACGATCACTTATCATGCCGCGTGCAGCCGTCACTTTCTGAACGCGAAGCGAACGCATATCACCTTCTCTAACCAGCTCTTCCTGATTAATAACTTGCAAATAAGTAACACGAACAATCAGACCAATTAATGCTAATCCTATACCCGCGCACAATAGCAAGAAGCGCCAGCTGACATAGCTGACTTTTTCTTCGTACCGTCGTCTATACTTCACTGAGCGCGCAGGCTTCATGTTGTTTACCTATCTACTAAAGCTATTTTGCAATCACAATATGTTCTTGCGTCGGATCTACATGGATCATTTGTAGCTTTTCTACCGAAAGGCGCTCAACTCGACTATGATTTCCTAATGAGTTCTCTTCCAAAATCAAATTGCGCCATTCTATATCTAAAGATTCTTTTTCTTCTGTCATCAAATCCTTTTGTGCCGTTAATAACCGTGTTTGGTGACTGACGGTAACAATTGAAATTGCTGATACAATAATCACTATCAATAGAATCAATGGGACAGCTCCGTGCCGAAAAATATCATAAGCAATGATCCTAATTAAGCTATATTTTTCCGCTGTCATTATCGTTCCAACATTTCAGCAAAACGCACAACTGAGCTTCTTGCTCGTGGGTTTTCGATAACTTCTCTTGCTGTCGGTTTCATTTTGCCTAGTACCTTCAATATCGGTTTACCAATCGCTTTTAATTGCACATCGGTTAATGGTAATCCGACTGGGACTTTTGGTCCTCTGCTATGCTCTCGGATAAAACGCTTAACCAGCCTATCTTCCAATGAGTGAAAACTAATTATCGATAGCCGTCCCTGTGGTGCCAATATATTTAATGAATCCTCTAGCGCTTTTGCTATTTCTTCCAATTCGCTATTGATATATATGCGAATTGCCTGGAACGATCGTGTTGCTGGATGCTTATGTTTTTCCTTAAAGGGACTAACTTGCGCTATCAATTCTGCCAGTTGTTTTGTCCGTGTTAATGGTTCCTCTGCTGAATGATGGTTGCGAGCCACAATCGCTTTTGCAATTCTTTTGGCAAATCTTTCTTCACCATAAGTTTTCAATACCCAGGCTATATCTGATTCTTCCGCCTTCATCAACCATTGTGCAGCAGATTGACCTGTTGTCGGATCCATTCGCATATCTAATGGTCCATCACGCATAAAAGAAAAACCTCGCTCTGGATCATCTAATTGCGGTGATGAAACACCTAAATCAAGCAATACGCCATCAATCTTGCCCACTAATCCCTCTTCTACAATAAATGTTTGCAACTGAGAAAAAGAACCATGTTTAATTGAAAATCTGTTATCAGTAATCATTTTTTCAGCGGCTGCCACTGCATCGGGATCACGATCTAACGCTATCAAACGCCCTTCACTACCTAACCGAGAGAGAATTAATTGAGAGTGCCCTCCCCGGCCAAATGTACCGTCAACATAAATGCCATTTGCTTTTATATTCAATCCATTGACTGCTTCATCAAGAAGCACACTGATATGTTTAAATCGACTGTCTGCCATATTAAAGAGATAGATCCTGTAGCCGCGTTGATAATGGTTCATTTGCGCTCTGCTCAGCTTCAATATCTGCCTGTATTTGCTGATACCAAGTCTGCTCATCCCATAACTCAAATTTATTAATTTGGCCAACCAGCATGACTGCCTTTTTGAGCCCTGCCTGTTGACGCAGGGTATTAGCGAGCAAAAGACGACCTGCACTATCCATCTGGCATTCACTAGCGTGTCCAAGTAATAAACGCTGAACACGGCGTTCAACCGGATTCATCGTAGAAAGTTGTGACAGTTTTTTTTCGATAATTTCCCATTCAGGTAATGTATAAAGTAATAGGCATGGCTGATGAAGGTCGATAGTAAACACCATCTGCCCTTCCGACTCCTCGTTCAGCATACCGCGATAGCGCGTGGGCACGGTTAATCGCCCTTTGCTGTCGAGATTGACGAGTGTTGCGCCACGAAACATATCTCTTCAACCCTTATATTACAAAAATCACCACATTACACCACAATTTCCCACTTACTATAGAGTTTACGAAGGGTATGAAAATCTTGTCAAGCAAGAGCCACTGTGCTTTAGTTTTATTTACAGAATAATGTTGGAAAATGATTGGGTGGGTTTTCTGACGAGTAAAAAATTAAAAACAATTAACATTATGATAAAATTGCATAAATTGATTTTTTATACTTATATTCACTGTCGAAACTTATTTATTTCGCAAAAAAAGAAATAAAAACTAAAATACACAACCAATGCTTTATTTTAAATCAACCTTCAGATAACACTTTATCCATATAAATAACAATTAATCAAACTTCCCAAAAATTATTTGCCGCAAAATTTTAAAATTTACATTATTTATCAGTATATTACACATACTGATAAATATACAGTAATTTTTTATATCGCTAATCGTATAAAATCTATACGTTAAATAGAAAAATATTCTATATCTGTCGGTGACTATTTTATGTGTAAATCTTAATATTCGAAACAATTTTATTAAGAATTGTCTGAATTATTACCATTTGTGGTTATTTATTTATAAATTTTTTAAAAATACACAATTTGAATAGTGCATTTTTAAAATTTTATTAGATATTTTCAACTTAAGTTAAATTGTACGGCTTAAGCTACCTCTTCGACATAAATCACGCTGGATACGTGTTATACCAATGCCAGGCTTCTCATTTTCACTTAAGCTCGCTAATACCAGCTCTATTACTTTATCAGCAATAACTTGGTGACGTTGCACAACCGATAATACTGGACAGGTAAAAAAATCTAACAATTCATTATCACCAAAAGTTGCAATCACAATATCACTTGCTAATCGTCCATCACGCTTTAACATCACGTCCATTACTCCCTGTAACAGAGAAAATGATGTTGTAAAAAATGCTTCCGGCATTTCATTATGATCTAGCCACTGCGCAAAAATTTCTTCAGCAGCATGACGTTCATAACTGCTAGCATATAAATACTTGACTGAATTGGATTTATCTTGCCAAGATTCTCTAAATCCCTGTTCACGTAATAAGCTAACAGAAAGCTCAGGTAATGCCCCTAAATAGAGAACTTTTTTTACCGGAAATTTATGTAATTCAGTTGCTAACATTTTGGCATCTTGTAAATCATCGCCAACCACACTAATAAAATGCTGCGGTTCTAATGCGCGATCTAAAGCAATAATGGGTAATGAACGATTAGCCCAGCGTTGATAAAACGGATGTTCCGGTGCTAAAGCGGTTGAAACAATGATTGCATCCACCTGACGCTTCAATAAGTGCTCTATACACTGAGTTTCGTTATCTGGTTGATCTTCAGAGCAGGCAATAAGTAACTGATAACCGCATTGACGTGCTTTACGTTCAAGATAATTGGCAATCCGAGTATAACTGCTATTTTCTAAATCCGGGATCACCAGGCCAATTGAATGGGTACGGCCAGCTCGCAGTCCAGCAGCGACCGCATTTGGATAATAGTTATGTTCCTTAACAACAGACATCACTCTTTCAACCGTCTTATCACTGACTCGATACTGTTTAGCTTTGCCATTGATAACATAACTGGCGGTTGTACGGGAAACGCCGGCCAGACGGGCAATTTCATCCAATTTCACGTTGATGACCCCTTTTGCAAACAGAAAAAGTCCCAAAAACTTGAGACAATAAAAGTTGTTCTATTTTAACTTGCTGAAGAGATATTTTCACCGCAAAATTTGCTTTTTCCACCATGAAAAAACTCGCAGAATTTAGTCTTGATACATGGATTCAATTTCACGCTGATATCGTTGAGCGATGACTTTACTCCTTAATTTTAAGGTTGGGGTTAACTCACCATTTTCCATAGAAAAACCAATAGGTAACAGAGTAAAACGTTTTACTTGATGAAAATTAGCAAAATTCTTTTGCATTTCTTTCAGACGTAAATCAAAAAGTTCAACAATGCGACTATTACGTAATAGTTCTAATCGACAGTGATATTTCAAATTAATTGAATGAGCATACTCTTCCAGTGAATCAAAACAAGGAACAATCAGTGCGGAAACAAATTTACGCGCATCTGCGATTACTGCAATATGTTCAATAAAACGATCTTGACATAATGCACCTTCAATCAGTTGTGGAGCAATATATTTACCATTAGAGGTTTTCATTAAATCCTTTAACCGTTCGGTAATAAACAAGTTGCCGACTGCATCAAGCCTACCCGCATCTCCCGTTTTGAACCAACCATCGTGGGTGAAAGCCTGTGCTGTTTCAGTTGGTTTATTGAAATAGCCCCTCATCACAATGGGCCCTTTAACCTGGATCTCATTTTCCTGCCCAATACGCACCTGAATATCAGATAATGGTGTACCAATCGAGCCTAAGCAATAATTTTTCTCTTCCCAACAAGAAATCGTTGCACAGGTTTCAGTCATACCATAGCCATATTTGATATTAATCCCGGCAGCTAAAAAGAAACGAATAACCTCATCATCAAGATGAGCCCCTGCGGCAGGTAAAAAACACAATCGGCCACCTAAAATCATTTTTAATTTAGTTAATACCCATTTATCTGCATTACGATAAAAAAAACGATGTAACCAACCGCCTTTTTTTCCTTGTTGAACCAGAGCTACTTGACGTTTACCTTGACGAAGCGCCCAATTGAAAAGCTGTCTACGTAGCCAAGATGCTTTGGAAACTTTCTGATTTATGGCAGCATAAACTTTTTCATAGAAACGGGGCACTGCGCACATTACTGTAGGTTTTACCGCAACCATAGCTTCTCTAACACTGTGGGCATCGGTTAAATAGATGTTTTGTGCGCCAATATGCATAACATAAAAACTCCACGCTCGCTCAAAAACATGAGAAAGCGGTAAAAAACAGAGTGAAATATCTGACTCAGTTAATGTTAAACGCTCATCATGTAAATAAAGTTGAGCTGCCATATTGGCATAATCAAGCATCACCCCTTTCGGTTCACCTGTTGTGCCGGAAGTATAAATTAATGTAAATAAATCACTTAATTGATGTTGTGCAATTCGTTGTTTCAATTGGGTCAAAAATTGGGATGAAGAGTTCTGCATTAATACCGATAGAGGATAAGCTTTTGGGCAAGCAGAAATATCAATATCTTCATTAAAAACAATGATGTTAGTCAATTTAGGGCATAATTTAAATAGCGATTTAGCTATATCATATTGAAGCTGATCGCCAACAAATAGGATGCGAATATTAGCATCATTTAAGATATAAGCAGCCTGATTGACATTACTGGTTGAATAGAGAGGCACTGTCACGGCGCGGATTTGTAAAATAGCCAGATCAGTTAAAGACCAATTCATACTATTATCGGCGAAAATAGCGACATTTTCTTGTATATTCACACCTAATTCAAGTAATGCTAAAGAAATAGATTCTGTTTTTTGTCCAATTTCTTGCCACGTTAATTGGCTTTGATGAGTTGCTGACCATTGCCTAAAAGCAACTCGGTTAGCCAAAGTCGGCGAATTAATCTTTTGTTGAAACTGGTTAACTAAATGATAAGAATGCAAATTCTCACTAGTCAAAATATCTTCCCTTAGTGAACTTTTATTTACCAAATATAATTATTTAATGGCAACAGGTCATGTAGGCTAAAGTTATAAAAAATAATTTCAGCGTACAGTTGTTAGCTAATAGTGGCATTATACATAATTGTTAGATAAAAAAAGAGGCTTTAATGGAATTAAAAAACACGTTCACGCCAAATCCATACTAACGTAACAATGACTTGGCATAAAAGTGCTTTTATAAAAGAAAAATATTTTATATATCAATTTGATAATTGTAATAGAATAATTTACAAGCTATCTTTAATGCAAACTTTATTATCTGTTCCTGTCCACTTTCTTTGCTGATTATACGAAAAAGTGCGCTATTGATTAGTTACTCAGTTGCCCTAATTGCGTTTTCATCCACTTATGTCCTTTGTCTCGAGTTGTAGATTCATGCCAAATCAAATAACAGGGACGTGTCGTTTTTTCCCAGGGTAATTCAACTGATCTTAAATTTAACTGACTTGAATAATATTCAACAAGCCATTTTGGTGCAATAGCGACAAAATGAGTTTGAGAAACAATATTTAATACGCTATTTAAATCTGTTCCTTGGTAAATAATAGAATGAAAAAGATCGCTATTATGATAATAAGGTTTACTAAAAGAACCCATATTATCCATGGAGACAACCGCATGTTTTTCACCCTGTAATATATCATCAGAGATTGTATTTTTAATATTGGGATGATTATTAGACACTGCTAAAACTAATTCATCATTAAATAATGGATGGTGATGATATTCAGGTTTATCAAATTCGTTATAGCTGATAACAAATTCTGTTTCTTGATATTTCAATTGATGGGCAATATTATCATCAAGGTATGATTGAATAATTACGTCAATATTTGGTGCATTTTGCTTAACTCGTGCAACGATACTAGCCGCTAAACGAATATCTAGTGGACTACATATTGATAATTTAAATACCCGTTCACTCTGCTCTGGCTCAAATCCTGCACCCGGTAATTCGTTATGTACTAGTTGTAATGCCTGTCTAACGGGACCAAATAGTTGCTTAGCACGTGAAGTCGGCTGAATACCTCGGCCATAACGAACAAAAAGCTCATCATTGAACATCACTTTCAAACGCGATACTGCATTACTAACAGCAGGCTGTGACATTCCTAAAATCTGTGCTGCACGGGTAACATTCTGCATCTGCATAACTACATCAAAAACCGTTAATAAATTTGAATCAACATTTCGCAAATGAATATCGCTTGGCTCTTTTTTCGTTGCTGAAACTGTGTTGTAGTCAGTCATTATTTTACCCTACTTGATATATATGTATATTTAATAAATAAAAATAAAAAATTAACCTAATTAATTATTAACTTAGGTATATTGTTTTATTCTTAAATTCATTAAAATAAATTAAGCGAACCATTTAACTTTTTAAATGATTTTAGCTTCCATGCCTTAACATTAACGGATCAGTTTAAAAATCATTTCTACCAAAGCCCTAATTATAAAATTATTATCCTTCAATATTCACATAATCAATAAATAATAAAATTAAATATCCATCTATTAATCCTTCAATTAGATGATAAAACAAAGCATGGTAGAATTCATAATAAAATTATTCAATTCTTATTATTCATTACAAATTATCAGATTCATCACAGAATAAATTATTGCTTATTCAATATTTCCTTTACTCATTTTTATAACAAACACTTCCTAATATATTTTTATTAAACTAATTTTACATTTTACAATTAAGAAACATTATTGAAATAAATTAAATGCAACTAAATTAATTTTTAGCTAAATTTTATCAGTTTTTTGAATTAAAAGAATAGATAAAAACAGTGTTAAAAATATAAAAATTAGCCATGTATCCTAGTAAAAACATTCTTTATATTAACAAAATCAATTTTTATTTTAATATTGACATAATGATAAAGATAAGGTATTTATAAAAAATATGATGATATTTTTGATATTAATAAGGTCAATATTTTATGTCTTTTTTTATTCACCTACTAAGCCTGCTACTTCTCGCATTTTCTGTGCGCGGTATGCTTATGGGTGAACGAAGTTATTAATATCTACCCACATAAAAAAACCCGCGCAGAAGCGCGGGTTTTTTTATGCTCGCAATCTTACTAAATAGCTCTTTCTATAAACTTACTAACAAAAAAACCGATCACAACCAAGAATCCGATATAGGAACAAACAGTATGAGCAATAATATTATTATCTTTGATACAACATTACGTGATGGCGAACAAGCTTTACAAGCAAGTTTAAGCATCAAAGAAAAACTACAAATTGCTTATGCTCTGGAACGTTTAGGCGTTGATGTTATTGAGGCTGGCTTTCCTGTCTCTTCACCAGGAGATTTTAAATCTGTTCAAGCCATCGCCAAAGAAATTAAAAATAGCCGTATATGTGGTTTGGCACGTTGTGTTGATAACGACATTGATATTGCCGCTGAAGCATTAAAAGTTGCTAATAGTTTCCGGTTACATCTTTTTTTAGCAACGTCGTCATTGCATATTGAACATAAATTAAAGCGTTCTTTTAATGATATTTTAGCCCTCGCTAACCACTCAATTAAGCATGCCAAGCGCTATACAGATGATATAGAATTTTCCTGTGAAGATGCCGGCCGCACTGATGCTGATGATTTATGCCGGATCGTGGAAATGGCGATCGATGCAGGTGCCACAACGATTAATATCCCTGATACTGTTGGTTATACTATCCCTTGTCAATTTGGCAATATTATTAAAGATCTTTTTAATCGGGTACCAAACATCGATAAAGCCATTATTTCTGTCCACTGTCATGATGATTTAGGTATGTCGGTAGCCAATTCTCTCACTGCAATTCAAGCCGGAGCTCGACAAGTAGAAGGAACGATTAATGGTTTAGGAGAACGCGCTGGCAACTGTGCCTTAGAAGAAATTATTATGGCAATTAAAGTGCGCCAAAAAACGTTAGCCGTCACGACAAACATTAATCATAAAGAAATTTATCGTACCAGCCAATTAGTCAGCAAGTTATGCAATGCCCCTATTCCTGCTAATAAAGCGATCGTCGGCAGTAATGCTTTTTCACATTCTTCAGGTATCCATCAAGATGGTGTACTTAAGAATCGAGAAACTTACGAAATTATGACACCAGCAGCAATTGGTTTAAAAGAGACACAATTAAATCTGACGTCTCGTTCAGGCCGAGCTGCGGTAATGCATCGCATGACCGAAATGGGATATCAAGATACAGATTACAATTTAGAACAGTTATATGCAGCATTTTTGCGCTTAGCAGATAAAAAAGGTCAGATCTTCGACTATGACTTGGAAGCTTTAGCTTTTATTAATCAACAACAACAAGAGCCTGAATTTTTCCGTTTAGCCTATTTTAGTATCCAATCAGGCTCAAATCTGGTTGCCACTGCCACGATAAAAATAATCTGTGGAGATCAGGAAAAATCTGACGCAGCAACAGGCAATGGCCCAGTTGATGCGATTTATCAGGCAATTAATAAAATAGCAAATTATTCTATTCAACTAATTTCCTACCAGTTATCCGCTAAAGGTCAAGGTAATGAAGCGTTAGGTCAAGTTGATATCGTGGCTGAATGTTTTGGCCGACGTTTTCATGGTATCGGATTAGAAACCGATATTATTGGATCATCCGCCATGGCAATGATCCACGTGTTAAATAATATCTGGCGAGCAGAATTAGTCAAAAAACAAAAAAATCACTGCAATACAGAGGTAACTCAATAAAATGGCTAGTAATTATAATGTTGCTGTTTTACCAGGTGATGGTATTGGCCCGGAAGTTATGGCACAAGCCTATAAGGTGTTAGCTGCTATCGGCCAACAGTTTAATTTGGCTATCGTAACCCATGAATATGATGTTGGTGGAATTGCTATTGACCACTATGGCCAACCATTGCCAGCTGAAACACTTTCAGGTTGCCAACAAGCAGATGCAATACTCTTTGGTTCAGTCGGTGGACCGCAATGGGAACACCTGCCTCCTGATAGTCAGCCTGAACGCGGTGCATTGTTACCCTTACGTAAGCATTTTCAGTTATTTAGTAATCTACGACCGGCCCGTCTTTATCCTAGTTTAAATAACTTTTGTCCATTACGGGCAGACACTGCAGCGAATGGTTTTGATATTCTTTGTGTGCGTGAATTAACAGGAGGGATCTATTTCGGTCAACCTAAAGGACGTGTCGGATCAGGTATTGATGAAAAAGCCTTTGATACCGAAATTTATCATCGCTATGAAATTGAACGCATTGCGCATATCGCTTTTCAGGCGGCTCGTAAGCGAAGCTATAAAGTAACATCAATAGACAAAGCTAATGTATTGCAAAGTTCGATTTTGTGGCGAGAGGTGGTTAATGATATTGCCACAATTTACCCCGATGTCGAAATCAACCACATGTATATCGACAATGCCACTATGCAGTTGATCAAAGATCCGGCGCAATTTGATGTTATGCTCTGCTCAAATATTTTTGGCGATATTATTTCCGATGAATGTGCAATGATTACCGGTTCAATGGGAATGTTACCTTCTGCCAGTTTAAATCAACAAAATTTTGGCTTATACGAACCAGCTGGCGGCTCAGCACCAGATATCGCCGGTAAAAATGTGGCTAATCCAATTGCGCAAATCTTATCAGTAGCGCTCATGCTGCGTTATAGCCTGCATCAACCACATATTGCCGATGCGATAGAAAATGCCGTCAATAAAACCTTATTACAAGGTTATCGAACTCAGGATTTGGCATTAGATCAGCAATTTGTCAGTACCGATGAAATGGGCAGTATTATTGCTAGCTATATTATGCAAGAGGCTTAGATTATGGCGAGAACTTTATATCAAAAATTGTACGATGCACACATTGTCCATGCATCGGAAAATGAAACACCATTAATTTATATCGATCGCCACCTACTGCATGAAGTTACTTCTCCCCAAGCATTTGATGGTTTGAGGGCTCATAACCGTTCAGTCAGGCAACCCAATAAAACCTTTGCCACCATGGATCACAATGTCTCTACCCAAACTAAAGATATTAATGCAAGTGGTGAGATGGCTGGCATTCAAATGCAAACCTTGATAAAAAATTGTCAACAATTTGCTATCACACTTTACGATTTAGAACATCCTTTCCAAGGTATTGTCCACGTTATGGGGCCGGAACAAGGCATAACTTTACCCGGCATGACTATTGTTTGTGGTGATTCCCATACTGCAAACCATGGTGCATTTGGTGCATTAGCTTTTGGTATTGGTACATCGGAAGTTGAGCATGTCTTGGCTACCCAAACCTTGAAACAAGCTCGCGCTAAAACGATGAAAATTGAAGTTATCGGTGAATTAGCAAATGGCATCACAGCAAAGGATATGGTATTGGCAATGATTGGCAAAATCGGTAGTGCCGGTGGTACGGGTTATGTTATTGAATTCTGCGGTAAGGCAATTGAAAACTTAACCATGGAAGGCCGAATGACTATCTGTAATATGGCAATTGAAATGGGAGCTAAAGCGGGAATTATTGCACCTGATGATACAACATTTAATTATATTAAAGGCCGTCGATTTGCACCAACCGGAGAACAATGGCAGCAAGCCGTTAACTATTGGAAAACGCTAAAGTCTGATCCGAATGCCAATTATGATGCCATTAAAATTATTGATGCAGCGGAAATTGCGCCTCAGGTTACTTGGGGTACCAATCCAGGGCAAGTGATTGCCATTGATGATGTTATACCTTTACCTAGTTCATTACCTGATGCGATTGAATGCGCATCCGCGGAAAAAGCATTGAATTATATGGGGTTACAAGCTGGCAGCAAATTGACTGACATTAAAATTGATAAAGTGTTTATCGGTTCTTGCACTAATTCACGTATTGAAGATTTGCGTTCTGCTGCCGCTATTGCCAAAGGCAATAAAGTGGCCATTAATGTACAAGCTATTGTTGTTCCCGGTTCAGAGCCAGTAAAAGCACAAGCAGAGCACGAAGGTTTGGACAAAATATTTATCGATGCCGGATTTGAATGGCGTTTACCAGGTTGTTCAATGTGTCTGGCAATGAATAGTGATCGCCTTGCCCCTGGTGAACGTTGTGCCTCCACCAGTAACCGTAATTTTGAAGGGCGTCAGGGGCGTGGTGGTCGAACCCACTTAGTCAGTCCCGCTATGGCGGCAGCGGCCGCTATTTACGGCCATTTTGTCGATGTGCGTAAGATCAACAATGACCAAACAAAATAGGAATTGGTAAATGAAAAAATTTATCCAACATACTGGCTTAGTGGCGACTTTAGATATAGCCAATATTGATACTGATGTGATCATCCCAAAACAATTTTTACAAAAAGTCACTCGAGTCGGTTTTGGTCAACACCTTTTCCACGATTGGCGTTTTCTGGATGATAACGGTCAACAACCTGATCCAGATTTTGTGCTTAACAAATCTCGTTATCAAGGCGCTACTATTTTATTAACTCGGGAAAATTTCGGATGTGGATCATCGCGCGAACATGCGCCTTGGGCATTAACAGATTATGGCTTTTGCGCCATTATTGCGCCGAGTTTTGCCGATATTTTCTATAACAATGCCTTTAACAACCAATTATTACCCATTAAGTTAAATGAAACAGAAATTAATCAACTATTTAACTATGTTGAACACCATGAAGGTTGTCAATTCACTATTGATTTGACGACTCAAACGGTTATAACTGAGGATAAAACTTATTTTTTTACTATTGATAATTTTCATCGTTATTGCTTGATGAATGGTTTAGATAGTATTGGACTGACTTTACAACATGAAGCAGAAATTAGCCGCTATGAAGAGCAGCAACCACTATTTTTGCAATAACCATTCACAATGACAGGCTCGGCCTCTGTATGCTGGCAGAGCCTGGCAATTTTTTTATTTTAATTAATTTTAAGCTTAGAAAATGGCATATCATGCGATTAAATTGCATGACTAAATCTTACATTTCGTTTTATTTACTAAAAAATAATTTAATTTATCTATTAATAATGAAAAATTATCCACATAGAGAGCTATATTTATTAATTTATTCACCTTTTCTGTGGATATCCATGTGAAAAAAGCAAGAGTAAACAGGGTATAATTTCATGAATTTTTTAATCGATAGATATCTAAATATAAAATTAATAGTTTTTTTTCATAGAGATAAATGGATTTAATCGATTAAATAGAGAGCAAACTAGCGCGGATAGCTCACAACCAAAACGGGATGAACAAAGATCCAACAATATCTATTTTATCCACATGATACGCTGTTTTGTTAAGCAAGCTAACTGGTCTTTTTAGCAAAAACCAGCCTGTCAAGACTGTAAATTAAACCAGTAGAGGCCTTTTATTAGAGTTATCCAGTAAAATTGTGGATAACTATAGCTAAGATCCTGTTTATTACCTCTTCGATTAAACTCCTAACAGAAAAAAAATTTGCCGACTTTAGATAAAATGATTTGATTATCAATGCATTGTTCTTATTTATTCGATCTATGTTAAAATTTTCACTGTGTGTACAAATTTAATTGTCCATTTTTTATACAGGTCTGATTTATGCGATTTTCTCCCCAGCTTCCTGATGATGAACAAAGTTTACTTAATAAAGCTAAAAATCTCGCGGGCTATACAATGGCTGAACTGGCTTACCATGCAGGTATTGCTATCCCCCACGATCTTAGACGCGCCAAAGGTTGGGTAGGTCAGTTATTAGAATATTGTTTAGGTGCAAATGCCGGCAGCAAAGCAGAACAAGATTTTGCCCATCTTGGTATTGAACTTAAGACCATCCCTATTAACCGCTATGGGGAACCATTAGAAACAACCTTCGTTTGTGTGGCACCTTTAACCGGTAATAGTGGAGTGACCTGGCTTTCTAGCCATGTACGTCACAAGCTGTCACGGGTTTTATGGATACCAATTGAAGGTGAACGCCAAATCCCATTAGCAAAACGAAGAGTTGCTTCGCCACTATTGTGGAGTCCAAATTCAATTGAAGAGCAACTACTTAAAAAAGATTGGGAAGAGCTGATGGATATGATCGTGTTAGGTCAGGTGGAAAACATCACCGCCCACCATGGCCAGGTTTTACAAATTCGTCCCAAAGCCGCTAACAATAAAGCATTAACAGCAGGGATAGGTAAATACGGGCAACCAATAATGACCCTACCACGTGGATTTTATCTTAAGAAAAATTTTACTGCTCCAATACTAGCACGTCATTTTGAGCTGCCCACTCATAAATAATAACTTATCACTGCTAGCAGCCAAGTGTTATCTTATAAGGACAATTTACGATAATACTGCGCAATCTTACCACGGGTCTGTTCATAAGAAGCTCGGCGAATATTCTGCATTCCTTGCCAACGTTCATTGATCGGTACATGATAACCTTCATTTTTAGCAGCTTGAATAAATTCAGCAAGTGCCTCTGCTGAATCCAACACAGCTATCGTGTTATATTTCCCGATTATTTTAGGCAAAAATAGCGTTACCGGAAAATTGTCTGTCAATTGCGATGACTCATTATTCACATCTGATCCATGATGAATAAGTTTATGCTGTTCATCGCGATCTAAAGCACGATGAATATCATCGGCTAATTTCAGCAAACGATGGTTTGCAGTTCCTAATTTGGTATCATTACGTTCACTCGGTACCACGGTATCAAGCGTGCCATAATCACCAATATGAGGAGCGACTAATAATAAATCATAATCAGGGACAAATGGTTCGTGTATTTCCGGTTGACTCAAGACATAAATAGGTTTCCCAGCTATTTCTATTCGATAGTAATTATTACTATTAGATTGATAAATAGCTTCAAATTGATATTCCTGTCCAGTTGGTGATCGCGCTAACAAAACCATTTTGTCACCATGCGGTTGAGATAATTCGAGGCAAGTTAACTTGATCAATTCATTGATCCTGTCACGGGGTATAGTTAAAGGCACACTTACTGCGTCGCCATTTTCTAGGTTTTTTCGGATCAAGGCATTATACTTTTTCACTCGCTCTGGCTGTCCGACAAGCTTGCTAAAATTTTGATCAACACAAATAAATCCGGCTTGTGGCCCCCAATCGGCGCTCTTTCCTTTGATGCTAAGCGGCTTAGTCGGATAACCGGCTTCTATTAAAGATGTCGCTAAGGGACTAATCGGTCTAATACCATAAATGAGATTTTTTTGAATGGCATAATTAGAAAGAGTTTTTAAATGTGTTGCTGGAATGCCAGTTATTGGCTGACTTACCTGATAACTAGCAGAATCAGCAGATTCGACTGCCATTTGTTGATGATAGGCAGTATTTAAGATTAAATTATTTGATATGCGATGCATTTATACTTTACTTTTATTATAAAAGAGTAACGGTTTACCTATTTTATTACAAAAAATATAACCAAATAACTAAGTTTAATAAATAAAAAATAAATTTAGATTGATTGCATGACTTAAATAATATTGTTTCAATTTAACAGATAATTAGTTGACTTAAGCACAAACAAAAATGTGCCAAAAATGGCACATTTTGTTGTAAAATTATGTAGTTCAGTTAGGATTTTTTAGTCGCCTGAATATAAAGCATATCTAATGCGATGGTGGCTGCCGCTAAGGCAGTAATTTGTGATTGATCATAAGCCGGAGCCACTTCCACAATATCCATACCAACAATATTTAATGGCTGCAAGCCCCGCAATAACTTTAAGGCACGATCGCTGGTTAATCCACCAACAACGGGGGTTCCGGTACCCGGCGCAAAAGCCGGATCTAGACAATCAATATCAAAGGTTAAATATATAGGTAATTCACCCACTGTGGACTTTATCTGGTCAATAATATCTTCCGGCCGGGCGTCATTCACATAAGCCGCATCCAATACCGTAAAACCATTGTCTTTATCATATTCAGTCCGAATACCAATCTGAATGGAGTGAGTCGCATCAATAAGCCCTTCACTAGGCGCATGATAAAACATAGTACCATGATCAAATTTACTACCATTGCTATAGGTATCGGTATGTGCGTCAAAATGAACCAACGCCATTTTACCAAAATGCTTAGCATGAGCACGTAATAAAGGTAAAGTAACGAAGTGATCGCCACCAAAGGTTAAACATCTTTTGCCAGATGCCAATAACTTTTCGATATGGGCTTGCAACTTATCACTCATATCTTGTGCATCGCCAAAAGCAAAAACGAGATCACCACAATCAACTATTTTTAACTGCTCTTTGAGATCAAACTGCCATGGCCAACGTTTACCTTCCCATGCCAGGTTTGCTGATACTTGCCGAATAGCAGCCGGCCCATGCCGGCTGCCAGCACGGCCTGATGTCGCCATATCGAAAGGGACACCGGTGATAACCCACTGTGCATCACTATTATAAGGTGAAAAATGGAGTGGAAAACGCATGAAACCAAAGGCATTAGAAACCAAAGAATTATCTTCCTGATTATTTAATGTATTATTAATCATATAATTTATCTCAAACTGTTTATTAATGAATAACCTTCACTATTAAGATCACTGCTCTTCTGCTTGGCATCCAGCTAGCGCTAAAGAACAAGCTTTTACAGCGCACCAGATAAGATTATTCCATTATTGCTCAATAACCTTGGCTAACTTATATTGTCTCACCTTCCAGATAGGTGTAACCATATAATCCTGTTTCAAATTCAGCCAGAAACTGCTCCTTTAAACTTTTCGTCAAATCTTTACTATTGACTTGATCACGAAAAAGCGTCAATAGCATTTTAGGATCTAACTTGACGTAATGGAGCATATCCGCCACTGAATCCCCCTCTTCACTTTGTAAATACCTGACTTCACCTGAATTATCAATATAGACATCAATCGCCGCTGTATCGCCAAACAAATTATGCATATTACCTAATATTTCTTGATAAGCTCCTACCATAAAAAATCCTATCATTGGCGGCTCTTCCGGATCATAATTAGGCATTGGCATAGTAGCAGCAATACCATCACCATCGATATAATGGTCAATAATACCATCTGAATCACAGGTAATATCTAATAACACCGCTCGACGCTCTAATGGCGCATTTAATCCTTGAATTGGCAGTACGGGGAAAAGTTGGTCAATACCCCATGCATCCGGCATAGATTGAAATAGTGAAAAGTTCACATATAGCTTATCAGCCATCCGCTCTTGTAACTCATCGATGATAGGACGATGAGCGCGATTACTGGGATCTAAATCCTGCTGAATACGACGACAAATATTAAGATAGAGCTCTTCAGCCCAAGCACGCTCTGTTAAATTCAACATGCCATGGGCATATTGGGTATGCACATCATATAAGGAAAGTTGACTATCATGCAGCCATTCACGTAATGAACGGCTATTTCCCTGTTGCATTTCATTCCAAGTTTCCCACAGAGAAATAAGTGATAATTCGGTATCTTTCGGTGGTGGTGTGATCTTAGTAAATTCATTACGTTCAACACCAATGACATTAGAAACTAATACGGTATGATGAGCGGTTAGCGCTCGACCTGATTCCGTGATCACCGTTGGATGCCCTAGCCCATGTTCATCACAGGCTTCCCCTATTGCCCAGATAACATTATTGGCATATTCATTTAAACCATAGTTGACAGAACAATCCGACTGTGAACGCGTACCTTCATAATCAACGCCAAGACCACCACCTACATCAAAACACTCAATCTTGACACCTAACTTATGTAACTCAACATAAAAACGAGCTGACTCTCTCGCGCCTGTCGCAATATCACGGATATTAGACATCTGAGAACCTAAATGGAAATGTAATAATTGTAAACTTTCCAACCGCCCAACACTTCTTAATGTATCAACCAACTGTAAAACCTGAGCAGCGGCCAAACCAAATTTTGATTTTTCACCGCCACTTGCTTGCCATTTACCCGAACCTTGTGATGCCAAACGCGCTCTTACTCCTAAACGAGGAATAACATCTAATCTTTTCGCTTCATCTAGAACTAGATCAATTTCAGTCATTTTTTCAATCACTAAGTAGACCTTATGGCCAAGTTTTTCGCCGATCAACGCTAAACGAATATATTCCCGATCTTTATAACCATTACAAACAATCACCGATTTCGTCATACCTGCATGGGCTAATACAGCCATTAATTCTGCTTTGGAGCCGGCTTCTAAACCTAAAGGTTCACCTGATCTCACTAAAGTTTCAATCACTCGCCGCTGCTGATTTACTTTAATTGGGTAGACAAGAAAGTAGTCACCTTGGTAGCCATAATCGCGACGCGCCCGTTCAAATGCAGCATTAATTGAGCGCAATCGATGTTGCAAAATTTGCGGAAAACAAAATAGTGCCGGCAAACGTAAATGTTGTTGTTCTTCCTGTACTTGTTCAACTAATGCGGCTAAATCAATCTTTGCTTCTGGTTGGTCAAGATTTGGACAAACACTAATATTACCTTGTTCATTAACTTGGTAATAGCCACCTCCCCAATATGCAATATTGTAGGTTTGTTGCATTTTACGCGCGATATTATTCTTCATAGTTATCTCCTGAAATGGAGTATGAGTTTCACTTCTTTCCTATTTTATCATATCTAACAAGATAATATTCTGTGCAAATTTTAAAACTGCAGGAAACAGCAATAACTCTATCTAATTAAAAAAAGGATTAATGACAATTCAATAATCATTCTGTTATTTAAAGTTGCAAAATAACTTATCAATAAATGATTTTAGTCTGTCTCGAGTACGACCTATAATTTCGACTAGCAGTCGTAATATAGAGAAAGGAAAAAGAAGCGGGTACACAGACATTAAGCTGTGATGATTGGTAATTTGCTATTTGCTGATAATGGAACATTACCCATTCACCTCAAAACATGGTTTTATAAATTCAATTTCAGAACATAACCATTTTAAATTGAGAAGTAGCATCAATATCGATACTACCGCATAACGCCTGATGAGAAAAAAGGTTCATCAGTTATCGCGCTGTTTATACCTTTATTAGAAGAAAAATGCAAAATCAAATTGAATAAAACATCAACAAATTTATCTCTATTTAGCAAATCCGTTTTTAACAATAAACAAATATAAAAAACCGCTAGCCATAGTGCTAAATTAACATTAAAATGGACGTCTGGATGGTAATACATCTAATTCAGTTTCTACGAATTTTTAAGGTAACAAAACATCTATGACCACACATCTTTTTACTTCTGAATCAGTCTCAGAAGGTCATCCTGATAAAATCGCTGACCAAATTTCAGACGCGGTTCTTGATGCAATTCTTGAGCAAGATCCAAAAGCACGCGTTGCCTGTGAAACCTACGTAAAAACAGGTATGGTAATGGTTGGCGGTGAAATTACGACCAGCGCTTGGGTAGATATTGAAGAAATTACGCGGCGTACAATACGCGAAATTGGCTATACCAGCTCCGATATGGGCTTTGATGCCAACTCCTGTGCTGTTATCAGTGCAATTGGCAAACAATCTCCTGATATTAATCAAGGCGTCGATCGCGCAAATCCCTTAGAACAAGGAGCTGGTGATCAAGGGATCATGTTTGGTTATGCTAATAACGAAACCGATGTTCTTATGCCAGCGCCAATTACTTATGCCCACCGCTTAGTCGAACGCCAAGCTGAAGTGCGAAAAAATGGTACCTTGCCCTGGTTACGTCCAGATGCTAAAAGCCAAATCACTTTCCAATATGAAAATAATAAAATAGTAGGCATTGATACCATTGTTTTATCTACGCAGCATGCTGAGGAAATTAAACAAGAGACCTTATCAGAAGCTGTAATAGACGAAATTATTAAGCCAGTATTACCGACAGAATGGCTACATAAAAATACCAAATATTTTATTAATCCAACTGGGCGTTTTGTTATCGGCGGCCCAATGGGCGATTGTGGCTTAACCGGCCGTAAAATTATCGTCGATACATACGGTGGCATGGCCCGCCATGGTGGTGGGGCTTTTTCTGGAAAAGATCCCTCTAAAGTCGATCGTTCTGCTGCCTATGCTGCGCGCTATGTAGCAAAGAATATTGTTGCCGCAGGACTGGCTGATCGCTGTGAAATTCAAATTTCATATGCAATTGGCATCGCTGAGCCTACATCTATCATGCTCGAAACTTTTGGTACAGAAAAAATAGCCAATGAAACTCTGGTTCATTTAGTGCATGAAATTTTTGACCTACGTCCTTATGGTCTAGTTAAAATGCTCAATTTATTACAACCTATTTACCATCAAACTGCAGCATATGGACATTTTGGCCGTTCTCAATTTCCATGGGAAAAAACAGATAAAATTGCTGAACTCCGTGCAGCCGCAGGTTTAACTAACTAGTCGTCGATTTTATCTTGTTAAAACAGCAAAGGGACAGTTAGATAACTCTCCCTTTTGCTATTTTAGAGCTAGCCAAAAATAGCAATTAATTATTGAATTTTTCCAACATTTAATTAATAAAGACCATAATAAATTAATTTCTTTTATTCTGAGCTCACTCTTTGCCATTTAACTAGATTAATAATATGAAATCACAGCGAATACCGATCGCTTTACAACAGATTGTCATGCACGTATTACGCAACAAACTGGCTACCGCGAGTACTAAATTGGGAAAAAACTTTACAGCACCGTTGATTAATTACCGACAGCGAGGAACCATTGCCGGTAGTGCCCATCTACAAGCATGGGAAATTCGTCTTAACCCCATTTTACTAATTGAAAATGGTGAGATTTTTGTTAATCAAGTTATTCCTCATGAGTTAGCCCACTTGTTGGTTTATCACTGTTTTGGCAAAACAGCCCCTCATGGTAAAGAATGGAAATGGATGATGGCAGTGATCCTCGAAGTCCCACCACAGACAACGCATCAGTTTGCATTAAACTCAATTCGTAAGCAGATCTTTCATTACCATTGCCAGTGCGACCTATCACATCAATTGACTCTACGCCGGCACAACAAAATCCAACACGGGAAAGGGGAGTATATTTGCAAAAAATGTGGTCAATATCTTATTTGGCAGAATCAATAGGAGAGCAATTCACTCTCCCCTGTTGATCACGCTAAATCAGTCATAATCATCTTAGCAATTTCAAAGTAAATGATTAATCCTGTGCCATCTATAAACGTAGCAATAAAAGGCGCAGAAACAATTGCAGGATCAATATTCAATCGTTTAAGTACCATTGGAATAATAGAAGAAACGATCGCACTCCACACAGTAATTGCCATCATAGTCAAACGAACAACCAGGGTAACTTGATAGCCAACGTCCAGGATCCAAGCACGAAATATGCCGACACAACCTATTGTTAATGCCACTAAAAATGATGTAGATATCTCTTTTTTAAGCACAACACCTAAATTACGTAAACTCACTTCTCCTAGCGCCATTGCCCTAACCAAAGTAGAAGTTATCTGAGTACCACTGTTACCGCCTGTGCCTATTAATAAAGGAATAAAAAAAGCTAATGAAATGGCAGATTCCAGCTGATCGGAAAAGGCTTTCAATACTGTACCTGTATAGGCTTCAGCCACAAACAACATCAATAACCAAACAACGCGTTTACGCCATAATGTTATTGGGCTGGTCGACATATAAGGCTCTTCTAAAGGTAATGTTGCCCCTTGCAAGTGGGCATCTTGGGTATTCTCATCCTCAATTAATTCAGCGATATCTTGAGCGCGTAATACTCCTTTTAATTTAGAAAACTCTACAACCGGAATAGAATCAATATCACAATGATTAAGCAGGGCAAAAACCTCTTCACGTGATTGTTCCGGTGAAACAGAAAAAAAATCACGTCGCATAATATCTGAGACAAGGAGTTCATTTGATGAGGTTAATAATGTTTTCATCAATAACAGGCCATTTAGATATTTATCTTTATCAATGACATAAAGATAAGTCGGGATCTGATCGCCGGTAATTATATTAGCCAGATTATTTTTAATAGCAGCAACAGAATCATTCATCGAAACAGCGATATAAGATTGACTCATATAAGCACTAACTTTTACTTCATCAAAATTATTATGATGTTGCTCATTGAAATTTTCTGCATGACTATTGGCCGGACACACCACGCTGGGAGCCGTTTTTTGTAGGGATGTTAACTTCATTTTCGAAACCCTATCACTGTTATATACTGCAAACAGTTCTCAAATAGGGGCAAAACCAGATGCGAGAATATTAAGCTATCTCAACGTCTCAGTTTTAGCACTATACAACGTATCCTGCAACCAGCAGGAAGTTACATGGGGATACACCTTGACTCGATATATCCTGTCCTGATCTTGGGCGTCTCTCGACGTCGTCAGATCAGTAACCTATGTTTGTATAGGAGCCTCGCCTAACGAGATACTGCACCGTGCTTAATATTAAAAATTAATATTAACTCGAGCAGATTATAATGAAGCTAAATAGCTTTTCCAATTATCGTGTTACTTATGGTTTAGTTTTTGTTTAAGTTGGTAAATAATAGAATCAAGCCGCTAAGTTAATAAACGAAAATAATAATTAAAATCGTAAGTTATTTAATTAAAAAAGCAAATTTTCATCAAATGCTAGGCGATCTATTTTTATCTTTTTTGCATCATTAATAACTTGTTCTGCTGTTTTACCATCTAATGTTCGACAAATCCGTTTTTCCAATGCTCTGGAAGCAGCTCTTTCACCAAGTTGGCGATATTCATCAAAATTAATACTATTAAACATAGTAATATCAATAGCTTCGTCAAATTGTTGCTGTTTTTCAAAAGAGAGAGAATCTCGTACTTCAGTAATAGAAGAACGTAATAATTGCTTATTTTCACCATTTAGTTTTAATTGTTGCTCACAACCCAATAACAAAAAACTGATGAAGAAAATTAATAGATTAAATCTCATATATATAACGCCCTTCTCACTGCTTTAATTATCAGCATAGCAAAATTAAAAATAATAAACTTGAATATAATGAAAATTTAAAGAGAATAATTGTAAAAAAAAATTTTCTTATTGCTGGCAAAAATTAACAGTAATACTTGATTGCTTATTAGTTGTTACAGAGTAAAAATAAAATTTAAATACAATCAAATTGCTATTCATTAAATAGCCATAAATTAAAATAGCTTGCTTAATATACTGCTATTTTTCCAACATAATCGAAAGAGCCTATACAGGCTCTTTCAATATTACTTTTATTTTATGGTAATTTAACACCTTCAAGAGAAATAATCAGCTCAGCTTCTTGCGATTTAGGGCCAAGATCTTTTTTAAAGTTAAAATCTTTCAATTTAATCTTTCCAGTTGCCTCAAAACCAACACGATAACCTCCCCATGGATCGTCACCTTCACCAATTAAGATAGCATTAAGTACTAACGGTTTTGTTACACCATTTAGTGTCAGTTGCCCATCGATATGATAAGCCCCCTTGACTTGACTAACCTTAGTTGAAATAAAAGTTGCCTGCGGATATTTTTTTACATTAAAAAAATCGGCACTGCGCAAATGCTTATCGCGTTCTGCATGGTTAGTATCAATGCTGGCAGTATTGATCACCACCTTAACTTGATCATTTTGTGGATTTTTTTCATCAAAGGTAAAACTACCAGTAAAATTCTTAAAACTACCATAAATCCAACTGTAACCTAAATGTTGAATGCGAAACTGAACAAAAGCATGTTGACCTTCATTATCAATTTTATAATTAGCGGCTATTGCTGTATTAATGCTCGATAGCAAAATTGCGGTTACTATAGCTAAAAAAAATTTTTTCAACATAACTATCTCCAATAAATTATTTTCTTGCAGGGATGCCAAGTATGCGTTTTAGGGTAATATCACGATCAATAAAATGATGTTTTAATGCTGCAATCGCATGAAGAATAGAAAGAATAATTAGTGTCCATGCCAAATAAAGATGTACAACACCGGCACTATCAGCCTGCACGCCTTCATCTGACCATATTGCCGGGATCTCGAAATAGCCAAATATTGAAATAGGCTGGCCATCCGCAGTAGAAATTAAATAACCGCTAAGAAATATGCCAAATAAAAGTAAATAAAGTGAAATTTGGACGAGAGTAGAACTTATTTTTACTAAGTTGCTATAGCTATCTAATGGTTTAGGCGGCGGTGATATGAAGCGCCATAGAACACGAAACATCATCAGCAAAAACAAAATAAAACCGATGCTCTTATGAATTTCTGGCGCTTTGTGATACCAAGCGTCATAGTAATTTAAAGAGACCATCCAAAGCCCCAACGCAAACATTCCATAAACAGTAATCGCAACCAACCAGTGAATTAAAATTGATATATGACCAAACTGGGTGGAAGTATTCTTCCAAAGCATATCAATATTCCTTTCGTTAAAGAGTAAGAATAATAATAGTCAATTTTGATGCAATATTAATAATAAACGAATTTTTAGGTGATTAATTGCCAAACAAGAAGAAATAATTTGTTAAAGATAATCAAAAAAAATCATTAAGTTACTCTATGAAATAGTTTCATCTTTAAAATAAAAAAGAATATTTAAAAAGTAAAAAATTTATAATATATTTTATTTTAATATTTTGTTTAAATGAAAAATCTGTGCAATTGTATTTAATTGCACTATATCAGAATAAAATTTTATATATTAAAAATAAGTTAAAAGCATTAACTAAACTGTAACTACAAGTAATTGCACGGTAAGCACCATAGCTTAGTTGTATATGTTAAATTTAAGTTAATTAATATGATGGGGATTTTTAAATATTAATAATAGGTTAACTTTGTTATCTTATATATCTAAGTCTACTGTGATAATTGTCATTAAAATAAATTAAATAAAAAATAGCATCCTCTATAATAGAGGATGCTAAGAAACGAAGGGTAAATAATAGGCACACAAAACTAATTATTTATTTTTCTCTATAATTGCACTTGCTCTTATGTAATTTTTTCCTCCCGCAGAAGTTATTTTCACAATAGTAGAATCTTTCTCTTTCGCTTTGTTCTCTAAATTTTCAATGGCTTCATTAAGACTAATTGCTGAGGCAGTAATAACCTCTTGAGATAAAACACCAAATGAAATTACAAAAAGAAAAACCATTATTATGAGATTCTTCATTTTTATCATAAACCATCTCCTAAAATTAATATCTGAGACTAATTTAGAACCATAACCCAACACAAAAAAATATTTTAATAAAATAAGCAATGTGAAAATTTTAAAAAACCATCTATCTAATTAAATATCTATAAAACTTTCGACAAATAAATAATTCATTAACTTTATTTATAAATAATATTAGAGTTATAAAAATAAAGTCCATTTTAAATTATAACCAAAGTTTCATTATTGATACTTTATAGCAAAATATTGTCCAACAAATAATATGAAAAATAGAAATATATTTTATTGTAAAGAAGCAAAAACAAAACAAAAAAACATTGAAAAAATAACTGACATATTTATCCTTTTGTCAATTTATACATGATAAAACTTTTTTAATAATAAATAAAAAATAGATTGTAATTAAAGAAGAGTATATAAAATTAATTCATATAAAATAAAAAATCGTAGGCAAAATAATCCAATGTAAAAACCAATCTATCATAATATTAACAAGTTATTTTGTTGTTTCTTTATTTAATAAATCATACTAATTAGCTGCAAATTTTGCGCCTGATCATAAATATATATATTTTTATTGTCTTTATATGAAACAAAAACATAAAATATTTACAACAAACCACAGTGTTTAAAATTAACAAAAACAAAACAAACAAGAGAAGAGGATGAATAGAATGAAAATAAGGCGTATTGCATTGTTAACGTTAGTATTTTCCATAAATAATATTGCTAATGGCGCTGAAATATATAATCAAGATGGAAATAAGTTAGATTTGTATGGAAAAGTTGATGTACGAAATCATATAGGTAAGAGCAAAAGTAGTGGAGATGATTCAAGAGTTCGTGTTGGAATCAAAGGTAGCACCGAAATTTCCGCTAACCTCACTGGATTTGGTCAATTTGAATGGGAAACAATGGCTAATAAAACTGAGGATAACCATATAGATAAAAATCGATTAGCCTATGTTGGAATTAATCATAAATATTTAGGCTCGATAGATTATGGCCGTAACTATGGTGTACTATATCACATTGACGGCTGGATTGATGTTTTGCCTATTTTTTGGGATGATGGCATTTCAATGGCTGACAATTATATGAATGGTAGAAATAGAAACCTACTTACCTATCGCAACAACAATTTATTTGGCTATGTTGATGGATTAAACATTGCATTACAATACCAAGGAAAAAATACTACTAATAATAAATCAGGTGTAAATACAGCCAAGCAAAATAACGGTGATGGCTACGGTTTATCAATAATTTATAATACTGATTTTGGCCTAAGTTTTGGTGGAAGTTACAGCAATTCACATAATGTCAATAATAACATAGCTTATTACTATGCTAATGGAAAACGTGCAGAAGCTTGGAGCATTGGTGCCAAATATAATGCTAATAACGTCTATTTAGCATCAACTTATATTGAAACACGTAACATGACGCCTTTTGGTTCAATTAACACCAATATTGCACCTAAAACAGAAACTTTCGAAATTGTCGCTCAATATACATTCGATTATGGTTTGAAACCATCATTAGCTTATATTCAAGCGAAAGGAAAAGATCTTGGCGAATATGGCGATAATTACTTAAACAAATTCATATCGCTGGGCTCATTCTACTATTTTAATAAGAATTTTGCTGCGCTGTTAGATTATAAAATTAATTTATTAGATAAAAATAAATTTACTGAAAATTATGGCATCAGTACTGACAATGTTTTAGGTTTAGGTTTAGTCTATTATTTTTAATAATATTTAATATATAATCCCAGATAAAATTATCTGGGATATCCTTATAAAATATAT
The DNA here is from genome assembly GCF_903968575.1 of Arsenophonus endosymbiont of Apis mellifera. NCBI lineage: Bacteria > Pseudomonadati > Pseudomonadota > Gammaproteobacteria > Enterobacterales > Morganellaceae > Arsenophonus > Arsenophonus endosymbiont of Apis mellifera. The sequence goes on along the minus strand of NZ_CAJCFU010000029.1, from coordinate 14,467 downwards.
TACACTCAATAACCAAACTACTCTGTTAAACCTGCTAAGATAGCATTTATAATATTCTGCTAAATCATACAAACTTTTCTAACCGATAATAAAAATATAATAACATTTACACTCTGGAAAATTTTTCTATTCTCATTTATTTTTAATATCGAATTATTAGAACGTCTGTCAAATAATTTACAACCAAAAAATATCTTCTAACGCACTGAGCTATTGACTGCTCGTTGATTTGGATTTATTAAACGAAGCCGGCCTATAAAAACTTGCTGATTCAACATCTAGCATAAAAGCTGATATCAATTTCATATCAAAATATAGTTTATATTTTTCTCATTAAATTATTTTTATATAATAATTTAAGATATATATTTATTCTATTATAATAAAAAAATAGCTAATGTTTTTTTATTTATAGCTGTTTGATTCTAAATAACAAAATGATAATTATTTTCATGTAAGATAAATTTATTATTCTTTTATATTTCCAGAGATAGAAATTTTCTTATATGCATCAATAACTTTTCCAAATAACAGCATTAGTCAATATCATCATCAATAACTTTTAATTTGTTAATACCAATAAATATAAAATAGCGACCACTATTATATGCGGCCGCTATTTTAATTTATAGCTAGTACGACAAAATTAATTTGCTTTAGTCATAGCTTTGTCTGCTGTCTTTTTAGCTCCAGATTTAATATGAGAAGCTTTTTTCGCTTTTACTTTGCCAGTATGAGATATTTGTTTAGTTTTGACTTGTTGCTGTCCAGCATTAGTTTGACCACTTGCATTCATTGGAGTAGAAGCAGCCATACTACCAAATGAAATTAATGCCATTGATAAAAGTGCATATTTTACAAATTTCATTATTACTACCTTCAAGTTAGTTTAAATACGTTATCATTATAATAAATGTAAAATAAATTACTGTTATGAATAATTATTTTATCCATAAAATTTATTATCTATGTTAGTTAATATTTGGAATATGTAGACTTTGAAAAAATTTGTAAATATAAGAAAATATTGAAACTATTTTTGACACAATTCAAGGCAAAATTAATATTAACAATTATAAATACACTTTTAATCACTAATCAACTAAATAACAACATAATATTAAGTGAATAAAAACAGCTAATATCTCTATTGGCTATAAAAAACCCCTTTCAATGAATATTCAATTGTCAGGGGCTTAGTTTATAAAATACAATTATGTTATCTCAAACCGTTAGTCATTGTTAACCACTAACTACTCTGATTTCTATATTTTTCAACTAATGCGCGGGCAATAGCTTCTGTTTCAGCATCCGCATTACCACTTATATTAGCTGGGCGGAAATGTAGCTGAAATGCACTAATTGTTCTGCGTGTTTCCTCATCAAGTTCACCGGATTGTGGAATTTTATCATAACCATATTTCTGCAAATATTTTTGGATAACCGATATACTAGCTGGTGCATAGGGTGATCGACCTGCCAAATATTTCTTAACCGTCATTTCTTCTGGCCAAGCTCCAATACCAAGCTCAGCTAAACGTTTCCATGGAAAATTTTTACCAGGATCATACTTTCTCAATGGTGCAATATCACTATGTGCTAAAACATTATCTGGAGTTATGTTATATCTTTTTATGATATCTTGAGCTAAAACAATGATAGCGGAAATTTGCTGTTCATTAAAAGAATACCAAACCTTATTGCCAAGCATGTCTTCAGTAAACCCTTTATTAACTATTTCTATACCAATAGAACTATCATTAAGATTAAGTCTACCATTCCAATTACTTAAACCTGCATGCCATGCTCTTTTATCTTCTGGAACAAGGTTAAATATAACTGGCTTTCCACTTTTTGTTTTCGGTATTTCTGGAATAAGATAATGAGCACTGACTTTAGCTTGAGTTAAAATCTGTAATGAACGAGCATCATTTACTGCCGTATAATGAAATATTAAAAATTTCACTCGATCATCTTGGCTTATCGATGAAAAAGATTTATCGATATAATAATTACCTCTATCAACGATAGGGGTTTTAGACGAACAACCCACTATCATTAGCACCAATAACATCATAAACAACTTTCGCATATCATCTCCATATAAGTGTTTGATACCTACCCTTACAACAGCATTACTTCTCATACACTCGACTTCTTACACCTAAATAATTTAGGTCAAAACTTTTGACTATACGCTTAGTTTTCATTAGCAGCTTATTTATAGCTACATTTTTATAATTTAGCAGAATAAACTATAATCTCTCTGCTTATTTACATAAACTATTATTTTTATTATCACCATAAATAATAGCAATAATCTTAATAACAAAGAGGTACAACATTACAATTATATATAATTAATAATAAATTCACAATTAATTGTAATTGTTAATTTTTTTAATCAATTGTAATCCAATTAACGCAATAGGCTTGTAGTTAATCTATACTTTAACCATAAGTTAATAAAATTATTAATTAATAGTATAACAACTGTTTTTATAAATTGTTTAAAATTTCAAGTCAATTACATAATCACATAGTAAGGGATAGCACTTAAAAAATGATTTTTACAACTATATCTATTAAAAGTAAATTTAGCGCAAATTTTATCCTCTTTTATTATAATTATACCATTTCAATTCATACTATCTTTGATAAATAATAGTTACCGCAAACTTATTAAAAATTAATCTATAAAAAGAACAAACTCACTATTAGTTTTACGTAACTTACAATATTATTCATTTTTATATTTTGTTATATCACTGTCGCTTTTTATAATCACCAAGCCGAACCTGACGTTTATAGCCTGGTTAGCAATAGTTGAAATTTTATCTGTATAAAATTAGCAAGTTATTAAGATGGATATTTTTGTGTTGGCAATAAATAGTAAGCACAAACTTAACATTTTGTTAATGCTCAAAATAAAATTGAAAGTTTGCAGTAATAAAGCTAAGAAACCTATTCGATGATTAAAGAATTTTACTAAATATAATTAACAAAAAAATGTATTATCTGTATTTTTGTTAATTATAAAGCTTTTTTCAATCTATAATTTTCTTTTAGTTACCGGTAATTATTTTTATTAAAAAAACATACTAGAAAAAAACAAAAAATTATATCTAGCTATAATGTTAAAGTTAACGAGTTTTTATTTATAGAATAAAATTTATTTTGTTATACAATAGGATTAATAACATTTAGTTATATTAATTTATACGCTTTATCAAATATAGCATCATTATAAGGCTGTTGACCATTTTCATAAAATATTATAGCTTTTAATGTTGCTTTATCTTTTACATTAACAACTGTTTTAGGTGATAAGTTCATTCTATTGGATACGCTTATAATATATGCGTTTGTATTATTTTCATTATTTGGCGCCCATCGATTAATTAAATCGGATATAGTTTTTAAACCATACTTTTGTTGATATGTGCTTAGTAATACCATTATAGCGCGAATACCACATTCCGGAGATTCAAACCGACAAAATCGTTTTTCAATTGATGGATCATGAGGTAATGCACCCTGCCATTTATTAATAGGGTTATAGTCTATATTCCCTGGATTATTATTACGTATACCACGTTGAATGGTCATAATTTATTTACTCCATATTTATTTTTGAATAATATCAATATTTAATTAAGAGTATCTTTAAATTTATTTTTTAAAAAAGGAATAATAACACGACAAAAAAATCAATAAATTACCAAATTTAAGGCTTTTTTAAAAAATATTATTTATATACTAAGTATGTTACATACAATAACTACTCAAAAATATATTTATTCACTTTTTATTTAATATAACCTCTTTAAAAAAACACATATGATACCAACAGTAAAGAAAAAAATAGATATTTTACATCCGATAATATATTAACGAATAAGCACTAATTTTTATCTTTTATCCAAATTGAAAAAATTTTTTACTAACTATTTAACTATTATTTATCTGATATATTCACATCTATTACTTGATAAAACGCTGAATCCGTATCAGCTATTGTCCATAAACCTAAAATAATTTGATAGCCACTACGTTTTGGCACATCGCATTCAATTTTCACCTCATCAACAGTTAATCTTTTTCCATCATTAGATCGTAAACAAAATGGTTTTGATTCAAACGAATTGCGTGTTAATGGAGCATTTGGATCCCAGTTTTGCTTGGTAATATAAAACTCCCAACTAACTGTATGATTTGGCTGCGTTAAAAACCATTCAAATATATTCTTACCTACTTTAATATTATTTTTTTGCCAGCGATCGATATTTTGCTGATCTAATTGGCTAAACCAAAAATTATCACCGCTAGCTATTCTACCATCTTTGGCGCCTCATTTCGGAAAACCACGTGCACCTTCAATCGACATTGGGTCGCTACTAGCACTACCGCAATCATTATTCTGCTCTATCCAGCATAAAACCGAACGGCTTTTAGGTGTATATATAAATCCATGCATTGATTCACGATTAGAACTTACACTTGAAAATGCAGTTACAACAATTAATATAAATAGTATTAATAAGAAATTATTTTTCATCTTATAAATCTCTTAATTAATCATGTAATTTAATAAAGCGTCTGTTAGAAAAATATTTCATTAACAAAATAAATATAAGTAATTAGAATACCATTGAGATTATTAAATTAATAACGACATTTGATCAAGTAAAATTAAATAATTTTTTTTATTGAGATCTTTTTTATTTTCATATAATGCATTAATTTACAACCAACTAAAATCATGTAATTTTTAATTTGAAAAATTTTACTTAAAAAAAATTAAATATCATTAAAAGTGTTTACTTTTAAATTAAAAAATAATTTTTTGATGAATGAGGTTAATATTGTTTAATTAATGACATTATATTAAATAAAAAAATTACTTATATAAAAAATAATTTAATATAATAGCAAAACAGCAAAATTTTATCTCTTAATAAAAAATTTAGTTGAGTGTATTATTTTTATAATTAAATATAAAACATTACCAACAATAAGTTATAATAATTAAACATTTTATATAGTCAGTAAAATATTATTTACTGTGCATCAAAATATTATTTTCAATGCACAACAGACAAGAGAAATATTTAAAATTAATTATTTATAATTTATTTAATTTTCTTTAGATACTCGAGATTCTGGTAATTCTGACCAATCAGGCTTTTCACCTGACATGATAGCTCTTCGTTGACTGTCGGTTCTTACTACACCGACACCCATTTGATACTCTTCACGCTTCTTTTTATAATACTGTTGTTGATAATCATCTGAGCTGACACAACCAGCCAGTAAGAAAAAAAGAATTAGTGCGAAAAAATAATTTTTCATTGTCATATTCTCCTCAGTACAAAAATAAAGTTTAATATAAAAGCTTTTTGCAGAACATAGTTTATATCAGAACTATTAGAGAAATAATTAGAAAAATATTTTTTGCTTAGTTCAATTAAACTTTCTTTAACCACAGTTTACGAGCAATTAATGTGGCGAAATTCAATTTAATGCGATTGCCAAATTTATCAGTTTTATGTAAATGCCCAGATTCTTCATTGTATTTTATGATCTCCCATTCTTTATAATAATTTATTAATTCACCAGGTGCTAAGAAACTATCAAAAGGTAAAATTTCATTAGGAATATTATCTGTTTCAACTGCACAAACAATTAAATTGTAACCACCATCATTAGTATAATTTTGCATGTCCTCAATAATCTTAGCGATTTTATTTCTCTGCAAAAACATCAAGACTACAGTTGAAATAATTATATCGTAATTTTCTGTTAAAGCATGATCATTAATGTCATAGATTGCTGTTTTTATCTGCTTTAAATCAACTGATTTTTTTACCATTTCAATGGCATTAATATGTTGAGGATTGATATCCATTGCTGTCACTGCATAACTTTGTAATGCAAAAAAAAAACTGTTTCGGCCCCGGCCTGATCCCAAATCTAATACTTTACATGGCTTGGTAATTAGGGAAAGAGCACAAACTTCTGAATGTGGAAGTGTAAGACCATTTTTTTTATAAAAAAACACTTCTTCACGGCAATAAAAAGAGAGTTGACACTCAATATCATCACTAACAGATTCTATTTTATGCCACATTTGAGGCTGAATTTGAATTGTTTTACACTTTACATCAAAATGATACTGCTGCTCATTACCATTTTCATCAAATATCACAAACAGTAGACCGCCTCGATATATTGTCAATTGGGCCCATGTACCTTCTTGCGTATTATGACGTTCCATTAATGCTTAAGGAATAGTATTCTTATTCCAGATAGCAAATTTTTTGTAACAAATAAGCTTGCACATAATCATTTCTCAATAAGTTGCATTTTAAATGCATTTTAATTTTTTTTTCGGTTTTGGTAAATTATGCTGACAAATAAAATTGAATAAATTTGTTCTTAATTATTTTTGCAAAACAATCAGTTTGTTATCATCTCATAGAGAAAATTACGAGATATGAAGCTAATTATCATTAGGAATGTAAATTTACGAGTTAGTAGACGACAAAAGAAACGGCTACCATTGTAGCCGCTTTAGATCATATATCATTAACGAAATAACTTTTAACACTAAACAAATTCAAGTTTTAAGCAAATACAGTATCATTCGGTAATAAAATTGTAGGTAAATCAAAAATCATAACTGACAGAAACCTTAAAAATACGCGGTGTACCCTGGAAAATATAGGTGCCATAATCTTCAACTCCAGACCAATATTTTTCATTAGTTAAGTTATCAATACCAACCCGCCAAACCATCTCATTTTGATTATGATTAACTTGCATATTGTAACGCATAGCCAAATCAAAAGTGGTATAGCTATCAAGTTTTCTGCTATTTTCTACATTTACATATTGGGAGCCAGAATGATTTATCCGCATTATTGCCGTTAAACCGTCTATTGATTGAATATCATATTCAGCGCCTATAACCATGTTAAAACGCGGTACTCCAATCACATCATGACCATCATTGGCTCTATATTGTGACTTTGTTAACACTGGAGCTAACCAGGTTGCGCTAGTATTCAATCGCAAACCTAATACCGGTTCACCAAATATGTTTAATTCCATACCTCGATTACGTTGTTGACCAGTAAGGCTATAACGTTTTGTGACACTATCCAAAAGCGCAGACGGTTTTTTAATTTCAAATAATGCTAATGTACCACCGATCCGGCCAAAATCCATTTTCATCCCTATCTCATTCTGTTGGGAGTAGACAATACCTGTACTTTGACCATAATTTGATGCACCCTTTGGTGCTATGCTGCCCGGTTGTAAGGCTTCAGTATGATTGGCATATAAAGCAACCTGTTGCCATGGTTTGTAAACTACACCATAGGTAGGCATCCAGTGGCTCTTGTTATACCGTGCATCACGCTCTTCAGCACCCGTTACATTATTATAATTGCGAATCTCCACTTTCTGATGACGTGCAGCGATTAATAATTGTAATTTATCATCAAACGCACTTAATGTATCACTTAATAACCAACCCTGAGTAAAGGTGCGCCCTGTTGTTAAAGGATCAGAATAATTGCCACCAAAAATAGCATTATCCGGCATAGCAACGTCACCAGTGTGATAAATATTGGTAATAGGATCATTAGTAGACATTCGCCATGCCATTCTATTACGTTTATTCTGTGCAGAATATCCCATATTCAAGCGATGAGTGATAAAACCAGTTACAAGTTGTCCCCTTACTCCCGCCATTGCACTAAATGCATCAGTAAAAAGTTTGGTATCAAGCCGGCTTACTGTAGCATCACCTTTACGATTTAGTATTTTTGGTGAACTATAGATACCTATTTCTTGGCTATGTTGACCACCTGCTCCAGCATATATTATCCAGTTATCAGCTAGATCATATTCAGCTCGTGCCAGACCAAATTGATTTTCTATATTACTATAGCCCCACTTTTGACTATAATTATGTCTGTTATTGGGTACTAGTGGAATAAAATCGACGCCACTAATATTTACTCCCATGGTACCACCGTGAAAAGTTTTCTTTTGATAACCGAAATCCAATGAACTTCTAACCCGATCGCCATGATAATCCAAAGCAAGACTGGCCAACGTGGTTCGGCGCTTATCATTTTTTACTGCAGTTTCTCCCTCGCGGTGAACTAAATTGAAACGCGTACCAAACTGATTATTTTCACCAAAACGGCGCCCAACATCTAATGTTCCACCTACTTGCGATAGTGAAGTGTAGTCTAAACCTAAGCGGGTAATGGGTATATTTTCTGCTCGTTTGGGCTCAAGGTTAATAATACCGCCGACGCCAGAAGAAGCTGCACCATTAACTAATGCGTTAGCACCCTTGAAAATTTCCACCCGCTCGATCATTGCGGTATCCACCATCTGACGAGGTAGAATCCCAGGCAATCCACCGAGTGTCATATCATCACCATCTAACTTAAAGCCTCTAATACGATAAGTTTCGGCAAAATTACCAAATCCTTGTACACTCTGAACTCCAGCATCGTTATTGACGACCTCAGCAACAGTTTTTGCCTGTTGATCGCTGACCATTTTCTCCGTATAACCAATGACATTAAATGGAACATCCATCGCATGTTGCTCGCCCAACATACCAAGACGGCCACCATGTGCAATATGGCCATCTAAATAGGCGGGCACAAGTGAATCTCCGCCAGGTTGAAAGTCATTTTGCGACTTTGCATGCACGACAATCGTATCTTGTTGGTTCTTTTTATTACTGATTTCAGCAGTTGCTGTTTGCGCTGTAGTACTCATTGTCAGCATCAATAACGAGCTACAAAATGGTACCTTCATATATTTGATATTTTTCATATTTTATTCAAATAAAAGACTGGTGTTGTAAATAATGACCACTAGAAAGTTATTTTCTATAAATCAAGCAAAACTGAACTGAGCGAAAAAGCAGTTAATACCCATTTCATACCATGATTAATTGGAAATAACTTGCCATTATTGGGTCATGATAAAAAAACAGAACCCTATATAATAGAAAATATATTGTTTTATCATATAGTTATTTATGCGAACTCTTTACGTTTAGCATTTTTCCTAAACCAATATTTATTCCCTATCAAATATAGAAAAGCTATTTCTGAAATAGGAATTTCTGCAAACGCAAATGAGAATTATACTCATTTGATTGAGGTAATCAAGAATACATATAAAATATTAATAACGAAATAAATGTATATTTTAGTGTAAGCTATTAGCTAAAAATAATTTTTATTTATAAAATTCAATCTATTAAAACATTATCTGTTTAATAAAAATTAATTGATATAGGATGTGATGATATATTTTAATTACAAACTATTTTAAGATTAAATAAAAGAAAAAAACCAAGACAAAAAATTATATAAAAACTTAACCAATATAAAATAGGTTTAATAAAAAACCACCAGCGTTAACCAGTGGCTTATTAATAAAAACGCTTTTCAATGAAAAATTATTGTCTAATCCACTGATTACCATCAGAAACAAACATTAATTTTTCAGATTTATTTATTCTAAGCTGTTTATTATCAAAATAGAGGAAGGAAGTATAACTAGCGTCAGATTTAATATATATTGATTTAAATTTATGTTTTCTTGCATCCGGAAAATAAATTTTAGGCGCCCAACTTCCATCATAAGTTCTTATCGCAATTAAAGCATTATAATTTAAAGCTGTGGCTATTTGTTCTAGCAAAATATTTTGACTATTTCTTATAGCAACTTTATGAATGTTAGGAGGAATAGAGCCATTAAGATTACTAATGGTGTTAATACATTCTCCATCATTACATGCTGCATGAACGACAAATATATTATTACAATTACCACTAGTGTAAGTAAGTTGTTTAGCTAGAATGCGATTATCACCTAAAGGATTGCGAAACATAGAAGCTTGAGCACCGATATCATAACAAGACTTTAATTGATTATTACCATGAGAATATTCGTCTACAAATCCTCTTGAATTATTTAATTTGCCATAATTATTTGGTACTTCAATAATACCAATGGTTGTTGATGTTCCATCCATTAAATCTGTAACAAAACCAGTAACTAAATTTCCTTCTTTGCTAACATCCAATCGATATAAATGCCCTGCTTTCCATTGAATAACAATATCACACTGTACACTTGTGCCAGTATCATAAAAATAGCGACAGTTACCACTTCGCCACCCTTTAGCTTGTTTAATTGAATAATGAAATGCATGAATGCCATTTTGTCTATTTTGTAATCCAATATAACCCGTATCTCCATTTATAAAATTAAATTGATTAGCCCAATAGTAATTTGATCTAGACCCGCCATCATTATCAACTTGTAGGAAAAAAGATATTTTATTGAATGCTGTATTGTCAGGCCATTTATGTTGAATTGTTACAATATCACCGACTACAATTGCATTAGATAAGCTGTTCCATAAAAATAAGAAAAATAATAAATAAATTTTCTTCATATAATAATTCCTATTTATTTTATATTATTTATTCAATGATAAAATATTGAGGCTTATTTAATTATTATCAATAAAAAAATATTTTCTAATTTATTAAAGTATCGAAATAATATATTATTACTATTAGTGATAAAATCAAAATGATATTGGATTTATATTTAAAATCAACTTAAAATTTATTAACTAATTAATACTAATTTTAGCAAAATGTAATTATGATTTAGTTACAATTAATATCTAGGTTGAATTATACTACAACCCATTTTTTCAACTAATTTTCCTGGTTTTGATTTTATTGCTTGTTGAATATTTTCTGGTAATCCACTCCAAATAATTAACCCCGTTCTCTGTTCAATTTCTTTTACTGTGACTTGATATTGACAAAAATTTCCACTCTGTGGTGTATTTTGTTCCATAATAAATGCAGCATAAGAAGATTTTTCAGGACTCTCATTTATATATGTTACTTTCCAGTATCCACTAGGGATAAAATGGTTTTTGTCGCTATTAGGTAGCTTACCAATATTTTTTTCATATAAAGGACCTGTTACTGAAAATACTTTATTACCCGCTCTGGCTAAAGCTCTTTCCTGATCTTCTAAACGCGCCCATACGCCTTGATTAAGTTCTGCAACCTGTGGGGTAATATTAGATAAATAATTAAGTGCCGGCCAGTCCACCAAACCTGCCAAAGAAGCTAATGGCGCCTGATGTCCTCTATCCACTTTTAAAGCTTTATTGGCACCAATATAATCTGCTGGAGACAAAGTTTCATCATTACTTAAATCAGGATCTTTTTTCCAATTTCTATCCTTACCACTGCCTATACTATCTTTCGTTATTAAGTAAGCAACCCAGTTGGCAAATTTAGTATTACTATTATTATTTAGTGTATAAACTACACGTTGTATCGTGGTATTACTTCCTCCTAATGGACAACCTATTCCACAATTTTGTCTAACTCCAGGCGTAATTTTTTCAATAGACTTAATAGATTCTGGTTCATGTTGAACAATACTACAGCCAGAAATAAGTAAAGATAAAAAAATAAAGGGTGAAAATATTTTCATATGATAATTTCTCATCTTAATAATCAATTTTCTTTAAATAAATTTTACTATAATATTTAAACCAGCAAACAAGTTATTTGACAACAAAATAAAACAGTAAAAAAGAATATAAAATACAATAAATACTCTTATATAAATAAAATTTACAGTATTTCACAAATATTATTGCAATGTTGAAAAAGATAGCGCACAATTAATCGTCATTTTCACTTATCATTGGAGGATAAATTTATTACAGGGTTATTGAAAACTTTAGCTATTATCATCTCTATTTTTAGCATTAATTGTGGCTATGCTGCAACTGATATATTAAATGACGATATAAAAGGCACAGAGATATCTACCATTATAGGTTTAAACCCACCGGTTGAAGAAATAATTACAACTATCATTGATGCCACGATAGAAATCAAAAAAAACGTTCCTTAGTTATCTAACTAAATAGACATACCTCTTCAGTAAGAAGAGGTATATTATCTCATATTTAATAATTACGATTATTTGTTAGCGATCGCAAGATTATATGTTGAATAACATTAATAAGATTTGGCAATAACATAATTTATTAATATAAATAATTTATTAAAATAATTTAAACATAACAATATTTATTAATAATAATTTTAAATAAAATATTTATATTAGTTTTTATATTATAGAAATATTACTCTGTCAGTTAGGTATTATTCCAATATATTATAAAGTTATTCTAAAATGTTTTATTACTTATTGAGTTATAATTATCAACTTTTAGTCAATAATAATCTATTTTTATACCTGTGAATGATAAATGAACGCTACAATTAACCTAGTAAATTGAAAATGATACAGATTGTCAGCTAATGGTAACTGTAATTATAGATATCTCAACATTCTTTTTCTGATGAGTTCGTATCTATTATTACAAATTAAAACAAATATGATTGATTAATATCATCATTAATAACAATATTCCTTAGGCATGGCTATCAATAACAAAATAATTTAAAAAACTCTACATAAGAAGCAAAATTTCAGATTAATATACTATGTTAAATATTGTTATTTAATTTATAATCGATAGTGAATTTCACATAAATAAAGGTTAAAAATGAATAGATTAAAATTAACGATTGCTCTTTCTTGCTGTTTATTATTAGCTGCTTGTGATAAGCAAACAGAAACAACTATGTCAGATAATGAAAATAAACCCATTCCACTAGCAATTAAAATGATGGGAAATAGTTTCCAGCCTGATGTTAGTAATGTTGTTATTACTCAACGGACTAATCGTATTGAATCTCCTGATTCAGTTGAAGTGAGTATTGTTGAGTCCGGCCTTTTAGACGATTCTGTCGAAGCAATCAAAACTATTTTTACTTTTATTCTTAAAGATGACAATTGACATCCTCCCCCACCTTCACACTTCGTGACTCAGGAGGGGGATTCCCGTTAGTCGGAGACTATCTGATCGCTCAGAAGCCTGGTTCCTGCTGCTGACGGCATTACTGCACCGTTCACTTCACAGGCTAACACGGCATGTCCTGCCGCTAAAATGTTACGAGCTCCGTTGATATCTGCGTTCTCTGTATACCCGCACTCAAGGCACTCGAATCTACTTTGTGATTGACGATTTTCTTTCGCTGTATGACCACAACATGCACACCGTTGACTTGTATATGCCGGAGGCACAGCTAATACCTGACCACCGCGCCATAGCTGCTTGTACTCAAGCTGACGGCGCATTTCATACCAACCCTGATCCAGTATCGAACGGTTAAGTCCTGATTTTGCCCTGACATTCCGTCCGTGCTGCTCTTGTGTACCTTTTGCCGATTTCGACATGTTACTGACCTTTAAGTCCTCAATGACGATCATCGCGTGGTTTTTGCTGATTTCACTGGTGACTTTGTGAAGGTAGTCTTTGCGGATATTGGTTATATGCGAGTGGAGACGTTGGATTTTTCGCTTCTGTTTTTTCCAGTTATTGCTGAATTTAACTTTACAGCTTAACTGACGCTGGAATTTCGCCAGCTTTTTTTGGTTGGTTTTAAAACTGTTTACAGGTTCAAACACTGTGCCGTCTGACAGCGTGGCGAGTCTGGTTACACCTGCATCCAAACCAATCATTGTTGCTGACGAATGAGGCTGAATGTCCATTTCCAGTTCGACCTGAAACGATATATACCAGTGTCCCGCATGTTGGCTAACGGTTGCGTTTTTAATCTTACCGTACAGCTTTTGCGACTGCCGGAACTTTACCCATACCAAACCTGACGGTAATCTCACTCTGCCATTATCGAGCTGACAATATTTATCAAAATTAACAAAACGAACTGAATCACGCCCGTCATTTTTCCTTTTAAATACAGGAGCTTTTGCTGCCAGTTTTTTATCAAAGCAGCGTTTCCATGCCCCGTGCAGATCTTTGAGTTTCTGCTGAAGATTATCCGTGTAGGCTTCTTGCAAAAAGGAATGTTCCGGCTTTTTTTTCCATTCTGTGAGCATCCGATTTAGTTCAAACGCTGACGGTAGTTTACCGCCGGATTCAATAATGCGTTGCGTCTCTGCTAGCCCGTAATTCCAGATAAAACGAGCGCATCCGCACAACTGCCGCAAACGTTGCGACTGTTTTTCGGTTGGTTCGAGTCTGAATTTGTAGGCTTTTAGAATTAGCATTATTACTCAGTGTGTAGTAAATTATCTCACTATCTTACCGTATATCCGGTTAATTTCAATGCAAAAATATAAAATCAACCGTTCAAGACATGCAGCGTTTCTTTTACATGTTCACCTTGTCTTTGTGACTAAGTACCGAAAGAAAGTACTCAGTGGCTTGCACTACAAAGCATTTCATCAGTATGCAGGTGAAGTGTGTCGCGACTTTGGGGCTGATTTAAAGGAAAGTAACGGA
>NZ_CAJCFU010000028.1:0-7504 GCF_903968575.1 Arsenophonus endosymbiont of Apis mellifera | reverse complement strand
AATCTTCAATTAACCAGGAGCTAAAAACATGAACCAGCTTAAACAGCAGGAGCTGCGCTACGTCTTAAATAGTGACAGCTTCGCCCAAAAAGACAGCTTAAAAATTATCCCCACCGTGCTAATCATTGCGTTGGCAAGCCTCGTTTTATTGTTAGCAAGATAGGAATAACTCATGACTTTATTTGAATTAACTCAGTTGGTTAAGAAGCAAAGAAAAAGCAATGAGCTTAAGGAACATTACAAATATGAACATCAACGTGAGGTACTGGGGCAACAAAATGTTCCTGTTAGCTGGCAGGATTTTCGAGGAGATTTTACATGAAAATGCCGAGGCTAACGGATAAAAGGAGATGCCAATCAAAAGAAGACGCTATTGCCTATGCAATACAACAGATGGAGGCAACCAGGCAAGGAAAAGAACCATTGTCGCCATCGATGAAAGAAAAGCGTCNAGCAATGGAAATGTATGACAAAGAAGCAAAAGAGATTGAAAAACTAATAATTCAATCCTCGCCAAATACTTACAATCCTATATATGTTCAAAATAAAGAATACAATCCTTTCNTTGATCAAGAACTAAGAGATGGACCGTTAGGTGGAAAAATAAGAGGTGATTAGATATGGCGACCGCAACACTAATACTGGGTGAGTCAGGGACAGGAAAATCCGCTAGCCTTAGACATCTAAGCCCTGAAGAAACTTTATTAATCCAAACGTTAAAAAAACCTTTGCCGTTTAAATCAACTCAATGGCGAAATTGGGATCAAAAAGATGCCACAACCTCAATATTTGTCAGTGACTGTTGGCAATACATCATGAAAGCTATCGAAAAAGCCTCAAGTTACGAAAAAAAGATAGTTGTTATTGATGATTTTCAATATCTGATGGCAAATGAATTCATGCGCAGATCAGATGAAAAATCTTTCGATAAATTCACAGAAATAGGCGCTCACACATGGAATGTGATCAATGCGGCAGTAAAATCATCATCAGATGATCTAAGGATATATTTTCTCTCGCATACCGAAGAAACACCATTAGGTAAAGTCAAGATGAAAACAATTGGCAAAATGCTTGATGAAAAAATAACCGTTGAGGGCATGTTTACTATTGTACTGAAAACGNTAGTTAAGGATGGTCAATACTTATTTTCAACACAAAACAGCGGTTATGATACCGTCAAATCCCCAATGGGAATGTTTGAAACACCCGAAATTGAAAACGACATAAACGCAGTTGATACAGCGATTTGTGACTATTACAGCTTAAAAAAAACTAACATAACGGAGAAAACAGCATGAACCACAACATTATCTTTACCTACAGCNAGGAGTCAGCCTTATTAACCTATCAAGGGGGGTTCATTAATGAATCAGGCGCGTATGTGATCACAATTGCAGAGGCAAAATTAAGCAAAAGTGATAAAGGCGCTGAGTTTATTGAATTCTCAGGTGAATCGGAGGATGGCAGAAAAGTTAACTATCTNAGTATTTGTTGTAAGAAAAATGACGGCACGGTAAACCCTTTCGGTCAAAATATGGTCAATGCCATGATGGGATGCATTGGAATTCAGCGAGTAACCTCGGTTGNCCACAACAATAACCTGGTTGCGCCAGAATTCCATGGCAAAAAAGTAGGACTTGTTTTGCAAAAAGTTCTAAGAACGAAGAAAAATGGCGATGAAAGTTACAGCTTTGATATCCGTATGCCATTTGTAGCAAACACTGGACAAACGCTTTTAGAAAAAGTTGAAAACAAACCCGCACAAGCAGTTAAAAACTTGTTGCGCACTNTAAAAGATAGAGACGAGCGTAGACCAACNCATACGCCAGTAAATAATGAGTTTAATCNTTTNTAGACAAGGAGTTCCTACCATGTGGGTTTTAATCCTATCCATGTACGCCAGCCCTTACGCGTCAAATGACTTTGCAAGTGTTCATACTCAGGAATTTGACACTGAGAATATGTGCCAATTCGCCGCTAAACAGTTTGAGCGTGAATTTGAAACTTTCAAGGATATCAACGCAAAAGCAATTTGCATTAAGAAATAATCCAATGTTAAAAGGTTCAATCATGAAACTTAACATCATTAAATTACTAATCACAACATTTTTGTTTATCGGTGCAGCGTTTGCCTTTGAACTCATTGTTGGACATCTCGCGCACGCCGATGCCGTCATTGACCCGCAAATCAGGTTTAAACGTGGTGAATTAGGCAATATTCATTTAGGCGGACAAGAGCTACTGGTTATTGGTGTCATGCTGGTGCCAGCACTTATGATCATTTTGGGAGTATTTATCGATACTATGAAGAAGTAGTTGCAAAACAAGAAATCATTACCCACCCTAATCTATTCCACTTAATTAATACCCGTTCATCAATTTTAATATTGAAGGATAACTATATGCGAAATTTAACAAATGAACATTACCCTATCATTGCTGGCGTAGAAATCACGACAGACTCAGATGGTCGTTTCAACCTAAATGCGTTACATAAAGCCAGTGGCGGCAAGATGCTAAACGCCCTAAAACATGGCTTGAGACAAAACAAGCCAAAGAGTTAATTGAAGAGCTAAGGCAGAATTCCGCCTTAGGTCAAGAAGTAATCAAAGTTCAAAAAGGCGGCATAAATCCAGGCACTTTTGCTCATGAGCTGTTAGCCATTGAGTATGCTGGCTGGATTTCGCCAAAATTCAGATTGATGGTTAATCAAACCTTCCTGGATTACAAAACAGGAAGATTAGCTCCTGTCACCCCAACAACAGACTGGTTAGATAATCCTGCACAATTACGAAAAATGCTGATTAGCTATACCGAGCAAGTGGAAAAAATAAGCAGTGAGCGTGATGAAGCTATTAGAACAAAATCACAAATCAGCCGCACTCGTGAAGCTTCTGCAATGGGTAAACTCAGCGTTGCTACCCGTAAAAATCGGGAACTGACAGAACGATTGGGAGAAAGTGTTAAACATGCCACCATCACAGCTGTAAAGAATGCCACAGGGAAAGAATACAAATTTGCCCCACTTCGCAGATGGTGCCGTGAGAACCAGATGGAAGCAACCGAAGTGCCTGATATTCGTTATGGTCAGGTTAAGTCATGGCCTGCTGAATCATGGCTACAGGTATACGGTATCAATCTGAAATCGTTATTTGCTAATAGCCAACGTACTCACTAGAGATTGACCACTATTTGGTATTTCTGAATCACTCAAAAAAAGACCAGCGCAAGGCTGGCAATATTAGGGAAATGATGTGGTTACGAACACACAACGGTATGAATATATCATAATTAACTGAAATTGATTAAATTTTAATCAGAATGGTAATCATTTGATTGGTAATGGGAGTAACTGTATGAATAACATCCATGAATACCGAACAACGTTACATCATGTAAAAGCAGGGATGCAGGCTATTTATCATGGTGAAAGGATGAAAATCATTAGATTGAAGGAAAAAAAATTAACAAACAAAGGATTGATATATCAATTTGATACCGATGAAGAAAGTAAAACATTAACCGGAAATGGCGGTAATAAAATCACTGTCTTAGAAAAAATAGACGACTTGCATAAAAGTAAAAGCTGGTATGTTTAGGAGATGAAGTGAAGTATGACCTGATACTCGCAGACCCACCCTGGCAATACCAAAACAAAGCATCAAACGGCGCAGCACACAATCACTACAACACCACTGACTTTTACTCCCTCACCCGACTACCGATAGAAACCATCGTCAATGATAACTCCGTACTCTGCATGTGGTACACGGGGAACTTTGCGCTGGAAGCTATCCGATTAGCCGAAGCATGGGGATTTAAGGTCAAAACCATGAAGGGATTTACCTGGGTCAAGTTGAATAAGTTAGCCAAAGAGCGGATTTCTAAAGCTATCAAGAAAGCTGCGCTATCTTATGCTGATGATTTTCTGACATTACTCAATGCTGAAACACGCATGAATGGCGGTAACTACACCCGCAGTAATTCAGAAGACTGTTTAATTGCCATCAAGGGGAAAGGACTAGAACGCAAGGACGCATCCATCAAACAAGTTATCTACGCCTGTCTCGGTGAGCATAGCCAAAAACATAAAGAAGTCCATTACCGATTAGAGAAGCTCTACGGTGATGTGAAACGTATTGAACTTTTCGCTCGTGACAAAGTGCAGGGCTGGGATCTATGGGGCAATGAAGCGCCTGAGAATAGTGTGAATTTTTGAATGTAATTAAGTGCTCTCTTTTTATGAAAATACGCACGAGGAAACAACTATGCAAATGTTAACTTTGGAAGAATGGGCTAGTGAACGATATAGAAGTCACCATTCAAAACTAAATACATTACAACGTTATGCGCGTAATGGTCATTTTTATCCACCAGCACGAAAAGAAGGAGGCATTTGGCGTGTAAGGGAAGATGCAGAATTGGTTGGAGATTTAACAAAACCATTTATTGATAAAAATGATAACCCTACCTTACAAAGAATTTTAAATGATGGCTGCTAGACCTCGTAAAAATAATGTTAGTATTCCAAATTTGTATCCATTATACAGTCGTAAATCGAACAAGATTTATTGGCGTTACCGTCATCCAATAACAGGAAAGTATCATGCACTTGGTAGTAATGAAGCTGAAGCAAAACAAATTGCTATTGAAGCGAATAATCGGTTTGCTGATCAACGTAACCGACAGATCTTAGCTATTAGTGACCGAATTGCGCGTATTAAAGGAAAAGAGATTACGGTTAACACCTGGTTAGAAAAATATTGGAAAATTCAAGAAGAACGTTTAAAAGAAGGTGATATAAAGCTAAACACCTACAAACAAAAAAGAAAACCCATTGAATTAATGCAAAAAGCATTATCGATAAAACCACTAACGTTAGTCGATGCCAGAGATATCGCTCAGATATTAGATAAATATAAAATAAATGGTCAACATCGAATGGCTCAAGTTATTCGTTCTGTTTTAATTGATGTATTCAAGGAAGCACAACATGCAGGAGAAGTTCCTCCTGGTTATAATCCTGCGTTAGCAACAAAACAACCTAGAAGAAAAATAACCAGACAACGGCTTAATTTGGATGAATGGAAAAAAATTTTTAAAATTGCTGACACGACTCATCGTTACATGGGAAACGCAATGTTACTAGCATTGGTTACTGGTCAACGTTTGAGTGATATTTCTAAAATGAAATTCAGCGATATTTGGGATAATGATTTGCACGTCATTCAGGAAAAAACCAACGCGAAATTGGCAATACCACTTTCTCTAAGATGTGAGGCAATAAATATATCCCTAAGAGAAGTAATAGAGCGTTGCCGTGATAATGTAGTTAGTCCATACCTAATTCATTATTTTTATACAACGTCACAAGCCAAACGTGGCGAAAAAGTAAAACCCAACACTCTAACCACTAATTTTAAAAAAGCAAGAAATAAAACTGATATTGATTGGGGAGAAGGAACACCCGCAACATTTCATGAGCAACGTTCATTATCAGAGCGCCTTTACAGAGAACAAGGGATCAACACCAAAGATTTACTAGGCCACAAAAGTCAATTACTAACTGATAAATACCATGATGATCGAGGTAAAGAATGGATAAAAGTTATTATTTAATTGAATATTTTTTAGCTAGTTTTGATAAATTATTTTGATAAAGTTTTGATAACCGTTACAAAGTGAATAATAAAAAACGGAAACCATTAAGCTCCCGTTATCAATCAAGTAAAACAGACAATTACATATGGCTGATGATCGCATCGCCAAACTCACTGCATTTCAATAGCTTAGAACCAGGCATTAAGCGCTCAAAATCATAAGTCACGGTTTTGGCGGCAATCGCCCCTTGCATGCCTTTAATGATTAAGTCGGCCGCTTCTGTCCAGCCCATGTGGCATAACATCATCTCAGCAGAAAGGATTATAGAGCCTGGATTCACTTTGTCTAGACCTGCATATTTCGGTGCTGTGCCATGGGTTGCTTCAATTGACATCCTCCCCCACCTTCACACTTCGTGACTCAGGAGGGGGATTCCCGTTAGTCGGAGACTATCTGATCGCTCAGAAGCCTGGTTCCTGCTGCTGACGGCATTACTGCACCGTTCACTTCACAGGCTAACACGGCATGTCCTGCCGCTAAAATGTTACGAGCTCCGTTGATATCTGCGTTCTCTGTATACCCGCACTCAAGGCACTCGAATCTACTTTGTGATTGACGATTTTCTTTCGCTGTATGACCACAACATGCACACCGTTGACTTGTATATGCCGGAGGCACAGCTAATACCTGACCACCGCGCCATAGCTGCTTGTACTCAAGCTGACGGCGCATTTCATACCAACCCTGATCCAGTATCGAACGGTTAAGTCCTGATTTTGCCCTGACATTCCGTCCGTGCTGCTCTTGTGTACCTTTTGCCGATTTCGACATGTTACTGACCTTTAAGTCCTCAATGACGATCATCGCGTGGTTTTTGCTGATTTCACTGGTGACTTTGTGAAGGTAGTCTTTGCGGATATTGGTTATATGCGAGTGGAGACGTTGGATTTTTCGCTTCTGTTTTTTCCAGTTATTGCTGAATTTAACTTTACAGCTTAACTGACGCTGGAATTTCGCCAGCTTTTTTTGGTTGGTTTTAAAACTGTTTACAGGTTCAAACACTGTGCCGTCTGACAGCGTGGCGAGTCTGGTTACACCTGCATCCAAACCAATCATTGTTGCTGACGAATGAGGCTGAATGTCCATTTCCAGTTCGACCTGAAACGATATATACCAGTGTCCCGCATGTTGGCTAACGGTTGCGTTTTTAATCTTACCGTACAGCTTTTGCGACTGCCGGAACTTTACCCATACCAAACCTGACGGTAATCTCACTCTGCCATTATCGAGCTGACAATATTTATCAAAATTAACAAAACGAACTGAATCACGCCCGTCATTTTTCCTTTTAAATACAGGAGCTTTTGCTGCCAGTTTTTTATCAAAGCAGCGTTTCCATGCCCCGTGCAGATCTTTGAGTTTCTGCTGAAGATTATCCGTGTAGGCTTCTTGCAAAAAGGAATGTTCCGGCTTTTTTTTCCATTCTGTGAGCATCCGATTTAGTTCAAACGCTGACGGTAGTTTACCGCCGGATTCAATAATGCGTTGCGTCTCTGCTAGCCCGTAATTCCAGATAAAACGAGCGCATCCGCACAACTGCCGCAAACGTTGCGACTGTTTTTCGGTTGGTTCGAGTCTGAATTTGTAGGCTTTTAGAATTAGCATTATTACTCAGTGTGTAGTAAATTATCTCACTATCTTACCGTATATCCGGTTAATTTCAATGCAAAAATATAAAATCAACCGTTCAAGACATGCAGCGTTTCTTTTACATGTTCACCTTGTCTTTGTGACTAAGTACCGAAAGAAAGTACTCAGTGGCTTGCACTACAAAGCATTTCATCAGTATGCAGGTGAAGTGTGTCGCGACTTTGGGGCTGATTTAAAGGAAAGTAACGGA
>NZ_CAJCFU010000027.1:0-26546 GCF_903968575.1 Arsenophonus endosymbiont of Apis mellifera | reverse complement strand
TGCATCAGGCTTGCGCCCATTGTGCAATATTCCCCACTGCTGCCTCCCGTAGGAGTCTGGGCCGTGTCTCAGTCCCAGTGTGGCTGATCATCCTCTCAGACCAGCTAGAGATCGTCGCCTAGGTGAGCCTTTACCCCACCTACTAGCTAATCTCATATGGGTTCATCCGAAGGTGTGAGGCCTAATGGTCCCCCACTTTGCTCCTTAGAGATTATGCGGTATTAGCCACCGTTTCCAGTGGTTATCCCCCGCCTTCGGCCAGATCCCCATACCTTACTCACCCGTCCGCCGCTCGCCGGCAAGAAAGCAAGCTTTCTCCCGCTGCCGCTCGACTTGCATGTGTTAGGCCTGCCGCCAGCGTTCAATCTGAGCCATGATCAAACTCTTCAATTAAAAGTTTGATGCTCAAAGAATGTTTTACTGGCCGTAACGCTTCTTTTTGCCACTTTGTCGACGTTTTAACGCCTTCGCTGTGGCCCAAAATCACGTTACTGCTTATTAGTTCATATATGAATTAACTGTTTTGTCACTCTTCAAGACTTAATCTTCAAATAGTTTTTGATGATGTCTTGCGAGTGCCCACACAGATTGTCTGATTAATTGTTAAAGAGCGTGCGACCCAGGTCGCGAGGTGGCGTATATTACGCTTTTCACCTGTAAAGTCAAGTAGTTATTTCTACTTTTCTTTACCCTAAGTCGATAAAATCCTCTTTAATTGATTCGTTCTATCCTGACTCAGTGGGGGCGCATTATAGAGCGCCTAAAAATTTACTCAACTACTTTTTGTGTTTTTTTATTTATATGAATATATTTTCGTCATAATGAATTAAAATTCTACAAAATTAGCTCGATTTTATAGTATCCAGTCAACTCTATAATTTTAAAATGCAAAGATAAGCCTATAGGGTATTTAATTAAAAGAATTTTTAATAATATAAAATACAAATTTATCAATTCACTCTTTGATAACCAATTCAAATAATTTAATTAGGATAAACATAGCAATGATTTCTAATATAAGACCTTATTTGCACCTAAAACCCATCATTGGCAATAATGCGTTTATCGATCCAACGGCTGTGGTTATTGGTGATGTACGCATTTCTGATGATGTAAGCGTTTGGCCACTAACTGTCATACGTGGTGATGTCAATTACGTTTCTATTGGAGCAAGAACTAATATTCAAGATAGTTCCGTACTTCATGTTACACATAAAAATAAACTTAATCCCCAAGGGTATCCTCTTATTATTGGAGAAGATGTTACCATTGGGCATAAAGTTATGTTGCATGGATGTACTATTGGTAACCGAATTTTGGTGGGTATGGGTTCAATTATTTTAGATGGCGCAAAGATTGAGAATAATGTCGTTATAGGCGCAGGTAGTTTAGTCACACAAGGCAAAAAATTAGAAAGTGGTTATTTATATATAGGCAGCCCGGTAAAACAGATTAGAAAATTAACGTCTGAAGAATTAGAAGGCTTAGTTCAGTCCGCTGCTAATTATAAAAATTGGAAAAATAATTACTTATAAATTTATTATAAGAAATGCCGTACACAATTTTACCTGACATTTTTATCGTTTTTTCGTAAAAAATATACTAACTAATTTATGTCACCATTTTTCTTTTAATCGCTGTAATACAGATGAAATATCAGGTAATTTACCGTGCCATAATTTAAAAGCATAAGCCGCCTGACCGACTAACATCCCAATACCATCAGCATATTTTAATATCCCATTAGTTTTTGCTAATGCTAAAAATGGTGTTTCATTTAACCGATAGAACATGTCATAACAAAAAACATTTTGCTTAAATATATTCGTTGAGATAGCAGGAACTTTCCCTGTAACACCAGAAGATGTGGCATTGATAATTAAATCATACTCGGCAGAATGAATAGATTGCAACATCAATGAATTGATATGTCCTATAGTAGAAAATTTTTTTGCCAGTTCATCTGCTTTACTAAATGTTCGATTCGTAATCGTTATTCGACAACCATAATTTAAAATAGGCGCTATAACACCACGTGCGGCACCACCAGCACCAATTACTAATATATGCCTCCCCTTTTCAATAAAACTCAACCGCTCAAGATCTAAAATTAAACCTATTCCATCAGTGTTATCACCTAGTAATCTATGATCATCTAACCTTTTGATAGTATTAACTGAACCACATATTTGAGCTTGTTCAGTTAATTCATCAACTTTATGGTAAGCTAACTCCTTAAAAGGTAGAGTAATATTTGCCCCCATTCCTCCTTGACCAAAAAAATCATCTAATTTTTCCTCAAATTTATTTACAGGGACTAACACTTTGCCATAATCATATTTAATACCAGTTTGCTCAGCAAATAATTTATGAATAAGTGGTGATTTACTATGTAGCACGGGATTGCCAAATACCGCAAATTCTTCCATTCACATTAACCTTTTCGATATAGATGGCCTGTTATTATATCTCGAATTTCAGATGGTTTTTTACGTCCCCCAACAGAACCTTCTAAAACGGATACATGGCCATTAAACTGGGCAATAACTTCTTCTTTTGTTCTGCATGGTGATAATCCATTTAAATTAGCGCTAGTAGAAATTAATGGTTTGCCATATAAAAAACAAAGCTTTTTAATTAACTCAAAATTTGTAATACGCACCGCTAGTGAATCAAATTTGCCTGTTAACCATTTTGGTGTGTCTTTTCTGGCAGGTACTACCCAGGTAATAGATTTAGCTCCTGTTGAAAGCATCATTTCTTTTTGTAAATTAGTTAATTTATTATCATCAATATAAGGTGTTAATTGTTCATAGTTTCCAGCTATTAAAATTAATCCTTTTTCCCATGAACGCTGCTTTAATAATAATAACTGACGGACTACTTTCTCATTATCAGGATCACATCCGAGGCCAAAAACAGCTTCTGTCGGATATGCTATAATTTTGCCTTCATTTAACGCTACAATAATATTTCGAAACGAAGGGGATATTTCATCAAACATGCCAATTATTCCATATATTTTTATTACTGCTGTTTATTACATAATTTATTTGCACAAAATATTTTCATATCTTGTGAAACCTTTTTTTCTATTAATAATGGATACTGACAGAAAGAACATTTACCAGAAATTGGTTTAGCGTTAACCACAAATTGACACTTAGGATAACAATTACAACCATAAAATACTTTGCCAAAACGTGACGTTCTTTGCAGTAATTCACCACCGTGACACTGTGGACATCCCACTAACGTTTTATCGGGTTTATCAATTAACTCTGTATGTTCACATTGAGGATAATGACTGCATCCAACAAACATACCGAAACGTCCTCGCTTCAACACCAAATTATGCCCACATTTGGGACAAAAATAATCCGATAATTCTTTAATTATTTGGCTGTCGGCTGCTTGTTTTAAAGGCCGAACATAATCACATTTAGGATAGTTAGAGCAAGCAACAAAAGGCCCATATCCCCCATTTCGAATAATAAGTTCACTATGACATTTAGGACAATACTCCTTATCTTCATGTGCCTTTTTTCCAATAAGGATTGGCTTTTGCATTCTCATCTCACTTTAATTAGTCGACTCTAATATATCCACCAGACACAAAGATAGCTTTACCCATCAATTCAAACTCCAACAATTGAGTAGATACCTCAATAACTGATAAGCCACTTCTTTCAGCAATTAAATCTATAGGTGTTGGTTCATAATCAATATAACTCAATATATTATTCATAGAATTATCGATCTGTAGATTATCAGATAGGATTTTATTTTCTGGTAACCATTGTAGTCCACTGTTTAAATATTCAATAACATCTTGGGGCGAAGAGGCTAAATAAGCCCCCTGTTGAATTAACCAGTGATTACCTTCATATAAGCTATTAGCTAACGCACCAGGTAAAGCAAAAATATCTTTACCTTGCTCCAACGCACATTTAGCCGTAATTAATGAACCACTTTTTAATCCAGCCGCAATCACAATTACTGCTTTACTTAAGCCGCTAATTATACGATTCCGACGAGGAAAATTCTTAGCTAACGGCGGAGTATCTGGTAGATATTCTGATACTAACGCCCCTTGTTCCTTAATTTTATTCGCTAAAGCAGTATGTTGAGTTGGATATAATTTATTTAAACCACTACCTAATACAGCAACAGTTAGTCCATTATGCTCTAATGCGGTTCTATGGCTAATCCCATCAATACCTATTGCTAAGCCACTGGTAATTGTAAATTTATGCATCACCAGTTCCTGACTAAATATTTGAGCCCATTTTTCACCATAAAAATCATTATAACGACTGCCTACCACAGCAATTTGAGCGGAATAAAGCGCTTTCTCTTTACCAGCAACGAAGAGTATAATTGGTGGCGAATATATCTGTTTTAACAAATATGGATAGTTGGGATCGGATAACGTAATGAGTTTATGCTCGCTTACATCTAGCCATTTCATTGCAGCATAAATAGCTTTTGAATTTGCATGAGTGAATTGTACACACTGATGGGGTGATAACCCACATGCTCGAAGAGAAGCAATTTTAACATTTTTTAATTCAATGAGTTTCTCTACAATTGCTGCAGCCTTAACAGCTGAAAGGTGAGAAACCATCCTCATGCGTAGCCATATTTCCCGTGGATCCATATACTTTCCAGACTTCATTGGCAATAAGTGTGTTTCATTTATAACCAATACTGTCAATCATAACGAGAAATGTCTAGAATAGGTATTAAATAACTTTCACTTTTTGGATATAGCTTTAAACATTTATGTCAGTATTAAATATATTACATTACCCAGATGAACGTCTTCGCAAAATTGCAGAACCGGTAAAAAAAGTTGATGCAGAAATACAACGTATCGTGAATGATATGTTTGAAACGATGTATGAAGAAGAAGGTATTGGTTTAGCCGCAACGCAGGTCAATATTCATCAAAGAATTATTGTTATTGATGTTTCAGAATCTCGTAATGAAAGATTGGTACTTATAAATCCCATTATCTTAGAAACATCTGGTGAAACGGGAATAGAAGAAGGTTGTCTTTCTGTACCGGAACAACGTGCATTCGTACCTCGTGCTGAATGGGTCAAAATTAAAGCCTTAGATGTCAATGGTAAAGAGTTCGAATTAGAAACAGATGATCTGCTTGCTATCTGTATTCAGCATGAAATAGATCATCTTAATGGCAAATTATTTATTGACTATCTTTCTGCATTAAAACGCCAACGCATTAGGCAAAAAATTGAAAAGCTTGAACGTCTAAAAGCTAAAACAAAGAAATGATATTTTTCATATTTTTAATATAGGGATCTTTACGTGTCAGACTGTCTACGAATCATTTTTGCCGGCACCCCTGATTTTGCAGCACAACATTTAGCTGCATTACTCAGTTTTCAGCATAAGTATCAAATAGTTGGCGTTTTGACACAACCAGATAAACCTGCTGGAAGAGGGCGAAAACTCACATCAAGCCCAGTAAAAATGCTAGCCGAAGAAGCGAATATTCCTGTTTTCCAGCCAACAACACTAAAAACAGCAGAAAGTCAGCACTGGATTGAAAATCAACATGCCGATGTTATGGTTGTTGTCGCATATGGCCTCATTTTACCTGAAATTGTATTAAATATGTTACCAATGGGTTGCCTGAATGTTCATGGCTCACTACTACCTCGCTGGAGAGGAGCAGCGCCAATTCAACGCTCAATTTGGGCTGGTGATAAAGAAACAGGTATTACAATTATGCAAATGGATATTGGTCTGGATACCGGGGATATGCTCTATCAAGTCAGTTGCCCTATTGAACTAAAAGATACCAGCGCGATACTGTATCAAAAACTTGCAAAACTTGGCCCTACTGCGCTGCTGCATACTCTTGATTTAGTCAAATCAGATCAAACAAAACCAGAAAAGCAAAATAATGCATTTGCTAACTATGCTGAAAAACTGAGCAAAGATGAAGCATTAATTGATTGGTCACTTTCGGCAGAACAAATCGAACGATGTATCCGGGCATTTAATCCTTGGCCAGTAAGCTATTTTATTTTTGCAGATAAAGCTTTTAAAGTATGGTATGCCGAAGTCATTTATCATGAAAATGACTCATCACCAGGAACAATTTTAA
Organism: Arsenophonus endosymbiont of Apis mellifera; assembly: GCF_903968575.1. Taxonomy (NCBI): domain Bacteria; kingdom Pseudomonadati; phylum Pseudomonadota; class Gammaproteobacteria; order Enterobacterales; family Morganellaceae; genus Arsenophonus; species Arsenophonus endosymbiont of Apis mellifera. The sequence goes on along the minus strand of NZ_CAJCFU010000027.1, from coordinate 20,407 downwards.
GTGCCGATAAAACAGGAATTAAAGTGGCAACCGGTAAAGGTATTTTAAACATCTTAAAAATACAACCGGCCGGTAAAAAAATAATGTTAGCTAGTGATTTTCTAAACTCTCGTCACGGATTGTTTATTCCTGGCAGAATAATAAATTCACCAATGCAATAAAATTAAAAATAAATTTCTTGCTTGCATTTATCATTAGTAGGTAATTATATTCAACATGAATAAAAAATATAACCTTAGAAGCATTTGTGCCCAGGTCATTGCCCAGGTTATTGATCAAAAACAATCATTAAGCACTGTACTACCCGAATGCCAAAAAAATATAACAGATAAAGATAAAGCACTTTTACAAGAACTCAGTTTTGGTGTACTTAGAGTGTTACCTTTATTGGAATGGTTTATTAAACAATTAATAACTAAGCCATTAAAAGGAAAACAACGCATTATTCATTATCTTATTATCGTAGGAATTTACCAACTTCGTTTTACTCGTATTCCTTCCCATGCAGCACTAGCAGAAACTGTTGATGGCGCTATCACACTAAAACTCCCTCAATTAAAAGGCTTAATTAATGGTGTATTGAGACAATACCAACGGCAAGAACAAATATTAAATGAAAAAGCCAATAATAAAGAAAATAATTATTTACATCCTAAATGGCTATTAGAAAAAATTCAGCAAGTTTATCCTGCTAAATGGGAAGAGATTCTTGAGGTTAATAACCAAAAACCACCTATGTGGTTAAGAGTAAATCAATTATATCATTCTACTCATGATTATTTAATGCTATTACAACAAGCGGGTATAGAGGCCAGTTTAAGTAATGACAGTAAATTTGCTATCAAATTACAAAAACCATGTGCGATTAACAAATTACCAGGATTTGACCAAGGTTGGGTAACCATTCAAGATTTATCAGCTCAACGATGCGTTGAATTATTAGCACCTAAAAATGGTGAATATATTCTTGATCTTTGCGCAGCTCCAGGTGGTAAGACAACGTATATACTTGAACTTGCGCCAAAAGCTGATGTTCTAGCAGTTGATATTGATGAACTACGAATAAAACGTATCCAAGAAAATCTTAATCGACTAAAATTACATGCAAGAGTTATTGCTGGTGATGGACGTAGACCATTCGAATGGATATCAGGTGCGAAATTTGATCGTATATTGCTAGATGCCCCTTGCTCTGCAACTGGTGTCATTCGTAGGCATCCAGATATAAAATGGCTTAGAAAACCGACAGATATCCCGCAATTGGTCAAATTACAATATGAAATTCTTGAGGCTATCTGGCCTTACTTAAAAACCAATGGCACCCTAGTTTATGCTACTTGCTCTATTTTACCGGATGAAAACAAAGAACAAATAAAGAAATTTCTTTTTCATCATCCAGAAGCATCTTTAAATAACAATATGGAACTAGGCCAACAAATATTACCCACTCAACGGGGAGGAGATGGTTTCTTTTATGCTTCTCTAATAAAAAATTAACACTACTATTTTGAATACATACTCAATCTGGCAGTGAGATAAAAATATAATGAAAATTATCATATTAGGTGCAGGACAAGTTGGTGGAACACTCGCAGAAAATTTAGTTGATGAAAACAACGATATCACTATCGTAGATACTAATACTGAACGTTTACGCCAATTACAAGATAAATTCGATCTAAGAGTTGTCAGTGGGCATGGCTCATACCCTAGAGTCCTAAGGGAAGCCGGAGCTGAAGATGCTGATATGCTTGTCGCTGTAACAAATTCAGATGAAACTAATATGATTGCATGCCAAATCGCTTATTCTCTTTTTAACACGCCAAATAAAGTTGCTAGAATACGCGCATCTGAATATATCAAAGAAACTGAAAAACTTTTTACCCCTGACCACATACCGATTGATTACCTTATTTCACCTGAGCAGCTTGTTATTGATTATATTTATAAATTAATCCAATATCCTGGTGCACTTCAGGTTGTTAACTTCGCAAGTGGCAAAGTAAGTATTGTTGCGGCAAAGGCCTACTATGGAGGTTCATTAGTAGGTAATTCCCTTTCAAATTTACGTGAACACTTACCCCATATTGATACCCGAATTGCTGCTATATTTCGTCAAGATAGACCTATTCGACCACAGGGATCCACAATTATTGAAGCAGGTGATGAAATTTTTTTTGTTGTAGCTACTGAGCATATTCGTGCTGTCATGAGTGAACTACAACGTCTAGAAAAACCCTATAAACGAATTATGATAGTGGGTGGTGGTAATGTTGGTGCTGGTTTAGCAAAACAACTAGAAAAAGATTACAGTGTTAAATTAATCGAACGTGATCAAGAAAGAGCAACTGAATTAGCCGAACTATTACATGATACAATCGTGTTTTATGGTGATGCTTCAGATCAAGAGCTACTAGCGGAAGAACATATCGAGCAAACAGATGTTTTTATAGCACTAACTAATGATGATGAAGCCAATATTATGTCAGCTATGTTAGCTAAAAAAATGGGCGCTAAGAAAGTGATGGTTCTTATTCAACGTTCTGCTTATGTTGATCTTGTACAAGGAGGAGTCATTGATATCGCTATATCACCTCAACAAGCAACAATTTCCGCTTTACTTGGACATGTTCGTAAAGCGGATATAATTAATGTTTCATCCTTGCGTAAAGGTGTTGCTGAAGCCATAGAAGCTATTGCTCACGGTGATGAAAACACATCCAAAGTCGTTGGTCGAAAAATTTCAGAGATAAAACTTCCTCCTGGCACTATTATTGGTGCTATTGTTCGTGATGATGAAGTCATCATTGCAAATAGTTACCATATTATTGAACAGGATGATCACATCATTATGTTCATTACTGATAAAAAACACGTTCCTGAAGTAGAAAAGATCTTCCAACCTAGCCCATTCTTTTTGTAAAAATTTTGATAGAAATATATTAAAAGATATTATAATTTAAACATTCTTATAAATTTTACGTTTTATTTTGATTAATGGTGAGGAGACTATGAGCTTTTTAAAAGAGTTCCGTGAATTTGCAATGAAAGGCAACGTTATTGATTTAGCTGTAGGTGTTATTATCGGTGCAGCATTTGGCAAAATTGTTTCTTCGCTTGTTGCCGATATTATTATGCCACCACTCGGATTACTTATTGGAGGTATTGATTTTAAGCAATTTCATTTTGTCTTAAAAGAAGCCCACGATAATATACCCGCTGTTGTTATAAATTATGGTATCTTTATTCAAAATGTTTTTGATTTTCTTATCATCGCTATAGCAATTTTTGTTGCGATAAAACTTATAAATAAATTGCGTCGTGAAAAGGAAGAAGCACCTGCTGCAGCGCCAACTAAAGAAGTCACATTATTAACCGAAATACGTGATTTACTAAAAAAACAAAAATAATTTAAACGAGTGAGTTAGTGATAATAAATTTTTTTAATTAATCCTCACTAACTCACTAGTTAGCTCTTTATTATGCTTCATTTTACGTTGATAACTCCCTTTTCCTTTTTTATTTTTTTCAATTCGTTGCCTATATAGAGGATCATGCAGTATGGCTGCTACTGCACTCTTCTTTATAACTCCTCGTTTATGCTGATAATTTGCCATATTAAACACTCCAATATCAATCACTCAATTGAATAAATACTTATAAAATTTGCTTTTAGCTAAAATGTATATCTCATTTAATGTTTATTAGCGCCCTGTTCAAGGATCTCTAAAATTGAGCATCTAGTACTAACATGTTTACTACCACAACAAGCGGCACTGAGCATTTTTAATGAGTCCTTCATTCTCTCCATTTCTATAATTTTAATTTCGATCTCTTGCAAGCGGGCATCTACAATATTTTTTGACTCCTGGCATGTATGATGAGCAGGATCAATACGAATAGACAATAACTCTGAAATTGATTCCAAAGTAAAGCCAAGCTGCTTAGCATAACGAATAAAACGTAAACGTTGTAAATCTTTGCTGCTATAAAGACGATAACCGCTTTCTGTACGATTAGGACGTTCCATTAACCCTTGTTTTTCATAGAAACGAATTGTGTCTGTAGTTACATCTGCCAACTTAGCTAATTTACCTATCTGATACATAAATACCTCTTATATATGTATAAATATCATTCACTATGATAGCAAACTATGAAATGACAAAAAGTTAATTTTTGATAATAAAAAACCGGGATTAATCCCGGTTTTTTATGTAATTGCAAATTTACTCTGCAGTTAATTCTGCTTGAGACTCAACAGTACGATCAACAAGCTCGATGTAAGCCATCGGCGCATTGTCACCGGCACGGAAGCCACACTTCATAATACGAGTATAACCACCTGCACGGCTCGCGAAACGCGGTCCAAGTTCATTAAATAATTTTGCCACGATCTCATTATCACGAGTACGGGCAAATGCCAGACGACGATTAGCTACGCTGTCGGTCTTGGCAAGAGTAATCAGTGGCTCAACGACACGGCGCAACTCTTTCGCCTTTGGTAAAGTTGTCTTGATAATCTCATGACGAACTAAAGAACCAGCCATATTACGAAACATAGCTTGGCGATGGCTACTATTGCGGTTCAATTGACGACCACTCTTACGATGGCGCATGACCTTATCCTTCTCAGTAAAACCTTAACCTGTGATCTCATTCATCAGCAATGCTTGCTGGAGGCCAATTTTCTAGACGCATACCTAGCGATAAACCTCTTGATGCCAAAACATCCTTAATTTCAGTAAGTGATTTTTTACCAAGATTAGGTGTTTTAAGCAACTCAACTTCAGTGCGCTGAACCAAATCACCGATGTAGTGGATAGCTTCTGCTTTTAAACAGTTAGCAGAGCGGACAGTCAACTCCAGATCGTCAACTGCACGCAGCAGAATCGGATCGAACTCTGGCTTCTCATCTTTAACTTCAACCTTAGCAACATCGCGTAAATCAACGAAAGCTTCGAGTTGTTCAGCCAAGATAGTTGCTGCTCGACGAATCGCCTCTTCTGGATCGATTGTGCCGTTAGTTTCCATCTCGATAACCAGTTTATCCAAATCAGTGCGTTGTTCTACACGCGTCGCTTCAACATTGTAGGCAATACGCTCCACAGGGCTATAGCATGCGTCAACTAATAAACGACCGATTGGGCGCTCATCTTCTTCCGAATGAATACGGGCAGAAGCCGGTACATACCCACGACCACGCTGTACTTTGATACGCATATTAATAGCAGCGCTTTCATCAGTTAGATGGCAGATAACATGTTGCGGCTTGACGATTTCGATATCATCATTAGGGGTGATATCGGCGGCAGTCACAGGGCCAATTCCAGATTTATTCAAGGTCAGAATAACTTCATCTTTACCGTGAACTTTTACCGCCAGCCCTTTCAGGTTAAGGAGAATCTCCAAGATATCTTCCTGCACACCTTCTTTAGTGCTGTACTCATGCAGTACACCATCAATTTCAACCTCGGTCACAGCACAACCCGGCATAGACGAAAGCAAAATACGGCGTAGTGCGTTACCAAGAGTATGGCCAAAGCCACGTTCTAACGGTTCAAGGGTTACCTTGGCGTGAGTCGAACTAATTTGCTCGATATCAACCAGGCGCGGTTTAAGAAACTCTGTCACAGAACCCTGCATTGTGTCCTCTCTTTGGTACTAAGCTTTACTTAGAGTAAAGCTCGACGATCAGGTGTTCGTTAATGTCAGCAGACAGATCAGCACGTTCAGGAATACGTTTGAACACACCTTCCATCTTAGCAGCATCAACTTCCAGCCAACTTGGCTTCTCACGCTGTTCAGCAAGCTCTAAAGCAGCCTTAATACGAGACTGTTTTTTCGCTTTTTCACGAACGCTGATAACGTCATTCGGGGAAACCTGATAAGAAGCAATATTAACAACTTGACCATTTACCATGATTGCTTTGTGGCTAACCATCTGACGTGCTTCCGCGCGTGTTGCGCCAAAGCCCATACGATAAACAGTATTATCTAAACGACCTTCGAGCAAATTCAACAGATTTTCGCCCGTATTGCCTTTCAATCGCGTTGCTTCTTTATAATAGTTACGGAATTGACGTTCTAGAACACCGTAAATACGACGAACTTTTTGTTTCTCACGTAACTGAACACCATAATCAGATAGACGCGGTTTACGTGCGCCATGCTGTCCAGGTGCCTGTTCTAATTTACACTTGGTGTCAATCGCGCGAACGCCAGACTTAAGAAAAAGATCTGTACCCTCGCGACGGCTCAGCTTGAGCTTAGGACCCAAATATCTAGCCATTTTCTTTCTCCAACAATCCTAAAAACGTAACGTAATTAAACACGACGTTTCTTCGGTGGACGACAACCGTTATGAGGGATCGGAGTCACATCAGTAATGTTAGTAATGCGGAAACCAGCCGCATTTAACGCACGGATAGTTGACTCACGGCCAGGACCAGGTCCTTTAACCATAACTTCTAAGTTTTTGATTCCGTACTCTTTCACTGCTTCAGCACAGCGTTCTGCTGCAACTTGAGCGGCAAACGGAGTAGACTTACGAGAACCACGAAAACCAGAACCACCTGCGGTTGCCCAACCCAATGCATTACCTTGACGATCAGTAATAGTAACAATTGTGTTGTTAAAAGAAGCATGGATATGAGCCACACCGTCTGAAACTTGTTTTCTTACACGCTTACGTGCACGAATAGGTGCTTTTGCCATTATTTAATACCCCGACTTATTTCTTGATCGGCTTACGTGGGCCCTTGCGGGTACGCGCATTAGTCTTAGTACGCTGACCACGCACAGGAAGACCACGGCGGTGACGTAAACCACGATAGCAACCAAGATCCATTAGGCGCTTGATGCTTAGGGTAACTTCACGACGCAAATCACCTTCAACAATGTATTTAGCAACTTCGTCACGTAACTTGTCGATTTGCTCTTCAGACAGCTCACTGATCTTAACATGCTCAGCAATACCACTTGCTGCACAGATTGACTGCGAGCGAGTTTTGCCAATGCCGTAAATCGATGTTAATGCGATTACGGTATGTTTATGATCAGGAATGTTAATGCCTGCTATACGGGCCACTATGCACTCCTAAAGTTAAATACTGCATAACTGTGCTGAAAAGCCCGCTTTCAGGATACTCAAACAGTTATACATTTTTTAGATAAAAAGTTTGGCTGGCTAATTTAGCCAGCTCAACTCAACTTTGCAAGAAAAAAATGCTTTTTCTTAACCTTGACGCTGTTTATGTCTTGGTTCAACGCTGCAAATCACACGAACACTACCATTACGTTTAATGATTTTACAGTTACGGCATAATTTCTTGACTGAAGCACGAACTTTCATTTTTACTCTCCGTAACTTCTAAAGCAAATTAATTTAAAAGCAATTATTTACCTTTAAGATTTGCTTTTTTCAATGCAGACTCATATTGACTAGACATCATAAGAGTTTGCACTTGAGCCATAAAGTCCATAATAACGACGACGACAATTAGAAGTGAAGTACCACCAAAATAGAATGGAACTTTCATTGCGTCACGCATGAACTCCGGGATTAAGCAAATAAAAGTAATGTACAATGCACCTACTAATGTGAGGCGCGTCATTACTTTGTCGATATACTTTGCCGTTTGCTCTCCCGGACGAATTCCTGGTACAAATGCACCGGACTTCTTCAGGTTATCTGCTGTTTCTCTCGGATTAAAAACTAATGCCGTATAAAAGAAACAGAAGAAGATGATTGCAGATGCATAAAGTAACACATAAAGCGGTTGTCCTGGCTGCAAATACATTGAAATAGCTGTCAGCCAACCCCAACCTGTTCCATCACCAAACCAGGAAGCTATTGTACCTGGGAACAGTATAATACTGGAAGCAAAAATTGCAGGAATAACGCCTGCCATATTTACTTTTAATGGTAAATGTGTGCTTTGTGCAGCATAAATGCGACGACCTTGTTGACGTTTTGCGTAGTTAACCACTATACGGCGCTGACCACGCTCCATAAAAACCACAAAATAAGTCACAGCAAATACTAAAACTGCAATCAACAACAACAGGAGGAAGTGCAAATCGCCTTGCCGAGCTTGTTCAATGGTATGGCCGATAGCCGGCGGGAGCCCCGCAACGATACCTGCAAAGATAATGATAGAGATACCGTTTCCAATACCTCTTTCAGTAATTTGCTCGCCTAGCCACATCAAAAACATTGTTCCTGTCACTAAACTAACAACAGCCGTGAAATAAAACGGAAAACCAGGATTGATTACCAGCCCCTGCATTCCGGCCATATTAGGCAAACCTGTCGCAATACCAATAGATTGGAATATCGCTAATACCAAAGTACCATAACGCGTATACTGGCTAATTTTACGACGACCGGCTTCCCCTTCCTTCTTAATCTCTGCTAACCGTGTATTAACTACTGTCAGTAATTGGACAATAATTGATGCCGAAATATACGGCATAATTCCCAACGCAAAGATAGAAGCACGACTAAGCGCACCACCTGAAAACATATTAAACATTTCAATGATGGTGCCTCTTTGCTGTTCAAGCAATTTGGCAAGCACAGTGGCATCAATACCAGGAATAGGAATAAAAGAACCAATACGGAAAACAATCAGCGCCCCAATTACAAACAAAAGCCTGCGTTTAAGTTCGCCTATGCCACCTTTAGCACTTTGAAAATCTAAACCTGGTTGTTTTGCCATCTGTAACTTATTCCTCGATTTTACCGCCAGCGGCTTCAATTGCAGTCCGTGCACCTTTTGTTACACGAAGACCACGCACAGTAACTGGACGATTAACTTCACCAGAAAGAATAACTTTCGCATATTCTATTTGAATGCCAACTATATTAGCAGCTTTCAGCGTATTCAGATCAATGACATCGCCTTCAACTTTAGCAAAGTCTGACAAACGAACTTCTGCAGAGATCATTGCTTTACGTGAAGTAAAACCAAATTTTGGTAAACGACGATATAAAGGCATTTGACCGCCTTCAAAACCACGACGTACGCCACCGCCAGAACGAGACTTCTGACCTTTATGACCACGTCCGCCCGTTTTACCTAAACCGGAACCAATACCGCGACCTACGCGTTTAGGTGCATGTTTAGCACCTTCAGCTGGAGACAGAGTATTTAAGCGCATCTGTTACTCCTCAACTTTAACCATGTAGGAAACCAAATTGATCATGCCGCGGATCGCTGGTGTATCTTCACGTTCTACAGTATGACCGATACGACGCAGACCTAAACCAGTCAATGTTGCCTTATGCTTTGGCAAACGACCAATAGAACTGCGAACTTGTGTAATTTTAATAGTCTTAGCCATGGTCCATTACCCCAGAATTTCTTCGACGGATTTACCACGCTTAGCTGCGACCATTTCTGGAGACTTCATACTGTCTAAAGCATCCAGTGTTGCACGAACAACATTAATTGGGTTCGTGGAACCATAGGTTTTAGCCAGTACGTTATGAACACCGGCAACTTCCAATACAGCGCGCATTGCACCGCCTGCGATAATACCCGTACCTTCATGAGCAGGTTGCATAAACACGCGAGAGCCTGTGTGAGCACCTTTTACTGGATGATACAAAGTACCATTATTGAGAGCGACGTTTTTCATGTTGCGACGGGCTTTTTCCATCGCTTTCTGGATTGCTGCCGGAACTTCGCGTGCTTTACCATAGCCAAAACCAACACGACCGTTACCATCACCAACAACAGTTAGTGCAGTAAAACTAAAAATACGGCCACCTTTAACAGTTTTAGCTACACGATTTACCGCGATCAGCTTTTCCTGCAGTTCGCCAGCTTGTTTTTCGATGTGAGCCATCTTACACCTCTACCTTAGAACTGAAGGCCAGCTTCACGGGCAGCATCTGCCAGTGCCTGGACTCGACCATGATATTGGAAACCAGAGCGGTCAAAAGCAACTTCTTTGATGCCTTTTTCCAACGCGCGCTCAGCAATTATTTTACCAACTACTGCTGCGGCTTCTTTGTTTCCTGTGTATTTTACTTGCTCATTGATAGCTTTTTCTATAGTAGAAGCAACCACCAAAGTTTCAGAACCGTTTGGTGCAATAACCTGCGCATAAATATGACGAGGGGTACGGTGTACCACCAAGCGCGTTGCACCCAGTTCATGGAGTTTGCGGCGTGCGCGGGTCGCACGACGGATACGAGCTACTTTCTTATCCATAGTGTTACCTTACTTCTTCTTAGCCTCTTTAGTACGCACGATTTCATCGGCGTAACGAACACCTTTACCTTTATAAGGTTCAGGACGACGGTAAGCACGCAATTCTGCTGCAACTTGCCCAATTGCCTGTTTATCTGCACCTTCCAACACAATTTCAGTCTGTGAAGGACATTTTGCAGTAATACCTGCTGGCAGCACATGCTCAACCGGATGAGAGAAACCTAAAGACAAACTTACACTATTGCCTTTAATAGCTGCACGATAACCGACACCAACCAGCTGAAGTTTCTTAGTGAAGCCTTCGGTAACACCAATAACCATTGCATTCAATAAAGAACGCGCTGTACCCGCTTGTGCCCATGCATCAGCAAAACCTTCGCGAGGTGCAAACGTTAATTGATTATCAGCATGTTTGACTTCAACAGCTTTATGGATTGTACGAGTAAGCTCGCCATTTTTACCTTTAATCGCTATATCCTGACCGTTAAGTTTAACTTCTACGCCGGCAGGAATGACGACAGGTGCTTTTGCCACACGAGACATTCTTTCCTCCCGAATTAAGCTACGTAGCAGAGAATTTCGCCACCTAAACCTGCTTGGCGAGCTGCACGATCAGTCATGACACCTTTAGAAGTAGAAATAATAGCAATGCCTAAACCAGCCATAACCTGTGGTAGCTCATCTTTTTTCTTATAGATGCGCAAACTTGGGCGGCTTACACGCTGAATGCTTTCTACAACAGCCTTACCTTGGAAATATTTCAATGTAATTTCCAATGTTGGCTTGATGTCGCCTTCAATTTTATAATCTTCGATATAACCTTCTTCCTTAAGCACTGTAGCAATCGCCACTTTTAGCTTAGCGGAAGGCATGTTGACCGCAGCTTTATTAGCGGCCTGACCGTTACGGATACGGGTTAGCATATCCGCGATGGGATCTTGCATGCTCATCTGTCTTTACTCCCGTGATTCAATTGGTGATAATTACCAGCTAGCCTTTTTAAGACCCGGGATTTCACCGCGCATAGCGGATTCACGGACTTTAATACGGCTTAGACCAAATTTCCGCAGAAAACCATGCGGACGCCCAGTTTGACGACAGCGGTTGCGTCGACGAGAAGGGCTGGAATCACGTGGCAGCGTTTGCAGCTTAAGAACAGCATTCCAACGATCTTCATCAGATGTATTCACATCAGAAATAATAGCTTTCAATTTTGTGCGCTTTGCAAAGAATTTTTCAGCTAATTTTGCACGTTTCACATCACGTGCTTTCATTGATTGTTTAGCCATGAATACCCTGCCTTACTTACGGAACGGAAAGTTAAACGCCATCAACAGTGCAAGACCTTCATCATCTGATTTCGCAGTCGTGGTGATAGTAATATCTAAACCACGTACACGATCCACTTTATCATAATCGATTTCAGGAAAGATGATTTGTTCACGTACACCCATGCTGTAGTTACCGCGACCATCAAATGATTTTGTGGATAAACCACGGAAATCACGAATACGTGGTACAGCAATAAAAATCAGACGCTCAAAGAATTCCCACATACGTTCGCCACGCAGGGTCACTTTACAGCCGATTGGATAGCCCTGACGGATTTTGAAGCCTGCAACAGATTTGCGCGCTTTGGTGATAAATGGTTTTTGTCCTGTTATTGCCGCTAAATCAGCAGCTGCATTATCAAGCAGCTTTTTATCAGCAACAGCTTCACCAACACCCATGTTCAGGGTGATCTTCTCGACCCGAGGGACTTGCATGACAGAATTGTAGCCAAACTGAGTCATCAGCTTTTGGACTACCTCGTCTTTGTAGTAATCATGCAGTTTCGCCATCGTATACTCCAAAAATTACTTAATAGTTTCACTATTAGATTTGAAGAAACGCACTTTTTTGCCATCTTCAATTCTAAAACCTACTCGGTCAGCCTTGCCAGTTGTCACATTAAAGATTGCAACGTTAGAAACATCAATTGCTGCTTCTTTTTCGACGATGCCACCTGGTTGATTCAGAGCCGGGACAGGCTTCTGATGTTTTTTAACCAGATTAATCCCTTCAACAATGACTTTACCAGAAGAAAGAACCTGTTTTACTTTACCGCGCTTGCCTTTATCTTTGCCAGCCAACACGATAACTTCGTCATCACGACGGATTTTCGCTGCCATTGTGCCCGCTCCTTAGAGTACTTCTGGTGCCAGAGAGATAATTTTCATAAACTTCTCAGTACGAAGTTCACGAGTTACCGGCCCAAAAATACGCGTACCGATAACTTGCTCACTTGTATTGTTTAACAACACACAAGCATTGCCATCGAAGCGAATGACAGAACCGTCAGGGCGACGAACACCCTTCTTGGTGCGCACCACTACCGCTTTCAGGACATCACCTTTTTTTACTTTACCGCGTGGAATTGCTTCTTTAACAGTAATTTTGATGATATCACCTACATCTGCGTAGCGACGGTGCGAGCCACCTAGAACCTTGATACACATTACGCGACGTGCGCCGGAGTTGTCGGCTACGTTCAGCATAGTCTGTTCTTGGATCATTTTAGTGCTCCGCTAAATGTCAACTACAACTAAGCCGCTTCCTATATAAATTGAAGAGGCAGTACAATTACCCATATATGAGGGCGCAGCATTATAACACCACATCATCAATATGGACAGAAAAAATAAACGGCCGCTTTGTTAAGAGCCGCTTATTCTATTATGAAATGGCTATCCTATTACAGAACAGCTTTTTCTACAACGCGAACAAGTGTCCATGACTTTGTTTTGGACAGTGGGCGGGTTTCACGGATTTCCACTAGATCACCGATACCACATTCATTGTTCTCGTCATGTACATGCAATTTGGTCGTACGACGGATAAACTTACCATATAAAGGATGTTTTACCATACGCTCAATAGCAACGACAATAGATTTCTCCATCTTATCGCTAGTTACACGACCTTGCAAAGTACGGATTTTATCGCTCATTACGCACCCGCCTTTTCAGTCAATAAAGTCTTAACGCGTGCAATATCACGACGTACTTGTTTCAACAGGTGAGACTGTTGCAGTTGGCCACTTGCTGCCTGCATACTCAAGTTAAATTGCTCACGTAGCAGATTAAGCAGTTCAGTGTTCAACTCTTCAACGCTTTTTTCGCGCAGCTCTTTTGCTTTCATTACATCACCGTCTTAGTTACAAAGGTGGTTTTGATAGGCAGTTTTGCTGCTGCCAACTTGAATGCTTCACGAGCTAGCTCTTCTGGAACACCGTCCATTTCATAAAGAACTTTGCCAGGTTGGATCAAGGCAACCCAATACTCTACGTTACCTTTACCTTTACCCATACGCACTTCAAGTGGCTTTTCAGTAATAGGTTTATCTGGGAACACACGGATCCAGATTTTACCCTGACGCTTAACTGCACGGGTCATGGCACGACGTGCCGCTTCAATCTGACGTGCAGTCAGACGTCCACGACCTACTGCCTTCAGACCGAAAGTGCCGAAGCTAACATCCGTACCCGCAGCCAGACCGCGATTGCGACCTTTATGCATTTTACGGAATTTCGTACGCTTTGGTTGTAACATCAGCGACTCTCCTTGCGGCCTTTACGCTGCTGCTTTTTAGGTTGAACTGTCGGTTTTTCAACCTGTTCAACAGCAGCCATACCACCTAGAATCTCACCTTTGAAGATCCATACCTTAACGCCGAGTACACCATAAGTGGTGTGCGCTTCTGCAGTGTTATAATCGATATCAGCACGCAAGGTGTGCAATGGCACACGGCCTTCACGATACCACTCAGTACGTGCAATTTCAGCGCCGCCTAAACGACCACTGACTTCCACTTTTATACCTTTTGCACCTAGACGCATAGCATTTTGTACTGCACGTTTCATAGCTCGACGGAACATAACACGACGTTCCAGCTGTGAAGCGATACTATCAGCAACTAATTTAGCATCCAGTTCAGGCTTACGTACTTCAGCAATATTGATTTGCGCAGGAACACCAGCAATATCTGCTACTGTCTTACGCAGTTTCTCGACATCTTCACCTTTTTTACCAATAACGATACCAGGACGAGCAGTGTGAATAGTTACACGGATGCTCTTCGCAGGACGTTCGATAACGATACGTGAAATAGATGCCTTTGCCAGTTCTTTATTCAAATACTGGCGTACTTTAAAATCGCTGTCTAGGTTGTCAGCGAATTCTTTTGTATTCGCATACCAAGTAGAGTTCCAAGGTTTGACAATACCCAGGCGAATACCATTAGGATGTACTTTCTGACCCATTGCTAGTCTCCAGAGTCTCAGCGATCGGACACAACCACAGTAATGTGGCTGGTGCGCTTCAAAATACGATCTGCACGGCCTTTCGCGCGAGGCATGATGCGTTTCATAGTTGGACCTTCGTTAACGAAAATTTTCGTAACTTTTAAGTCATCAATATCAGCACCATCGTTGTGCTCGGCGTTAGCGATAGCAGACTCAAGTACTTTCTTCACTAAACCAGCAGCTTTCTTGTTGGTATAGTTCAGAATTTCTAGAGCTTGCGACACTTTCTTACCGCGAATCAGATCAGCCACTAAACGAACCTTCTGAGCAGAAGAACGAGCGTGGCGATGCATAGCGATAGTTTCCATCTCTTCCTCCTACCTTAACGTTTCTTGGCCTTTTTATCGGCCGCATGGCCGCGATAAGTACGGGTCGGCGCGAATTCACCCAATTTATGCCCAACCATTTCGTCGGTAACATAAACTGGAACATGCTGACGACCATTATGGACAGCGATGGTCAAACCGATCATGTTAGGAAAGATCGTTGAACGACGGGACCAAGTCTTGAGAGGCTTTTTGTCTCCGCTTTCCACCGCTTTCTCTACCTTCTTCAGCAAGTGCAGGTCAATAAAAGGACCTTTCTTGAGAGAACGTGGCATGGTTTATCCTCTAATTATTTTTTAGAACGGTGACGTACGATATATTTATCAGTACGCTTATTGCTACGGGTCTTCTTACCTTTGGTTTGAACGCCCCAAGGTGTTACTGGGTGTTTACCAAAGTTACGACCTTCACCACCACCATGTGGATGGTCTACTGGGTTCATCGCTGTACCACGAACGGTAGGGCGAATTCCACGCCAGCGGCTAGCACCAGCTTTACCCAGAACACGTAGCATATGCTCCGCATTACCAACTTCACCTAATGTTGCACGGCAATCAGAAAGTACTTTACGCATTTCGCCAGAACGTAGACGGATAGTTACATAACTACCATCACGTGCAACGATTTGCACATAAGCACCAGCTGAACGAGCCAACTGACCGCCTTTACCTGGCTTAAGCTCAACATTATGAACTGTTGAACCGACAGGAATATTACGCATAGGTAAAGCATTACCTGTTTTAATTGCTGCATCTACACCAGACTGAATTTGGTCACCAGCTTTTAAGCCTTTTGGTGCCAGAATATAACGGCGTTCTCCATCTTTATAGAGAACTAATGCAATATTCGCAGAACGGTTTGGATCATATTCCAGACGTTCAACAGTAGCAGCGATACCATCTTTATTACGTTTAAAGTCAATCAGACGATAATGCTGCTTGTGACCACCACCAATATGACGCGTAGTAATACGACCATTATTGTTACGTCCACCGGTTTTATTGCTTTTTTCTAGCAACGGGGCATAAGGTTTGCCCTTATGCAGCTCAGGGTTAACCACTTTAAATACGTGGCGACGGCCCGGAGACGTAGGTTTACATTTAACAACTGCCATTGTTCTTTACTCCTCCGACTTACTCTGCACCACCGATGAAGTCCAGATTCTGGCCTTCTTTCAGAGTGACGTAAGCTTTTTTCCAGTCGCTACGACGACCAATTCGCTGACCGTGGCGTTTGGTTTTGCCTTTAACCAGTAGTGTATTTACACCTTTGACTTCAACTTCGAACAGTTTTTGTACGGCAGCCTTAATCTCTGCTTTAGTTGCATCTTTCGCAACTTTAAGCACGATGGTGTTACTTTTTTCCATCGCTGTAGAAGCTTTTTCAGAGACATGCGGTGCACGTAGTACTTTTAGCAGACGTTCTTCACGGATCATGCTAGCATCTCCTCAATTTGCTTCACAGCGTCAGCCGTCATAACTACTTTGTCGAAGGCAATTAGACTAACAGGATCGATACCTATTGCATCACGAACATCAACTTTGTATAAGTTACGAGCTGCTAAAAACAAGTTTTCATCAACCTCATTCGTGACGATCAATACGTCATCCAGAGCCATTTCCTTTAATTTTTGCACGAGAAGCTTAGTTTTTGGTGCTTCCAGAGCAAATTTTTCGACAACTATTAGACGATCCTGACGTACCAATTCGGACAAGATGCTTTTCAAAGCACCGCGGTACATCTTTTTATTTACTTTTTGACTGTGGTCCTGTGGTCTCGCTGCGAAAGTGACACCACCAGAGCGCCAAATTGGGCTCTTAACTGAACCAGCACGTGCACGACCAGTGCCTTTCTGACGCCATGGTTTTTTACCAGAACCTGAAACCTCAGCACGAGTTTTCTGAGCACGAGTACCTTGACGAGCACCAGCTGCATACGCAACAACTACTTGATGCACAAGCGCTTCATTGAAATCACGCCCGAAGGTAGTTTCGGAAACAGTCAGCGCGCTTTGCGCGTCTTTCATTACCAATTCCATTCCTATCTCCTCGACGTTATGCCTTAACAGCTGGTTTTACAATCAGGTTGCTACCAGTCGCACCTGGAACAGCACCCTTGACCAACAGCAGATTACGCTCAGCGTCAACGCGTACTACATCCAGACTTTGAACAGTTACACGTTCATTACCCAATTGGCCTGCCATTTTCTTGCCTTTAAATACCTTACCCGGCGTTTGGTTTTGTCCAATAGAACCCGGAACACGGTGTGACAAGGAGTTACCATGAGTAGCGTCCTGAGTGCGAAAATTCCAGCGTTTAACCGTACCAGCAAAACCCTTACCTTTAGAGGTACCAGTAACGTCGACTTTCTTGACGTCAGCAAAAATTTCAACACTAATGCTTTGACCTACGGTAAATTCTTCATTTTCACTCAAACGAAATTCACGTAGGATACGACCAGCTTCAACACCAGCTTTAGCAAAATGCCCAGCTTCAGGTTTTTTTACACGGTTTGCTTTTTTGCTACCCGTAGTAACCTGAATTGCATTATAACCATCGGTTTCCAGGCTCTTAACCTGAGTCACTCGGTTATTTTCTATTTCGATAACAGTTACAGGAATAGAAACACCATCTTCAGTGAAGATACGCGTCATTCCTACTTTCTTCCCGACTAAACCAAACATTGTTTCAACCTCTCAATCGCGCAACGACCTGATTAACCCAGGCTGATCTGCACATCTACACCGGCAGCCAGATCCAGACGCATCAGAGCATCAACGGTTTTTTCAGTTGGCTCAACGATGTCAACCAGACGCTTATGAGTACGAATTTCGTACTGATCACGTGCATCTTTATTAACATGCGGCGAAATCAGAACGGTAAAACGTTCTTTACGTGTAGGTAACGGGATCGGACCACGTACTTGAGCGCCAGTGCGCTTAGCAGTTTCAACGATTTCCGCAGTTGATTGATCAATTAAACGATGATCAAAGGCTTTCAGGCGGATACGGATTCTTTGGTTCTGCATGAGACCAGAGCTCCAACTATTTTATAAACGTAAAAAATTACTCCTCGCACCCATTTCGATTGATAGGGGAGTGTAATCGTTCTCATAATAACCTCCAAATCGGAGGTATTGTTTTTAACGCAGTTTTACTGCTTGCTAGCTTTTACGACCAGGCCCCTAAATTAAAGAGCCCGTGCATTATACGTAATTTCAAAATAAGAGCAAGCCATAGATAAAAAAAATTGCATAAAATTTATATATAAAAATCTTATGCAATAATATTTGTGAGATATCTTAATAAATAAAAAAATAAATACCTGTTAAATCATTTCTCTTCTCGGAGCTGAGACTGTAAGTAATTTTTTAGGCCTATACTTGCTATCAAACTCAATTGCGTTTCCAGCCAATCAATATGATTTTCTTCATCGGTTAGTATTTCAATCATTAAATCACGACTAACATAATCACCAACTGAATCTGCATAAGTAATTGCTGAACGCAAATCTTTCGCTCCATCCAGTTCAAGCTGTAAATCAGATTTAAGCATTTCTTCTACATTCTCACCAATATTTAATTTACCTAAATCCTGCAAATTAGGTATCCCTTCAAGAAAGAGGATCCTTTCGATATATTTATCAGCATGTTTCATCTCATCGATAGATTCTTCATATTCAATATCGTTAAGACGTACTAAACCCCAATTTTTAAACATACGGGCATGTAAAAAATATTGATTGATTGCAACAAGCTCATTACCCAATAATTTATTTAAATGGGTGATCATTTTTTTATCGCCTTTCATTTTTTTCCTCCACTTCCAGTATCTAAAGTGTAGATAGAAATTGTTAGACGAACAGAATAGAAAAATATTTTATTGAAAAAATGACAAGTAATTTATTGATTACAGCTAGAAAGGTTTTTTATAACATTTAAATTTATTCTATTAATTCATTGCACTGTTTCAATTTCAGTAACAGCAGCTAATTTTATTTGTTCAGTTTTAATTAGCTCAGTTGCTTGAGCTAGGCATTTCCCACAATGACTACCAATAGATACACACTTCTTTAATCCACTAATGGAAGTTATGCGATTATCCCGAACTAAAGTTTTTATTGTTTTATCACTAATTCGATTACATAGACAGATATACATTTTCATACCGGTAAATTACAATCCCGCGCTAATATTAAATGATAATAATTTTCATTTCAATATTTAGATGTTGGTTTAAATTATATACACATAGAATTATGTGTATCGGTAAAAATTTTATAGCCTACATAAAAAAAGAGGCTTTCGCCTCTTTTTTCAAATTTAATATCTAATTAAGCAATAATTTTAGCCACGACACCCGCACCAACTGTACGACCGCCTTCTCGGATCGCAAAACGCAACCCTTCATCCATCGCGATTGGCGCTATCAACGTCACTTTCATGTTGATATTATCGCCTGGCATTACCATCTCCACGCCTTCTGGCAATTCGATTGTGCCCGTGACATCCGTCGTTCTAAAATAAAACTGGGGACGATAACCTTTAAAGAATGGCGTGTGGCGTCCGCCCTCATCTTTGCTCAAAATATAGACTTCTGATTCAAATTGAGTATGCGGTTTGATTGAACCTGGTTTGGTCAATACTTGACCTCGCTCTACATCTTCACGCTTTGTACCACGTAATAATACACCTACGTTCTCTCCTGCACGTCCTTCGTCCAACAGTTTGCGGAACATTTCTACGCCCGTACACGTAGTTTTCGTCGTCTCTTTAATCCCTACTATTTCGACTTCTTCACCAACTTTTACTATACCACGCTCTACTCGACCTGTTACTACCGTTCCACGGCCTGAGATTGAAAACACATCTTCAATTGGCAACAAGAATGGCTTATCTATCGCACGCTCTGGCTCTGGAATATAGCTATCCAACGCATCGGCTAACTCAATAATTTTCTCTTCCCACTCTGCAACGCCTTCCAGCGCTTTCAACGCTGAACCTCTGATTACCGGCGTGTCATCTCCTGGGAAATCATACTGAGAAAGCAACTCACGTACTTCCATTTCAACCAGTTCCAGCAACTCTTCATCATCAACCATGTCACATTTGTTTAGGAAAACGATGATATAAGGAACTCCTACCTGGCGGCCTAATAGGATATGCTCACGTGTTTGTGGCATTGGGCCATCGGTTGCTGCTACCACTAAAATTGCACCGTCCATCTGTGCCGCACCGGTGATCATGTTTTTTACATAATCTGCGTGGCCTGGGCAATCTACGTGGGCATAATGGCGGCTAGGGGTATCGTATTCTACGTGAGAAGTAGAAATGGTGATCCCGCGCGCTTTTTCTTCTGGTGCATTATCTATTTGATCAAATGCTCGCGCATTTCCACCATATTTTTTCGCTAATACGGTAGTGATTGCTGCGGTTAAAGTTGTTTTACCATGGTCAACGTGGCCGATTGTACCAACGTTAACGTGCGGTTTTTTACGTTCAAATTTTTCTTTAGACA
>NZ_CAJCFU010000026.1:0-29612 GCF_903968575.1 Arsenophonus endosymbiont of Apis mellifera | reverse complement strand
TGCATCAGGCTTGCGCCCATTGTGCAATATTCCCCACTGCTGCCTCCCGTAGGAGTCTGGGCCGTGTCTCAGTCCCAGTGTGGCTGATCATCCTCTCAGACCAGCTAGAGATCGTCGCCTAGGTGAGCCTTTACCCCACCTACTAGCTAATCTCATATGGGTTCATCCGAAGGTGTGAGGCCTAATGGTCCCCCACTTTGCTCCTTAGAGATTATGCGGTATTAGCCACCGTTTCCAGTGGTTATCCCCCGCCTTCGGCCAGATCCCCATACCTTACTCACCCGTCCGCCGCTCGCCGGCAAGAAAGCAAGCTTTCTCCCGCTGCCGCTCGACTTGCATGTGTTAGGCCTGCCGCCAGCGTTCAATCTGAGCCATGATCAAACTCTTCAATTAAAAGTTTGATGCTCAAAGAATGTTTTACTGGCCGTAACGCTTCTTTTTGCCACTTTGTCGACGTTTTAACGCCTTCGCTGTGGCCCAAAATCACGTTACTGCTTATTAGTTCATATATGAATTAACTGTTTTGTCACTCTTCAAGACTTAATCTTCAAATAGTTTTTGATGATGTCTTGCGAGTGCCCACACAGATTGTCTGATTAATTGTTAAAGAGCGTGCGACCCAGGTCGCGAGGTGGCGTATATTACGCTTTTCACCTGTAAAGTCAAGTAGTTATTTCTACTTTTCTTTACCCTAAGTCGATAAAATCCTCTTTAATTGATTCGTTCTATCCTGACTCAGTGGGGGCGCATTATAGGGAGTTTTAAATTGCTAGCAAGCTTATTTTGCATAATTTTGTTCAATTGATTAATTAAACAGCAAAGCGTTATATTATACCGAATTATTAACAGAGTTATCCACAAAAATAAAATGATAAAAATTTAGCGAAATACGCAAACGTTTGCGTTACAATTGCGTTTGAAACAAAAAATATTTAATTGAAATCTGTTATTTTTGAATATCATTTGTAATTGCAAATAGCCATAAAATTTAATCGATGTGTTAAAACATTTTATTATTCCAAGGGATCTATTTCATGTCACAACTCCGCCCTATTCAGCGTGCTCTACTGAGTGTTTCTGACAAAGAAGGTATTGTTGAATTTGCCAAAGCTCTATCTCAACGTAAGGTTGAACTTATCTCTACTGGCGGTACAGCTAAATTATTGCTAGCGGCCGGGTTAACGGTTATAGAGGTTTCTGATTATACAGGATGGCCTGAAATGATGGCTGGCCGCGTCAAGACACTTCACCCAAAAGTACATGGCGGTATTCTTGGCCGGCGCGGGCAAGATGATGAAATAATGCAACAACATCATATTAGGCCAATTGATATGGTTGTTGTTAATCTTTACCCTTTTGCTGAAACTGTTGCCAAGCCAGATTGTACGCTGGATAATGCTATTGAGAACATTGATATTGGCGGACCTGCCATGATCCGTTCTGCCGCAAAAAATCATAAAGATGTTGCTATTGTAGTTAATAGTCTGGATTATCCCAAAATCATTCAAGAGATGGATAATCATCAAAACTCGCTAACTGACAGGTTTCGCTTTGACTTGGCAGTTAAAGCTTTTGAACATACCGCAGCTTATGATGGAATGATTGCTAACTATTTTGGTAAGTTAGTACCTTCTTATTATGGCCCAGAGAACCAGCCTTCAGGTAAATTTCCTCGTACATTAAACCTAAATTTTATTAAGCAGCAGGATATGCGTTACGGCGAAAATAGTCATCAAGCTGCTGCTTTTTATATCGAAGAAAATAGAGTCGAAGCCTCTGTCTCTACAGCAAGACAGCTACAAGGTAAGTCGCTTTCTTATAATAATATTGCTGACACTGATGCAGCCTTGGAGTGCGTAAAAAGTTTTTCCAAACCTGCATGTGTCATTGTCAAACACGCTAATCCTTGCGGCGTTGCAATCAGTAACGATATCTGTACCGCTTATGATCATGCTTTCAAAACTGATCCTACCTCAGCATTTGGTGGTATTATTGCATTTAATCGTGAATTAGATGCAAATACGGCTAAAACAATTTTTGAGCGCCAATTTGTTGAAGTCATTATTGCCCCCACTGTCAGTGACGCTGCCCTAGCAATACTTGCAAGTAAGCCGAATGTGCGTGTTCTGGCATGTGGCCAATGGCATTTTGCAGTTGCGAGTTTAGATTTCAAACGCGTAAATGGCGGTTTATTAGTGCAAGATCGCGATCTAGGCTTAATTACCAAAGCTGATTTGCGTGTTGTTTCTAAGCGTCAGCCAAGCGAACAAGAGATAGAAAATGCGCTGTTTTGTTGGCAAGTGGCCAAATTTGTAAAATCCAATGCTATTGTTTATGCCAAAAATAATATGACAATCGGTATTGGCGCTGGACAAATGAGCCGTGTTTATTCAGCAAAAATTGCAGCATTAAAAGCACAGGATGAAAGTTTGGAACTTGTCGGATGTGCAATGGCATCTGATGCTTTCTTTCCATTTCGAGATGGTATTGATGCTGCCGCAGCAGCTGGCATAACCTGTGTTATCCATCCGGGTGGTTCAATTCGTGACGATGAAATCATAGCTGCAGCTAATGAACATGATATGGCGATGATTTTTACTGATATGCGCCATTTCCGCCACTAATTTAGAGAGCAATAGCATGAATATTTTAATTATTGGCAATGGTGGTCGTGAGCATGCTTTAGCATGGAAAGCAGCACAATCACCTCTTGCTGACAAGGTTTATGTTGCACCCGGTAATGCCGGCACTGCATTAGAAAAAAAACTAACCAATATTAATATTGCAGTAACCGATATTGCTGGATTAGTCGATTTTGCCAAAAATAATAATATTGGTTTAACGATCGTTGGACCAGAAATCCCCTTAATCCTCGGTGTAGTTGATGCTTTTCAAGATGCCGGTTTAACGATCTTTGGTCCTAGTCAAAATGCAGCACAGTTAGAAGGCTCTAAAGCTTTTACGAAAGATTTTCTTACTCGTCATCATATTCCAACCGCCACTTATCAGAACTTTACCGAAATTGAACCCGCTCTCGCCTACTTAGACAAAATGGGCGCCCCGATTGTTATTAAAGCGGATGGGCTAGCCGCAGGTAAAGGGGTCGTTGTTGCTATGACCTTAGAAGAAGCAAAAAATGCTGTTCTGGACATGCTCGCCGGTAACGCCTTTGGTCAGGCGGGTCATCGTATTGTTATTGAAGAGTTTCTTGACGGTGAAGAAGCTAGTTTTATCGTAATGGTTGATGGTGAAAATGTCATTCCCATGGCAACAAGTCAAGATCATAAGCGTGTTGGTAATAATGATAGCGGGCCAAATACGGGTGGCATGGGCGCATATTCTCCTGCTCCTGTTGTCACAGACATTGTTCATCAGCGTATAATGGATCAAATTATTTATCCTACAGTACAAGGTATGGCGCTTGAAGGGCGGCGATATCAAGGCTTTTTATATGCAGGATTAATGATAGATAAACAGGGAAACCCAAAAGTTATTGAATTTAATTGTCGATTTGGAGATCCAGAAACCCAACCCATCATGATGCGCTTACAATCTGATTTGGTAGCACTCTGTCTGGCCGGCGCAAAAGGAGAGTTAGCGGGTAAAATATCATCTTGGGATGATCGCCCTGCTTTAGGTGTTGTCATGGCGGCTGAAGGCTATCCGGCCAATTATCGCAAAGGTGATATTATTCACGGGATCACGGATAAATTAGCGGAAAAGTGCAAAATTTTTCACGCTGGAACAGAATTAAAACAAAATCAGGTTATCACTACCGGTGGCCGTGTACTGTGTGTTACCGCCCTTGGCAATACTATTCTTGATGCCCAAAAAACAGCTTATCAGCAAGCAGCAAAAATATCCTGGATCGGTTGTTTCTATCGGGATGATATCGGTTATCGAGCACTGGCTCGTTTAAAATAAAAGATTTAAAGTTTGTCTTTGGTTGGCGCCCATAGACAAAAATCCTCATTGGCAACGAGTAATAACTCGTTGCCTGCTGGTGCTTCTAGCCAAGCAATAGCTAAGTCACCGCTACTCGTCTTCGCTCTTTGCAGCAACCTATTTTCAGCCTGAGCAGTAAACGATATATTACGTTTTTCACCGCTACAAGTTATAATTTGCCCTTCACGCCAATACCCTTGATAGAGATGAACATTACCAGCAATAAGAGTGGTGCTCAACTCAATTAAACGGTCTGATTCAAAGCGCCAGCGAACAATATCATCCTCAGTTAGAGAAACTTTGTTATCATTTACTCTGCGCTGCATAAAAATAACATGGTCATTTTGATCAAATCTTAGCTGTTGTTGTTCTTTATTTTTATAGTCAAAAGATTGATGTCGAATTTGCCAAAGTTTACCTTGACGATATTCAAAAAAAGTAATGGTCGTATTTTTTCCTTGATAAGGACTATATACCGCAACGATTACCTGAGGGTTACTGTTTTGATCATTTAAGCGCCATAGCCTAACGACGCCAGCATCGGAAATAAATCCACTTGCGCTAAATTCGGGGATTTTAGCTTGATTGGTGCAAGCGCCAAGCAGCGAAGCAGCACCAAGTAAAATGAGGATACGCCCAATCAATAAAAGGGGTTTAATACCCCCTCTGAATATTCTATTTGGCAATTGAATTACTTAACTGCTTCTTTCAGTGATTTTCCAGCAACAAATACTGGTACATTAGCCGCTTCAATTTTGAGTTCTTCGCCTGTTTTAGGATTACGACCAATACGTGCAGCACGATGATTAGTCCTAAAAGTACCAAAACCAACGAATTGCACTTGCTCACCTTCTTTCAGTGCATCTGTAATACATTCGATGAGTGCTTCTAAGGCATTTTTAGCTTGAGTCTTATTCAGGTTTGCTTTTTGCATGACATATTGAACTACATCACCCTTTTTCATGGTCTCATTTACAGTCTTATTCATAAGTTATCCTTACACAGTGTGTTTATCATTTGCATAGCATCGAGTACGTTGGATATGTAGAACTTATTAATTCTTAATATACGTCCCGAAAGCACTCCTCTCCGCCTTCACAGTAGAACATAGTACGGGCGAATGTGAAGCGTTAAAAGTCAGCATTTATGGTACCAAATCACGTTTTTAAACACTATGAACGGAAATTAGGTAACCTTAATGCCAATATTGCTGATCCCTACTTCACGGAGGTCGGATTTTAATCCTTTAATCAGCGCTACATCCCGCTCTTCACAAGCGGCAAGTAAACGGTAGATCTCCCATTGAATATCCCATTCTTCTTCAATGGTAAGCAATTCTTTCAGTTCTTCATCAGACATCTCTTTACCTGTCCGAGTCATCTCAAACATTGCAATAGTTCGAATCGAAATTTTACTTACTTCAATAGCACCGTCTAATGTTTCCCCACTTAAGTAAGAATGAATTATTTCACTTAAAGCTATACATGCATCAATAGCAGGATGGACGCCGTATATATCAAAATCATTTGCGACGGGAATAATTTCCTCTAATTTTTCCAACTGATTATCAAAATCAATTTTACTATCTTTAATAATTAGCGATTCCCAAATTAAATCTAAAATAATACGATAACGTATTGGATTTAAAAAGCTCGTTTGTTTACAAAACAATTGATAATTAGGATACATACGCTCACACAAACAAGCCATGAAAGTGATATGCTGCCAACTATTTAATTTTGCCAACCTCAAATGAATGGGGTTTCTTAACATCAAATTTCTACTCACTTGCGTTTTACGCTGAAGTTTACCTGAAAATCAATAGGTTCCACATATTTTAACTTTAATTATGCCAAATTCTGTTTTATTCGATTAAAAAACGCTCTATTAGAAGCGATTCCATCAGCCCAACGAGTAGGTTCTGGTAAACGATAACCTTTAATACACCGCTTAACCCATAATAATGAAGCGTCTAAACTGATTTTATGCCCAGGTGAGATATAAAGTGGTTTACATCTTTTTTTACTACGAAATACCCAACCAATTTGTTCATTATTATCATTCAACGGTTGGCAGCTTTCCACTATCTCATCTAAAGCTTCATGGTGACCACATAGACGTTTTTTCGCTATACCAATCGTTGGGATATCTAATAAAAGCCCCAAATGACTAGCAACCCCAAAACGGCGAGGATGGGCAATTCCTTGGCCATCAACCATGATAAGATCAGGCTTATGTTGCAGTTTTTCCCAAACAGCCAGTAGGGCAGGATACTCTCGGAAAGAGAGTAAACCTGGAATATAAGGGAATTCAGTGGGGATACGAGCAATATGATATTCAACAATAGCAAGTGAAGGCCAACGCATAACAACCATTGCGGCTCGGGTTACACTTCCTTTTTCTTCAAATCCAACATCAGCACCAGCAATAAGATTAGGAATAACAAAATTATCCGTAAGAATAATTTGTTTAGCTTTTATGGCCTGTTCCTGACGTAATAATTTAGTATCAATCATATTTATTTTTACTTAAAAAAAAATTTTATATAAATATATTTTAATATTTGTTTTATAACACAAAATATAAAAAAATATATTTAAATAATTGTAAATATTCAATTTCGATTTAATAATCAATAAAAAAATATAAAAATTAATATTTATTGCTTTTTCTTTCTTTGGATAAACCTTACTTATTGATGATATTGTTCTGATAATTTGTGTACTGAATTAATAAAATTTTTAACATGTTCAGGTGGAATGTCCTGATGAATGCCATGACCTAAATTAAAAACATGGCCACTACCTTGACCAAATTGCTTTAAAATAGTTTTAACTTCAAGCTCAATACGTTCTTTTGATGCATATAATATGGAAGGATCCATGTTTCCCTGTAAAGCCACCTTATCTCCTACCCGAGAGCGAGCATCTTCAATATCTGTCATCCAGTCGATACCTAACGCGTCACAACCGGTCGCAGCCATTGCCTCTAACCATTGACCACCACCTTTAGTAAATAATGTAACCGGAACTTTATGACCTTCATTTTCTCGCAATAGAGCATCGATAATCTGATGCATGTAATGTAAAGAAAATTGATGATAATCACGCCCAGTTAATACACCACCCCATGTATCAAAAATCATCACTGATTGAGCACCCGCCCGTATCTGAGCATTTAGATAGAGAATGACACTTTGGGTCAATTTATCCAATAATAAATGTAACGCTTTTGGCTCGGTATACATCAGCTTTTTAATATGGGTAAAAGCCTTACTACTTCCACCTTCAACCATATAAGTTGCCAATGTCCATGGACTACCCGAAAAACCGATTAATGGCACTTTCCCTTGTAACGCCTTGCGAATAGCGCGTATGGCATTCATTACGTAAACCAATTCTTGTTCTGGATCAGGAATTGGCAGTTTCTCTATATCAGCCAAACAGCCAATCGGACACTGAAACTTAGGCCCTTCTCCGGCTGAAAAATATAGACCTAGCCCCATCGCATCAGGAATAGTAAGAATATCTGAAAAAAGGATTGCCGCATCTAATGGAAATCGATGTAGAGGTTGTAATGTCACTTCACAAGCTAACTCGGTATTTTTACACAGTGAAAGAAAATCACCGGCTTTCTGACGAGTTTCTCGATATTCAGGTAGATAACGGCCTGCCTGACGCATCATCCATACTGGAGTTTTATCAACAGGCTGCCGTAATAGCGCGCGTAAGTAGCGATCATTTGTTAATGCAGACATCATTAGCTCCATTAAATGGCAATAAAAAATTGCCATTATCATCGTGTATTTGCCTTTTTATTGTTGCCTAGATGTGCAACAGCTTTGTTATAGCGTGATTAATATTGTTATTTATATAAGTTATAATTCTCTTGTCGACATAAAGCCAGTGTATCTTCAATTAACCGGCGAGCAATGGTATCAGGAGGCGGTATCTGCGGTAATTTATTATAATGATACCAATCTGCACTAATTAACTCATCAGGATTAGCCTGTATTTCACCACTAACATAATCAGCTAGAAAACCTATCATTAATGAATGAGGAAAAGGCCATGGCTGAGAAGCGACATAACGAATGTTACTAATGACAATATTACTTTCTTCTTTTACTTCCCTTTTCACCGCTTCTTCAATTGTTTCACCTAGTTCAACAAATCCGGCTAAGACTGTAAATATTGGCTTTTTTTTATGGCGGCGATGTTGTGCTAATAAGATATGATCAGCACGCCGGATAGCAACAATAATACAGGGCGCAATTTGTGGATAATAGCGCTCATGACAATGACCACACAAGCATGCCCATTCAGTTAAGCTGGTTGTCATTTTGTTGCCGCAATAGCCGCAATAATGGTGTGAGCGGTAAAATTCTGCCAGTTGAATACCTCGTCCAACCAGTTTAAATAGCCCCCCATCTTCATTGGCAATCCGTCGTGGTGAACACATATCTGTTGGTGATTTTGCCATAATTAACCAAATCGTTTCCGCCTGCCATTCACCAATAGGGAGAGCCTCTTTTCCTATTAGTGACCAAAATTGGGCTGAACCTTTCGGTAAATCACCATTTGGTAACCAAATTCGACCGCCAAAACTAACAACCCACCAACCTGTTTCTGTTCCGGCTAATTGTTTTCTAATCATATAGCTCAGTTCTTCTATATTTTATTGTTCGGTGAATTTTAAAAATATGTCTTGCTTGATCCTAATTAATATAGGCTAACCCATTTTCATCAATATCGAGTAACTATTCTGACTAAAGGTTGTTTGATGAAGAAGTTATCCATTGCAGTTTTCATTATCTCTCTTATATACTGGCATTATCTTGTCGGAGTGCCTAGTAGGTTTAACAATATCTACAGGCTGAGACCGTTAATTCGGGATCCGCGGAACCTGATCAGGCTAATACCTGCGAAGGGAACAAGAGTAATCAACCTGCGATTATGACTTATCAAAAGTAAGTAGCGCAATTATTATACTATTACTCTCACCGAGCTCCAGACAAGCAATTTCTCAATACAATTTATCTCTTTTATGTAAACTCTTTGTAATGATTTTAGGAATTTGCTATGTCTAAGAATATTATTGCAACCAGTGATATAGGTGTTACCACAAATACCAGTTCCCCACGAAAAGTACAACGTGAAGCGACACAACGTTTTCTCGATAATCTACAAAATATCAGCTTTCCCGGCTCAAAACGGATCTACTTAACTGGTTATCACTATAATACCCAAGTTCCTATGCGTGAAATTCAACTTTCACCGACCTTGGTTGGCGGTACAAAAGATAATCCATTGTTTGAAGAGAATGAGGCAATACCGGTCTATGATACTTCAGGTGCCTATGGCGATCCTGATGTTACGGTGGATATTAAAGTGGGTTTAAAAAAATGCCGCCAACATTAGATCTTCGATCGCAATGATACTGAACCAGTTAAAAAGCCAAGCTCCTATTTTACCCAACAACGACTCGCTGATGCCGGATTGAATTATCTTCGTTTCAATCACCGGCCACAACCATTAAAAGCCAAAAGCGGAAAAAGCATCACGCAATTGCACTATGCTCGTCAAGGGATAATCACAGCTGAAATGGAATTTATTGCGATCCGCGAAAATATGGGACGGGAGCGTATCAATAGTAAAATATTAACTCAACAGCATCCAGGTCAAAGCTTTAGTGCTACTTTGCCAAATAACATTACCCCTGAATTTGTTCGACAAGAAGTTGCTGCTGGTCGTGCCATTATTCCAGCCAATATCAACCATCCTGAAGCCGAGCCAATGATTATTGGTCGAAATTTTTTGGTAAAAGTTAATGCTAATATCGGTAATTCCTCAGTCACTTCATCGATTGAAGAAGAAATTGAAAAACTAATCTGGGCGACGCATTGGGGAGCCGATACCGTAATGGATTTATCGACTGGCCGTTACATCCATGAAACGAGAGAATGGCTGTTGCGTAATAGCCCTGTTCCTATCGGTACTGTGCCCATCTACCAAGCATTGGAAAAAGTCAATGGCGTTGCAGAAAATTTGAGCTGGGAAATATTTCGCGACACCCTGCTTGAGCAAGCCGAATAAGGGGTAGATTATTTTACTATTCATGCCGGTGTCTTATTACGCTATGTGCCAATGACCGCCAATCGCTTGACTGGTATTGTCTCTCGCGGTGGCTCAATTATGGCAAAATGGTGTTTGTCCCATCATCAGGAAAACTTTTTGTATAGTCATTTCGAGGAAATTTGTGCAATCTGTGCTGCTTACGATGTATCTTTGTCCCTTGGCGATGGATTACGACCAGGCTCTTTACAAGACGCCAATGATGAAGCGCAATTTGCTGAATTATATACATTAGGCGAATTAACTAAGCTAGCCTGGCAATATGATGTTCAAGTTATGATCGAAGGACCGGGGCATATCCCAATGCAAATGATCCGCCGTAATATGACGGAAGAATTAACCCATTGTCATGAAGCGCCATTCTATACTTTAGGGCCTTTAACCACCGATATCGCACCTGGTTATGATCACTTTACCTCGGGTATCGGAGCGGCTTTAATTGGTTGGTTTGGTTGTGCCATGCTCTGTTATGTCACGCCAAAAGAACATTTAGGCTTACCTAATAAGGAAGATGTAAAACAAGGACTGATTACCTATAAAATTGCCGCCCATGCTGCTGATCTCGCTAAGGGCCATCCTGGGGCGCAAATTCGAGATAACGCCTTATCCAAAGCACGATTTGAGTTCCGCTGGCAAGATCAATTTAATCTCGCTCTCGATCCTGAAACCGCACGTGCCTACCATGATGAAACTTTGCCACAAGCAGCGGGTAAAGTGGCCCATTTTTGCTCAATGTGTGGGCCTAAATTTTGCTCAATGAAAATTTCGCAACAAGTCCGTGAACATGCTGCACAAATGGCACAAATGTCGGCAACATTTCGCACCCAGGGCAGCGAGCTATACCACAGCATGGAGACAATTTCCGATGACAAAATGGCCTGAGCACGCATTTGCATCGACAGAACAGAAACTTGGTCTGTACCCAGTCGTTGATTCTGTCGAGTGGATCAAGCGCTTGCTTAACGCCGGCGTTACCACTATTCAATTAAGGATCAAAAATCCATTAGCCAACAACCTTGAAGCAGATATTAAGCAGGCTATTATGCTAAGCCAACGATATCAAGCCCGCCTATTTATTAATGATTATTGGCAGTTAGCTATAAAACATGGTGCCTACGGTGTCCATTTAGGGCAAGAAGATATTAATTTCGCTGATCTAAATCGCCTACAAAAAGCGGGCTTGCGCTTAGGAATTTCAAGCCATAATCAACAAGAACTCGCCAGAGCAAAGCAGTTAAGACCCTCTTATATTGCATTAGGCCATATATTTCCTACTAGTACAAAATTAATGTCTTCCTCACCACAAGGATTAATTAGCCTAAAACAGCAAGTAAATGTCACACCAGATCACCCAACTATTGCTATAGGCGGTATTACTTTAGCTCGTGTTCCCGCAGTGCTTGCAACAGGCGTAGGAGGTATTGCCATGGTTAGTGCGATCACCAAATCGCCTGACTGGCCGAAAGTTGTTGCTCAGTTACTCTATCTCATTGAAGGTAAGGAAATGAGCCATGCTTGATGATGCTATTTTTATGCGCTATAGCCGCCAACTATTACTTGAAGAAATCGGTTATCAAGGTCAACAAAAATTAACAACAAGCAAAGTGCTTATTGTCGGATTGGGTGGACTTGGTTCACCGGCGGCACTTTATTTAGCTGCTGCCGGGGTCGGTGAACTCTGGTTGGCCGATAATGATAAACTACATCTTTCAAATCTACAGCGACAAATTCTTTACCATACACAAGATATTTCTCAGCCTAAAGTCACATTAGCAGCAAAACAACTTAATCAGCTCAATCCACAAACCAAAGTGAAAACTTTTGCCAAAAAACAAAACTATCATTCACTGCGAACGCTGGTTCGCGATACGGATCTGATATTGGATTGTACTGATAATATGTCAACTCGCCAGGCAATTAATGCGGCATGTGTGGTGGAAAAAAAGACACTCATTAGTGGTAGTGCGGTAGGTTTCAACGGTCAATTATTAGTTCTTGAACCTTCCTATAACCAAGGCTGCTACGCTTGTCTTTATCCTAATATGAATGAACCTTATCGTAACTGTCACAAGGCCGGAGTTTTAGGACCGGTTGTTGGCGTTATCGGCTCGCTGCAAGCCTTAGAAGCCATTAAATTATTAGTCCATTTACCCTCATCGCTCAGTGGAAAACTGAAATTATTCGATGGTAAACAATATAGCTGGCATACCTTGCAACTTAGCAAAGCGAAAAGCTGTTTAGTGTGTGGAACCAGGAGATAAATATGCACATTTTGCTAAATGATCGAATGATCGAAATTAACAGTTCGATCACGATCACCCAGTTATTTGATCAGCTGAAACTTAATACGTTAGGTATTGCGCTAGCAATTAATCAGATCATTATTCCGCGTGAAGATTGGAATCATCACTATATTAACCATCAAGATAAGATCCTGTTATTCCAGGCCATTGCCGGAGGCTAAATTATGTTAAAAATTGCTGATACCATTTTTCAATCACGTTTATTTCTCGGTAGCGGAAAATTCGCAAATTCATCATTGATGATCCAGGCCATTCAAGCTTCTGGTAGTCAATTAGTCACCATGGCGATGAAACGGATTGATTTAATTAATAAAAATGATGACATTTTGCTACCATTACAAAAAATTGGCGTCAAATTATTACCGAATACTTCGGGTGCTAAAAATGCACAAGAAGCTCTATTTGCTGCCCGCTTAGCTCGTGATGCCTTAGCCACAAATTGGATAAAATTGGAGATCCACCCCGATACAAAATATTTATTACCTGATCCAATTGAGACGTTAAAAGCGGCTGAATTGTTGGTAAAAGAAGGTTTTATTGTTTTACCTTATTGTAGTGCCGATCCTGTCTTGTGCCGACATTTAGAGGAGGTAGGTTGCGCTGCGGTGATGCCTCTTGGTGCACCTATCGGTAGCAATAAAGGATTAATTACCTATGATTTTCTACAAATTATAATTGAGCAAGCCTCAATCCCTGTTGTTGTTGATGCAGGACTTGGTGCACCCAGTCATGCATTAGCCGCCTTGGAGATAGGAGCCGACGCGGTACTGGTAAATACCGCTATTGCCGTTGCTAATGATCCGGTTGCCATGGCACACGCCTTTCGTATTGCCATTGAAGCAGGTGATATAGTACAAACTGCCGGACTTGCAGCGCAACAGCAGCAAGCCGCACCCTCTAGCCCTTTAACACAATTCCTTGAGGCATTTCAATAATGGCGTCTTTTACTGAAATTTATCAGCAACTTGATTGGCATCAACTGGTAATACAAATTAACAGTAAATCACCTCAAGAGGTTGAAAAAACGATTTGCGCAGATAGACTGTCATTAAATGATTTTATGGCTCTCATTTCACCCGCAGCCTATCCTTATTTGGAAGTTATTGCTCAAAAAGCGCAGAAATTAACCCGCCAGCGTTTTGGCAATATTGTTAGCCTTTATGTACCACTCTATCTGTCTAATCTGTGTGCTAATGATTGTACTTATTGTGGTTTTTCTATGCACAACCCGATCAAACGAAAAACGCTTAACGAAACAGAGATTATTGCAGAATGCGAGGCGATACGTTCCATGGGATATAATAATTTATTGCTTGTAACTGGTGAACACCCAAGTAAAGTGGGCATGAATTATTTCCGTCAATATATACCATTAATTAGACAATATTTCAGTTCGCTATTAATGGAGGTTCAACCATTAACAATAGCGGAATATAGAGAGCTGAAAAAAATTGGCTTAGATGGTGTACTGGTATACCAGGAAACTTATCATCAACCAACTTATCAGCAACACCATTTACGTGGAAAAAAGCAAGATTTTTTTTGGCGGCTAGAAACACCCGATCGCCTTGGTCAGGCCGGTATTGATAAAATTGGTTTAGGGGCACTAATCGGATTATCCAATAATTGGCGGGTTGACTATTATCTAGTAGCAAACCATCTATTTTATCTACAAAAAAAATATTGGAAAAGCCGTTACTCTATTTCTTTCCCAAGAATACGCGCCTGTATTGGTGGTATTAAGCCTGCATCTACTATCCAGGAAGCAGAATTAGTGCAATTAATTTGCGCTTTCCGTTTATTGGCGCCCGAAGTCGAGCTTTCATTATCCACCCGTGAATCGCCTTTTTTTCGTGATAACATTATTCCACTGGTTATCAATAATCTTAGCGCTGGCTCAAGAACCCAACCTGGTGGTTATGCTAAACATCATCAAGCACTGGAGCAATTTGCTACCTATGATAACCGCAGCGCAAAAACCATCGCTAAAGTCATTATCGATGCTGGACTTCAACCTGTTTGGAAAGATTGGGACAACCATTTAGGACGTTGATAAAACACCACCTTAATTGGTGGTGACAACCCGTTTGCTCAATCAAGCTGTTAATTTTTTAATTAGTTGCTTTCAACTTACGAAATAGAATAAAACTTTGCCTATTCACGATCTAATCTATAGTGATATCTTAATAACTCGTCTTTATTGATCAACAATAATGTCTTTATTAATAATTTGTTGCTGCCCATTACCCACCATTTGCGCAAACTTTTTTATGGGATCATCGCGCAATGCATATAACCGTTTTAAGGCATAAGGATTATCACCCAGTTTCACTTTACCTTGAATAGTCGTCAATGCCAAAATCATACCCGAAGCCTCGGCCGCTTCCATTACTTGTTTATTATATGCACCAAAAGGATAGGCCAAGTAACGTTGAAAGGGATTAAACGGTGCTAATTCACGCCGGGAACGGCTAAAATCAAGTTTTACCGTACGATATGATCGACTAAAAATAATCGGTTGATTTTTATTATCTAATCTATGCATAAAATGGGAGTGAGATTGAATGTCAAAGACATCACGGCTCTCTTTCAACTCATGTCTGCTCATAAATTGTAAACCATTCGGATCCCATTTTTGATCATGAAATTTAATACGTGAGGAGATAACGAATAGCGTTGCCAACTGACCGTGAGCTTTTAAGATTGGATAAGCATAGCGATAAACAGATTTTAAACCATCATCAAAGGTTATACTGACTACCTTACCTGGTAAATTAATTTTTTTCTTTAAATAACCATCAACTTCATCCAACGTAATTGTTTGATAACCCGCATGTTTTAAGTAAGCCATTTGTGCCTTAAAGGCTGCTACTGAAGTGGTGGTTGAGGTATGACGAAATAATTTATTTTCATTATTAGGCAGTAAATGGTGATAAGTCAGAATTGGGATCCCTTTATCTAATGAAGCATCCCCACCATCAATAAAAGCTAGTCTACCGCCAAGATCAATAATAAACCAAGAGCTCATTGGTGTTGAGTTGTGCTTAACCTTCTTCGCTATCTGATTAAGCACTGGATAACGTAAATTGGCGGAGAGAAAACCAATAATCTTGCTTTTCTCATCTGCATCTTAATAGATGGCGGTTTGTTTTGTCGTCACTAAATAGTCATAAACGGGCTTATCTAATAGTTTTAAAGTATCCGTTGGAAACTGATTTTGTTTTACCTCAGAAGCTTTTTGCTGAGTAATATAACCATCACTATTACCAAAATGAAAACGGTAAAGATTATTTTTCCCCGGTTGCATGAGTAAAAGCGAATTTTTCAATAACCAACCAGCTTGCCGTATTTTTCCTCCCACGACTGCATAAATCACACTGTCTTGGTTAACTTTCATAGGTTTACTGAACTCAGCATTCGGACGCTTTTCAAACAATGGAACCATGTTGTTTTCCGCATACAGTGGAAAACTGAGAAAAAAAGAAATAAAAATACTCAATGTATATAAAGTAATAAAACGGCAGCGTATCATTAATTTAATATTCTCCATAATATAGCTATAAAAATGCCCTCATTATGAGGGCATTTTTTACAGATCAAGCTGCATTATTCATGGTCTTGATTACCAAAACCCGCATTTAGCAATTCTGCCAAATTCGCCGTTGCCTCATCAGCACTAACTTGTGATGACTCGACAGGTTCATTAACCATGTGACGGCGACGCATCCGATCTTGGTGATATGCATAACCTGTACCAGCAGGAATTAGACGACCAACAATGACGTTCTCCTTCAAACCACGAAGTTCATCACGTTTTCCAGCAACCGCAGCTTCAGTAAGCACACGGGTTGTTTCCTGGAATGACGCTGCTGAGATAAAGGACTCTGTCGCTAGAGACGCTTTGGTAATACCTAGCAGATCACGACTAAAGGTTGCCGGTACTTTACCATCTTGCTCTAATTTGCGGTTCGCTACTTTCACGCGGGCGTACTCTACTTGTTCACCTTCCAAAAATTCAGAGCTACCAGCATCAGCAATGGTCACCTTACGTAACATCTGCCGAACGATAACTTCAATATGTTTATCGTTAATTTTAACGCCTTGTAGACGATAAACTTCTTGAACTTCATTCGTGATATAACGAGCAACAGCATGCGCTCCACGCAAACGTAAAATATCATGTGGTGATTCTGGACCATCAGAAATCACATCACCACGCTCAACTCGCTCACCTTCAAAGACATTAAGCTGGCGCCATTTAGGGATCATCTCTTCGTATGCATCACCACCATCTATTGGTGTGATCACTAGGCGACGTTTACCTTTAGTTTCCTTACCAAAAGAAATAATACCGCTAATTTCAGCCAGAATAGCCGGTTCTTTTGGTCGACGCGCTTCGAATAGATCTGCAACCCGTGGTAAACCACCAGTAATATCCTTAGTACCACCAGATTCTTGTGGAATACGAGCTAAGGTATCACCAATATTAATCGCCGCACCATCATCCAATTGAACAATCGCTTTACCAGGCAAGAAATATTGCGCTGGCATATCAGTACCCGGAATTAATACATCATTGCCTTTCGCATCAACAACACGCAATGCAGGACGTAAATCTTTACTACCCGCCGTACGCTCAGCTGTATCAAGCACAACAATTGATGATAAGCCCGTTAGTTCATCGGTCTGACGTATAATAGATTGTCCATCTGCCATATCAGAGAAACGAATAATACCCGCAACTTCACTGATAACCGGCATGGTATGTGGATCCCAGTTCGCAACGGTTTCACCACCATTAACTCCGTCACCATCACCTTTATTAAGGTGTGCGCCATATGGTACTTTATAGCTTTCTTTGGTTCGACCAAATTCATCTACCACTCGTAATTCTGTATTCCGAGAAGTGATAACTAAGTGACCTTCAGAATTTTTTACAAACTTGGCATTAACCAGTTTGATATTACCTTTGTTACGTACCTGAATACTCGATTCCGCAGCAGCACGTGATGCCGCACCACCAATGTGGAACGTACGCATTGTCAACTGTGTGCCCGGCTCCCCGATTGATTGAGCAGCAATAACACCAACTGCTTCACCTTTATTGATGATATGACCACGCGCTAAATCTCGTCCATAACATTTCGCACAGACTCCAAAGTCAGTTTCACAACTTACAACAGAGCGCACTTTTACGCTATCAACCGAGTTGGCTTCCAGTTCATCACACCATTTTTCACTTAATAAGGTGTTACGTGGTATTAAAATATCAGCTGTACCCGGTACTAATATATCTTCTGCTGTGACTCGACCCAAGACACGCTCACGTAAAGGTTCTTTAACATCACCACCTTCAATAACCGGGGTCATTAAAATACCATCGTGAGTACCACAATCATCCTCAGTGACAACCAAATCTTGTGCAACATCAACTAAACGACGGGTTAGATAACCTGAGTTTGCTGTCTTCAAGGCTGTATCGGCTAGACCTTTACGTGCACCGTGTGTTGAAATGAAGTATTGCAATACGTTCAGACCTTCACGAAAGTTAGCTGTGATGGGTGTCTCAATAATTGAACCATCTGGCTTGGCCATCAAACCACGCATACCCGCTAACTGACGGATCTGTGCCGCAGAACCACGCGCACCAGAATCAGCCATCATAAAGATGCTGTTAAACGAAACTTGTTGCTCGTCTTGGCCTTCGCGGTTAACAACGGTTTCAGTGGATAAATTTTCCATCATCGCTTTTGCGACCCGCTCATTAGCCGCAGCCCAAATGTCAATAACTTTGTTATAACGTTCGCCCGCAGTAACTAAACCCGACTGGAACTGTTCTTGAATCTCAGCAACTTCAGCTTCAGCTTCAGCAATAATGCTGGCTTTCTTCTCCGGTATTACCATATCGTCAATACCAACAGAAGCCCCGGAACGCGCAGCATAAGCAAAACCGGTATACATGATCTGGTCGGCAAAGATAACCGTTGGTTTTAAACCTAAAACGCGGTAACAAGTATTAAGCATTTTAGAAATTGCTTTTTTACCCAACGGCTGATTAACCAATGAGTATGGCAGACCTTTTGGTACGATCATCCATAAGATAGCGCGACCAATGGTAGTATCAACTAACTGAGTTCCAGTCTCAACATTACCTTCACCATCACGCACTTCTTCTGTAATACGTACTTTAACGCGAGCATGTAAGGATGCTAAGCCGGCACGATAAACCCGTTCAGCTTCTTTCGGTCCAGACAATACCATGCCTTCACCTTCAGCATTTACACAATCACGTGTCATATAGTACAAACCAAGCACCACGTCTTGAGAAGGTACAATGATAGGTTCACCACTGGCTGGCGACAAAATATTATTTGTCGACATCATTAAGGCACGTGCTTCTAACTGCGCTTCTAAAGTCAGCGGGACGTGAACAGCCATCTGGTCACCGTCAAAGTCAGCGTTATAAGCAGCACACACTAAGGGGTGTAACTGAATAGCTTTACCTTCAATCAGAATAGGTTCAAATGCCTGAATGCCGAGACGATGCAGTGTTGGCGCGCGGTTTAGCATCACTGGATGTTCACGAATCACTTCATCGAGAATATCCCAGACGACCGCTTCTTCACGCTCAACCATCTTCTTAGCCGCTTTGATCGTTGTCGCTAATCCACGTAACTCCAATTTACCATAAATAAATGGCTTAAATAATTCTAATGCCATTCTCTTAGGCAAACCACATTGGTGCAAGCGAAGATAAGGGCCCACCGTGATAACGGAACGGCCTGAGTAATCAACCCGTTTACCAAGTAAGTTCTGCCGGAAACGCCCTTGTTTACCTTTGATCATATCAGCCAAAGATTTCAGCGGACGTTTATTCGAGCCGGTAATCGCACGTCCACGACGGCCATTATCCAGCAATGCGTCAACCGCTTCTTGTAGCATGCGTTTTTCATTACGTACAATGATATCAGGCGCCGCCAAATCCAATAGACGCTTTAAACGATTGTTACGATTAATAACGCGACGATATAAATCATTTAAATCAGAAGTAGCAAAGCGGCCGCCATCTAGCGGAACAAGCGGACGCAAATCCGGCGGTAATACCGGTAATACATTCAGAATCATCCACTCAGGCTTATTACCAGACTGAATAAATGCTTCTAGTAGTTTGATACGCTTAGTTAATTTCTTACGTTTAGTTTCAGAGTTAGTTGTATTTAACTCTTCACGCAAAACTTCACACTCTTGCTCTAAATCAAGATTTTTTAGCAAAGATTGGATCGCTTCCGCGCCCATTTTAGCGTCAAATTCATCACCAAACTCTTCCAAAGCATCAAGATATTGCTCTTCGGTCAAGATCTGTCCACGCTCTAAGCTTGTCATACCCCCTTCGACCACAACATAGGATTCGAAATAGAGTACTCGCTCAATATCACGCAAAGGCATATCAAGCAACAAACCAATTCGTGATGGTAATGATTTTAAGAACCAAATATGTGCTGTCGGTGAAGCCAATTCAATATGACCCATACGCTCACGACGTACTTTAGTCTGAGTGACCTCAACACCACATTTCTCACAAATCACACCTCGGTGTTTTAATCGTTTGTATTTACCACACAAACATTCATAATCTTTAACTGGCCCGAAAATACGCGCACAGAAAAGACCATCACGCTCAGGCTTGAACGTTCGGTAGTTAATCGTTTCTGGCTTTTTCACTTCACCAAATGACCATGAACGGATCATATCTGGAGAGGCCAGAGCAATTTTGATCGCATCAAACTCTTCGGTTTTAGTCTGTGCTTTCAGAAACTTTAATAAGTCTTTCACGGAATGGCTCCTGTCGGAGTTAAACCTGCGAGGAAGCGGTTTTAGCCACTTCCTCCTAAACCCAGTGTAACAATTTGTAAAGCTTAGTCGCTACTAGGCTTTACAACATCACTTATTACTCGTCTTCCAGTTCGATGTTAATACCCAACGAGCGGATCTCTTTCAACAATACATT
This sequence comes from Arsenophonus endosymbiont of Apis mellifera, assembly GCF_903968575.1. Taxonomy (NCBI): domain Bacteria; kingdom Pseudomonadati; phylum Pseudomonadota; class Gammaproteobacteria; order Enterobacterales; family Morganellaceae; genus Arsenophonus; species Arsenophonus endosymbiont of Apis mellifera. The sequence goes on along the minus strand of NZ_CAJCFU010000026.1, from coordinate 9,222 downwards.
GAAAGATTCCGGCATCCCTGGTTCCATCTGATTGTTGCCGTCTACGATGTTTTTATACATCTTAGTACGTCCGTTCACATCATCGGATTTAACGGTAAGCATTTCTTGCAAGGTGTAAGCGGCGCCATATGCTTCCAGAGCCCAAACTTCCATCTCACCAAAACGCTGACCACCAAACTGTGCTTTACCACCCAACGGTTGTTGAGTAACCAGACTATAGGAGCCTGTTGAACGTGCATGCATTTTATCATCTACAAGATGATTCAGTTTCAGCATATACATATAACCAACTGTCACCTGACGTTCAAATTTCTCTCCTGTACGGCCATCATACAATGTAATCTGACCAGAAGTCGGCAACTCAGCTAAAGTCAATAGTTCTTTGATTTCCTTTTCTTTTGCACCATCAAAGACCGGTGTTGCAATTGGCATACCTTTCTTCAAATTATGTGCTAACCGCAGAACTTCTTCATCAGAAAAGGTACTGAGATCAACTGTTTGACGAGGATCATCTCCTAAGTCATAAGCTTTCTGAATAAATTCTCTCAATTTGGCTACTTCACGCTGTTGTTTCAGCATGGTATTGATCTTATCGCCAATACCTTTCGCAGCCATACCCAAATGGGTTTCCAGAATCTGACCAATATTCATACGTGATGGTACGCCCAGTGGGTTCAAAACGATATCAACAGGGTTACCACTTTCATCGTAAGGCATGTCTTCAACTGGGTTAATTTTGGAAATAACCCCTTTGTTACCATGACGACCAGCCATTTTATCGCCTGGTTGAATTTGACGTTTTACTGCCAAATAAACCTTGACGATTTTTAATACGCCTGGCGCTAAATCATCACCTTGTGTGATCTTACGACGTTTAGCCTCTAGCTTCTTCTCAAATTCAGCTTTAAGCTCATCATACTGCTCAGCCAATTGCTCTAACTGATTTTGTTTTTCTTCATCCTTCAACGATAATTCTAACCAACGCTCACGCGGTAATTTATCCAGCTTGTCACCTTCAATACCGCCATTAGTTAGTACTGCTCTGATACGGGCAAATAAACCGGCTTCAAAGATACGCAACTCTTCAGTTAAGTCTTTCTTCGCATCACGAAGCTGCATTTCTTCAATTTCTAATGCACGTTTATCTTTCTCTACCCCATCGCGGGTAAAGACTTGTACATCAATAACCGTTCCTGATACCCCATTAGGTACCCGCAGTGAAGAATCTTTGACATCAGAAGCTTTTTCACCAAAAATAGCGCGCAATAATTTTTCTTCTGGCGTTAATTGCGTTTCACCTTTCGGTGTTACCTTACCAACCAGAATGTCGCCGCCCGTTACTTCGGCGCCGATATACACAATACCTGATTCATCCAATTTAGATAGTGCAGCTTCACCTACGTTAGGAATATCTGCAGTAATCTCTTCTGGCCCTAACTTAGTATCACGCGATACACAAGCTAATTCCTGAATATGAATGGTAGTAAAACGATCTTCTTGTACCACTCGTTCAGAGACCAAAATAGAATCTTCAAAGTTGTAACCATTCCAGGGCATGAACGCAACGCGCATATTTTGACCAAGTGCCAATTCACCTAAATCGGTCGATGGTCCATCAGCCAAAACATCACCGCGCTCTATCGGCTCGCCCAGCGCAACACATGGCATCTGATTAATACAAGTATTCTGATTTGAACGCGTATATTTTGTCAGATTATAAATATCAATGCCGGCTTCACCAGGATACATCTCATCTTCATTAACTTTGATAACTATACGTGAAGCATCTACATACTGGACAGTACCACCACGTTTAGCAACTGCTGTTACCCCAGAGTCAACAGCAACGGCTCGTTCCATACCCGTTCCAACGAGGGGTTTATCTGAGCGTAACGTAGGTACTGCTTGACGCTGCATGTTCGCACCCATCAATGCACGGTTAGCATCATCATGCTCAAGAAATGGAATTAATGAAGCACCAACAGACACAACCTGTTGGGTTGAAACGTCCATATATTCTACTTGATCTTGGCTAAATAGGCTGGATTCACCTTTATTGCGGCAAGTGATTAATTCTTCAACAAACCGACCATCATCATCTAAAACAGTATTCGCCTGAGCAATGATGTAGTTGCCTTCTTCAATCGCTGACAAATAATGAATTTCATCAGTTACGATACCATCCCGCACTAAACGATAAGGTGTTTCCAAAAAGCCATACTCATTGGTTTGTGCATAGACAGACAATGAGTTAATCAAGCCGATATTCGGCCCTTCAGGAGTCTCAATGGGACATACACGTCCGTAGTGGGTTGGGTGTACGTCACGAACTTCAAAGCCTGCGCGTTCACGTGTTAGTCCACCTGGACCTAATGCTGAAATACGACGTTTATGGGTGATTTCCGACAGTGGATTATTCTGATCCATAAACTGCGATAATTGACTTGAGCCAAAAAACTCTTTAACCGCAGCAGAAATTGGCTTCGCGTTAATCATGTCTTGTGGCATTAATGCATCTAAATCACCTAATGACAAACGCTCTTTAACCGCACGCTCTACTCGCACTAAACCAACTCGGAATTGATTTTCAGCCATTTCACCAACCGAACGAATACGGCGGTTACCTAAATGGTCAATATCATCAACTTCACCCTTACCATTACGAATATCAATGAGTTTTTTCATCACATCAATGATATCTTGTTTGCTTAAGATGCTTGAGCCTTCAATCGCATCACGATCAAGTGAACGATTAAATTTCATCCGTCCTACCGCGGAAAGATCGTAACGCTCTTCAGAAAAGAATAAGTTCTCAAACAGATTTTCTGCCGCTTCGCGAGTTGGTGGTTCACCTGGGCGCATCATACGGTAAATTTCAACTAACGCACTTAAACGATCATTGGTTGGATCAGTACGCAATGTTTCTGAAATATATGCCCCGTGATCTAAGTCATTAGTAAATAAGGTCTCAATGGTTTTATAACCACCTTGACTTAGACGTGCCAATATATCCAGAGAAAGCTCTGTATTCGCCGTACAGATCAATTCGCCGGTACTTTCATCAATATAATCTTTAGCTACCACTTTACCTGCAATATATTCAACAGGCACTTCGATACTAGTGATTTTGTCTTTTTCTAGCTGACGAATGTGACGTGCAGTAATGCGGCGACCTTTTTCGATATAGACTTTACCATTGGCTTCAATATCAAAAGAAGCTGTTTCGCCACGCAAACGTTCGGGTATTAACGTCATTAACAGCTTATTATCACGGATTTGAAAAATCGTCTTCTCAAAAAAGAGATTGAGGATTTCTTCGGTACCATAATCCATCGCACGTAGAATAATGGTTGCCGGTAATTTACGACGGCGATCAATACGAACGAAAAGATTATCTTTAGGGTCAAATTCAAAATCTAACCATGAACCACGGTAAGGAATGATACGTGCATTATATAATACCTTACCTGAAGAATGGGTTTTACCTTTATCACTATCAAAAAATACGCCAGGACTGCGATGTAATTGAGAAACAATAACACGCTCTGTACCATTGATAATAAAAGTACCATTATCTGTCATGAGTGGAATTTCACCCATGTAAACTTCTTGCTCTTTTATATCCTTTACTGTGCCTTCTGGTGCTTCACGCTCGTAAATAACGAGACGTAGTTTAACCCGTAAAGGAGCAGAATAAGTGACACCACGGATCTGACATTCTTTAACATCAAATACAGGTTCACCAAGACGATAGCTAACATATTGCAATTCAGCATTGCCGCTATAACTTTGAATTGGAAATACAGAACGGAATGCTGCTTCCAGCCCATTCTGACCTTCTAAATCTTGCTCGATAAACTTAGCGAACGAGTCAAGTTGGATAGATAAAAGATAAGGAACATCCAAAACCTGCGGACGTTTGCCAAAATCCTTACGAATACGTTTTTTCTCGGTATAGGAGTAAACCATAGGGTTCCTCAGCTTGCTGATCAGTGGCCCACTCTGTCCGTCCTAAAGGACAGCATCTGCAACACTATTTTTTGGAACGGAAAACAGATTATTTTCCATAATACTTATTGCTATTACTCTTAAATCATTTCATTGCATTATATAACTACCAAGTTTTAATTGTCAGAGTCATAAACGCAGTATATTAAGTCGTCAATAGCAAAAAGCATTGAAAGGATAACTCAGTAACTAAACAGTGTGAAATATTACTGATACCCTAATACACTTTATAGCGCAAAAAGGCTGGTGACTAAAAAATCACCAGCCGTCAGCCTATAAAATCAGGCTGCCAACTTAAAGCAAAGCTTATTTAATTTCAACAGAAGCACCCGCTTCTTCCAGCGATTTCTTCAATGTTTCAGATTCTTCTTTGCTTACTGCTTCTTTAATTGTTGCTGGCGCTGATTCTACCATGTCTTTAGCTTCTTTTAGCCCTAAACCAGTTGCCGTACGAACAGCTTTAATAACCGCAACTTTGTTAGCACCGATAGCAGACAAGATAACATCAAATTCAGTTTTTTCTTCAGCTGCTTCAGCTGCACCTGGTGCAGCAACCGCTACTGCTGCCGCAGCAGAAACACCAAACTTATCTTCCATCAAAGTGATCAGCTCAACAACATCCATTACAGACATGGCTGCAACTGCATCAAGAATTTGTTCTTTAGTTATAGACATAACAAGGGTTCCTAAAATTCAGAAATATTTTATACGTTAAAAAGCAACGACAGAAATAAACTTAAGCAGCTTCTTTCTGATCGCGTAGTGCCGCCATAATGCGAGCCAATTTACCTGCAGAGGCTTCTTTCATGGTTGACATCAGACGCGCAATTGCTTCTTCGTAAGTTGGAAGAGTTGCCAAACGATCAATTTGATTCGCTGGAATAAACTCTCCTTCAAAGGCTGCTGCTTTAATCTCGAATGCTGGATTCGCTTTGGCGAATTCTTTAAACAAACGAGCTGCTGCGCCCGGATGTTCTTTAGAAAAAGCAATCAAGGTTGGACCAATAAACGCTTCTTTAAGGCACTCGTAAGTAGTACCTTCAACAACACGGCGCATCAACGTATTACGAACAACACGAAGATAAACACCGGCTTCGCGACCTGCTTTACGCAGTTCAGTCATTTTATCTACAGCTACACCGCGGGAATCCGCGACAACTGCAGACAGCGCACCTTTGGCTACTTCGCTGACTTCAGCAACAATCGCTTGTTTGTCTTGAAGATTTAGTGCCATTAGCTTCTTGCTCCTGGATTAACCGGGTTATCCCGGGACTCACATCACTCAAAACATCCCATATGTTTGAGCGTTAAAATACGGTGAGCAGAATCCAGAAATTAATCTTAGTGGCTCTGTCACCGTCTACGTAGGATATTAAGTAATTACTTACACCTACGGTCTTGGACGGGGCCTGGATAAGGCCAGGCACCAACCTAAATTCAGAGTTTGTTATCACTACTAAAATAGAGATAACAAACATAGGGCGTCAAATTCTATACAAATTTAACATAAAGGTAAAGCAAAAAATAATATTCAAAAAATTACGCTGAAGCAGATAATTCTGCTTGATCAACGGCAACGCCTGCCCCCATTGTGGTAGATAGGCTAATTTTCTTAATATAAACACCTTTAGCAGAAGATGGTTTTGCTTTTTTCAACGCAACCAGTAGTGCTTCAAGATTTTCTTTTAATTTACTATCGTCAAAGTCAACCTTACCAATAGTGGTATGAATGATACCGTTTTTATCATTACGATAACGGATCTGTCCCGCTTTGGCATTTTGTACCGCTTCAGCAATATTAGGCGTTACGGTACCAACTTTAGGATTTGGCATTAAGCCACGAGGGCCTAAAATCTGACCTAACTGGCCAACAATGCGCATTGCATCTGGCGAAGCAATAACAACATCGCAGTTCATTTCGCCCGCTTTAATTTTATCAGCCAGATCTTCCATGCCAACTAATTCAGCTCCAGCAGCGGTTGCTGCTTCAGCATTGGCTCCTTGAGTAAATACAGCAACACGAACAGAACGACCTGTCCCATGCGGTAAAACCGTTGCACCACGAACATTTTGATCAGATTTACGTGCATCAATGCCGAGATTAACTGCAACATCCACGCTTTCTACAAATTTAGCAGTCGCTAATTCTTTCAAAAGTGTAATTGCTTCAGAAATATCATATTGTTTAGTTGCATCAATTTTTTCACGGATAGTGCGCATACGCTTGGTTAGTTTAGCCATTGATTAACCCTCCACTACCAAGCCCATGGAACGAGCAGTACCTTCAATTGAACGCATCATCGCTTCAATATCAGCCCCTGTCATATCCGCAGCTTTAGTTTCTGCAATTTCACGAATTTGTGCGCTGGTTACTTTGCCAACTTTCTCTTTATTTGGTTTGCCTGAACCTGACTTAACACCTGCTGCTTTTTTCAGTAATACAGCGGCTGGTGGTGTCTTGGTTATGAATGTAAATGAACGGTCTGAATAGACAGTAATTACAACTGGAATTGGCAAGCCTTTTTCTAAGCTATCTGTTTTAGCATTAAACGCTTTACAAAATTCCATGATATTCACACCTTGCTGACCTAAAGCCGGGCCAACTGGTGGACTAGGATTAGCCATGCCTGCTGCAACTTGCAGCTTAACATAGGCTTGTACTTTCTTAGCCATGCATAATTTCCTCTAATTGGGTAATGTCGCTTCAATTATGAAGCTCCCCTGTGTATATAATGACCTGTACGATTTTCAGGCCATAAAAAAATAAAAGCGCGGAATTGTAGCCAAATTTCCCGCCTTTTACAAGCAAGTTGTCAAGTGTATTACACTTTTTCTACTTGACTGAAATCTAACTCTACCGGTGTTGCACGACCGAAAATAGAAACCGATACTTTGAGTCGGCTCTTTTCATAGTCAACTTCTTCAACCACACCATTAAAGTCGGCAAATGGACCATCACTAACACGAACCATTTCTCCTGGCTCAAACAAGGTTTTTGGTCGTGGCTTATCCCCTACTTGCTGCAAACGATTCATAATCGCATCAACTTCTTTATCGCTAATAGGAGCTGGGCGATCTGGTGTACCACCAATAAAACCCATAACACGTGGTACACTACGCACTAAATGCCAGCTATCATCATCCATGGTCATTTGAACTAAAACATATCCGGGAAAGAATTTTCGTTCACTTTTACGACGTTGGCCACTTCGGATTTCCATCACTTCTTCCGTTGGCACCATCACTTCACCAAACTTATCTTCCATAGCATGTAACTTGATATGCTCACGCAATGACTGGACCACTCTAGCCTCAAAACCAGAAAATGCTTGAATAACATACCAGCGTTTTTTAGGGGATTCAGACATTTTAGAACCTCAGGCCTGTAATAAATGAAACTAAACGCACCAGTATACCATCTAATCCCCAAAGAATTAGTGCCATAACGGCAGTAACTGCCGCAACAATTAATGTTGTCTGTAATGTTTCCTGGCGCGTTGGCCAAATGACTTTACGCATTTCAATACGAGCTTCGCGAGCAAATGCTAAAGTTGCTTTTCCTTTTGCTGTCCACAATGCAATGCCACCAGCAAGCGCGGCAATAGCAACAACTGCTATGACACGTAATGCAAGATTGTATTGTCGGAAATAATAATTACCAACAATAGCAATAACTAAAAGAATCGCGACTAATACCCATTTTGCTACATCAAAACTACGTCCGCTTTCTTGAGCATCGCTATTCGCACTCATAAATCAACCCGTTACTATGATATAATAAAAAGTCAATTTGCCTCGTAAAACAATTCAAATTTGACCGAAATAAAACATACCACTATTGTATCTCACTTTACGCCATAAACCAGTATGACATTCAACTATTGAGAGACATCCAATAATTCTTTATATCAGAGCCTATCTCACCAATAATTGACCATATAAACTATTGATGAGATAGGTTCTTAAGTTATCTAAGCTAGTATAAAAAAGGCACCAGATGATGCCCTTTTTACAATTATTGCTTTAAAGATCAAGCAATAATTTTAGCCACGACACCCGCACCAACTGTACGACCGCCTTCTCGGATCGCAAAACGCAACCCTTCATCCATCGCGATTGGCGCTATCAACGTCACTTTCATGTTGATATTATCGCCTGGCATTACCATCTCCACGCCTTCTGGCAATTCGATTGTGCCCGTGACATCCGTCGTTCTAAAATAAAACTGGGGACGATAACCTTTAAAGAATGGCGTGTGGCGTCCGCCCTCATCTTTGCTCAAAATATAGACTTCTGATTCAAATTGAGTATGCGGTTTGATTGAACCTGGTTTGGTCAATACTTGACCTCGCTCTACATCTTCACGCTTTGTACCACGTAATAATACACCTACGTTCTCTCCTGCACGTCCTTCGTCCAACAGTTTGCGGAACATTTCTACGCCCGTACACGTAGTTTTCGTCGTCTCTTTAATCCCTACTATTTCGACTTCTTCACCAACTTTTACTATACCACGCTCTACTCGACCTGTTACTACCGTTCCACGGCCTGAGATTGAAAACACATCTTCAATTGGCAACAAGAATGGCTTATCTATCGCACGCTCTGGCTCTGGAATATAGCTATCCAACGCATCGGCTAACTCAATAATTTTCTCTTCCCACTCTGCAACGCCTTCCAGCGCTTTCAACGCTGAACCTCTGATTACCGGCGTGTCATCTCCTGGGAAATCATACTGAGAAAGCAACTCACGTACTTCCATTTCAACCAGTTCCAGCAACTCTTCATCATCAACCATGTCACATTTGTTTAGGAAAACGATGATATAAGGAACTCCTACCTGGCGGCCTAATAGGATATGCTCACGTGTTTGTGGCATTGGGCCATCGGTTGCTGCTACCACTAAAATTGCACCGTCCATCTGTGCCGCACCGGTGATCATGTTTTTTACATAATCTGCGTGGCCTGGGCAATCTACGTGGGCATAATGGCGGCTAGGGGTATCGTATTCTACGTGAGAAGTAGAAATGGTGATCCCGCGCGCTTTTTCTTCTGGTGCATTATCTATTTGATCAAATGCTCGCGCATTTCCACCATATTTTTTCGCTAATACGGTAGTGATTGCTGCGGTTAAAGTTGTTTTACCATGGTCAACGTGGCCGATTGTACCAACGTTAACGTGCGGTTTTTTACGTTCAAATTTTTCTTTAGACA
>NZ_CAJCFU010000025.1:0-76462 GCF_903968575.1 Arsenophonus endosymbiont of Apis mellifera | reverse complement strand
TCAGATGGGTCGTTAGCTCAGTCGGTAGAGCAGTTGACTTTTAATCAATTGGTCACAGGTTCGAATCCTGTACGACCCACCATCTAAAAAATTCTTCATACTTTCCAACAAAACTAAAATAATATATTGCAATGCGAGTACAGGATGAGAAGCTGTGTAGGTTCGAGCCGAGCGTAGCGAGACAGCGTTGTGCTTTGCACAACGACCCGCAGGGCGAGGCCGTAGGCCGAGTGATCCTGTACGACCCACCATCGATATTACCTCAGCAACGATGATTTGCTACCCAACTTTGGCGAAATTGAGCAAATCATTCTACAATCATTAACATAGAGATATATTTATTTACTTGAAAAACTATTAGATAAAAATAGAGTAAGTGGATAGTGTGTAGCTTGAGCGCTTAATTTATTATCTAATAGATTGAGGCTTAGATTTATTTCCTCAAAACTAAGTGATGGAGGTTATATGGGATTATTTGATTTCTTAAAAAGCGCCGGCGACAAACTATGGGATCCTGCTACGGCGACTAAAGATGATAAAGAAAAAAAACTGAAAGAACATCTTGATTCACTAGGGATCAAAGGGGCGGATCAGGTCAATGTTAATGTTGATGATAATGGTAAAGTCACCGTTTCGGGTGAAGGCATTGTTGCTGACATGAAAAATAAGATTTTGGTTGCGCTAGGCAATGTTGCTGGTATTGAAAAGGTTGAAGATCATACTGGCGGTGGTAGTGTTGATGTTCAGCACTACACAGTAGTAGCGGGTGATACCTTAAGTGCTATTTCAAAAAAAGTTTATGGTGATGCCAATCTTTATCAGCAAATCTTTGAAGCAAATAAGCCGATGTTGAAAGATCCGAATAAAATTTACCCTGGACAGGTATTAATTATTCCTAAACGGTAAATGGGATAATTATTAACCATCAATTAATGTTAATAAAGCCGCTTATTAGTTTAGCGGCTTTATTGCTTAATGCTGTTTTTTTAATCTGTAGGATCGTGACCTATGTGATGTTAGTTAGTATCCTGTTTGGCAAGTAATTCAAGTAAATTGTAGCGCTTAAGTGCCGCTATCTCTGCTTGCTTGGCCAGTATTTCCGCCTGTTCAGGGAATTGTCTGGTTAATTGAGAAAAGCGCTGCTCTTTTTGTAAGATATCCGTTAGCGATGCTGTCGGTGCTCTTGAATCAAGTATTAACGCCGGTTTTCCTGCCTGTCTACGTTGTGGATCAAAACGATATAATGGCCAAAATCCAGCTGCTGTAAGCTGTTTGCTTTGTTCATGACTATAGGCAAGATCATAACCATGCTCTTCACAAGGACTGTAAGCGATAATCAATGAAGGGCCAGAATAGGCGGCTGCTTGTTGAATAGCTTTAACAGTCTGATTCATTTGAGCACCAATAGCGATTTGTGCTACAAATACATGTCCATACATCATCATGGTTATTCCCAGATCTTTACGGCTCTTTTGTTTACCATTTTGACCAAACTTAGTTACAGCACCAATTGGCGTTGCTTTTGATTGTTGGCCACCTGTGTTGGAATAGCATTGTGTATCTAGCACCAGAACATTGATATTTTCACCACTATTGAGTACATGATCTAAGCCACCATAACCAATATCGTAGGCCCACCCATCTCCACCAATGATCCATACTGATTTATCAATCAAATAGTGAGCATCGGTGCTTAATTGTTGGGCTTCAGCGGTATTGATTTTATTCAGTAATGATTGTAATTGAACAATTAATTGACGCTTTAACTCAATTGATAAAGAATCATCCTGTAGTTGATTAATTAGTGTAATCGGTAATTGTTTAGCTAAGCCATTTAGCAGACGAGAGACTCTTTTTTTATGCTGCTCTAATGTTAAACGAAATCCCATACCAAACTCTGCATTATCTTCAAAGAGGGAATTTGCCCATGCGGGTCCTCGCCCCTCGTTATTCTTGCTATAGGGGCTAGTAGGAAGATTACCACCGTAAATAGATGAACAGCCAGTGGCATTGGCAATCAGTAGCCTATCACCATATAACTGAGTCAGTAATTTAATGTTAGGGGTTTCACCATAACCGGCACAAGCTCCTGAATATTCAAACAACGGTGTAATTAATTGTGAAGTCCGAATATCTATACGTTCTAGTTGATGTGGGGCAATATCGGGAATTTGCAGGAAAAAATTAAAATTTATTTTTTCCTCTATTAGATGTTCAACCCGAGGCTGCATATTAATGGCGCGGATTTGTGGATTTTGCCGATCTTTAGCCGGACAAACTTCATAACAAAGATTACAGCCAGTACAATCTTCTGGCGCGACTTGTAGTACATAATTGAGTCCTCGCATATCTCGTGATTTAACGGCTAAAGAGGGTAAGCTAGGCGGTGCAGCTGCCAGTATTTCGGCAGAAGTGACTTTTGCACGAATCGCAGCATGTGGACAGGCGGCAACACAATAATTACATTGGGTACATAGAGCCGGTTGCCAAATAGGGATCGTTTCGGCGATATTGCGTTTTTCCCATTTTGTCGTGCCTGTTGGCCAGCTACCATCGGGTGGAAATACTGACACGGGAAGGGTATCACCTAAATCTGCGATCATTTTTGCGGTTACGTTTTTTACAAAATCAGGGGCATTATGAGCTACCGTTGCGGGTCGGCAAAGGCTGGTGATATCAATCTCCTGTAAATCAAATTTTTTTATTGCCCTGATGGTGAGATCAACGGCGTTAATATTATTTTCAACGACATCAGCCCCTTTTTTGCTATAACTTTGGCTAATTGCCTCTTTTAATTGCTGCTTTGCTTCAGACATAGGCAATAGTTGGGTCAAATAGAAAAAAGCCGTTTGCATAATGGTATTGATACGACCACCTAATTGGCATTGTCGGGCGATTTGATAAGCATTGATGGTATAGCATTGTGCCTGTTTTTGTCGTAACAAATATTGTATTTCCTGCGGCAGATGATGCCAGATTTGATCAGATCTATAAGGACTATTGATTAAAAAAATACCACCTGGTTTTAATTTTTCAATTAACTGGTATTTGTGGATAAATTGCCACTGATGGCAGCCGACAAAATCTGCTTGCTTAATAAGATATGATGAATAGAAGGGATAGGGGTTAATACGTAAATGTGAAACCGTTAACCCACCTGCTTTTTTAGAGTCATAAACAAAGTATCCCTGTGGAAATAAAGGGGTATGGTTGCCAATAAGTTTAATCGTATTTTTTGTTGCGGATACTGAGCCATCGCTACCTAAACCATAAAATAGGGCGGCTAATTTGTGGGTATTAGGGAGTGATGCTTTAATAATCGGTAAAGACAGTCCAGTGACATCATCCTGAATGCCAATAGTAAACCGTGTTTTGGGTTTAGTCAGTTTAAGTTGGTGAAAAATGGTGATCACACAGTCAGGATCAAACTCTTTGGAGGATAAACCATAGCGACCCGAGATAACATTAGGTAATCTATCACGTTGGTCCTGGCTAAAAGACTCCGCTAATGCCGTCATAATATCCAGGAACAGCGGTTCCGCTTGTGCCCCTGGCTCCTTAGTTCGATCAAGCACCGCAATAGATTTTACTGCTAGTGGCACCACTTTAAGAAAATGTTGGGCAGAAAAAGGGCGAAAAAGATGCACTTTTACCATGCCGACTTTTTCATTTTGTGTTAACAGTTGATCGATAACTTCAGCACAAGCTCCGGCCGCTGAACCCATTAAAATGATGATTCGTTCAGCATCAGGATGGCCATAATATTCAAACGGTTGGTAGTAACGCCCGGTAACATTACCAAAGACCTGCATGGCATTTAAGACATGCTGGTAAGCATCAAGATACCAAGGATTAATCGCTTCGCGAGCTTGAAAATAGGTGTCTGGATTGGCTGCGGTTCCTCGGATAGTGGGTGCCTCTGGTGACAAAGCGCGTTGACGATGTTCTTGTATCGCTTTTTCAGGTATTAGTTGTTGCAGTATTTCATCGGAGATTGGATGAATTTTGTTGATTTCATGTGAGGTACGAAAACCATCAAAAAAATGGATAAATGGCAATCTACTATTCAGAGCGGATATTTGTGCAATAACGGCAAAATCCTGGGCTTGTTGCACATTATTAGCACATAGCATAGCACAACCTGTTTGACGTACGGCCATCACATCGGAGTGATCACCAAAAATAGATAATGCATGGGTGGCGACAGTTCGGGCGGCGACATGTAACACAAAAGGCTGTAATTGGCCGGCGAGCTTATAAAGTGTTGGGATCATCAATAACAATCCCTGAGATGAGGTAAATGAGGTAGCCAGTGCTCCGGTTTGTAGGGCACCGTGTACTGTCGCAATGGCACCTGCTTCGGATTGCATCTCAATTATTTTAGGTGTGTCTTGCCAAATATTCTTTCGATTATCCGCTGCCCATATATCTGCTTGCTCAGCCATACTGGAACTAGGGGTGATAGGATAAATGGCGATAATTTCATTGAGTCGGTATGCAACAGAAGCAACGGCAGAATTTGCATCTGTTGTTATATAAGAACAAGTTAAATTACTCACAAAAATGGCCTTTTGATTTTTTGATAATAGTTTATAGGTCAAAGAAATTAGCAAAATAAGCAAGTAAAATTTATCAATATTGTGGGGAATTGAATTTAATTAAAAGAGAAACAAGATATTTAAGTTATTAAATTTATAGATTATTTTACATTAAGTGATCAATTTTAATTTTTGGTGAGTAATTTGTTATTATTCATAAAGTAATAAAGGCGACTTTTGTAATTGATCAGCCTTTGATTTTAGAATATTAATTCAATTAATTAAGTTGTTTTTTTAGAAAATGGCTATAAGCATCCAGCCATTTTTGTAAGAATACTTTCGTTCTTTCCAGCAAATTACCTTGCTTGTCAATAATATTCTCATTCCATTGGATAAAAGCCTCTGGTTGATTTAGTGTTGGCATATCGAGAAAAGTTAACACATTTCTTAAATGTTGTTGTGATAGTGCACTTCCCATGGCGCCAGGTGAAGTACCGATAACGCCTGCTGGCTTTTGTGCCCACACGTTTTTTCCATAAGGTCGAGAACCTTGATCGAGGGCATTTTTTAATACGCCAGGAATAGAACGATTATATTCAGCAGTGACAAAAATAACGCCATCAGCATCGGCGATTTGTTGTTTAAAATCTTGCACCACTTTACTTGGCTGTTCATCATCATCTTGATTATAGAGTGGCAGTTTTCCTATTTCGACGAAAAAAATTGGATTTGTGGATGAGCCAGTTTGATTAATTCGTTAGCCAGTTTTTTATTATATGATCCTTTTCGCAAGCTACCCACGATGATAACGACTTTGTATTCTCTCATATAGCACCTTTAACTTATTTAAGGTCAAGCCAGTAATAGATTTGGCAAAAATTAATTATGTGATTTAATCATATATACCAATGGATGATTTCTCTTAAAATAAGAATAATAATTAATTAGTGATATTACCAGCTAGGCGGGATGATTATTCCCGCTCAACCGTGTTTATCTAATCACTAAAACCGGAATTTTAGCGTAATTCACCACTGCGGCAGCGGTTGAACCTAGTAAATGGGTTTTAAAGTTAGGCCGGCGAGAGGCAATAACAATCAAATCAGCGTTAACTTCATCGGCAATTTCTAAAATAGCGTCTCTTGGTGGTTCTGCTTTAATTAAACAGTGTACTTTTTCTTCTGGTATAGCAAATTTCTTTGTCATACTTTGTAGGGTTTGTAGAGCTTGCTGCACAATTTCATCGTCATTGCGAATTGGCTGTTTAGAATAGACAATTTTGCTAGCAATGAAAAAAGAAGGCGCATAAATAGCAGAGATAAAATAGAAATCGGGATTATCCGTTTGACTTAGCGCGTTAATATGGGGAACAACTTTTTGCGTTAAGGTCTCTTCAGACAGATCGATCGGGACTAAAATAGTTTGGTACATATTGTCTCCTGTCTTGACATGATTTAACAAAATTTCAGACGTTATTATTTTATCATCAAATAAATGAAATGGCCTCAGTCATGACGATCAGCTAATAGCAGGTTATGTTATTTAATTTTTAATGGTAGTGAAAATGAAAATAATTATTGCCCCGGATTCATTTAAAGAAAGTCTGACGGCTAAGCAGGCGGCATGTGCGATCAAAGCTGGTTTTATGGCCGTTTTTCCAGCAGCCGAATATGTATGTTTTCCTATGGCTGATGGTGGGGAAGGCACAGTTGATGCATTTATTGCTGCAAAAGGGGGGCAACGTATTGAAGTGACCGTAGCAGGGCCTTTAAAAACTCCCGTAAAAGCTTATTATGGCTTACTAAATGATGGTGATACCGCCGTGATAGAAATGGCGGCAGCCAGTGGATTAATGCAAGTTCCTTTAGACCAGCGTAATCCGTTATTGACAACTAGTTTTGGTACCGGTCAATTAATACTTGCTGCGCTTGATTACGGCGTTAAAAAGATCATTTTAGCTGTTGGAGGAAGCGCTACGGTGGATGGTGGTATTGGTATGATGCAGGCGTTGGGCGCCCGCTTTTATCGTAAAGATGGTCACTTATTAGAACTTGTTGCTAAAGAAATGGTTGCACTGCAACGGATAGATTTATCAACTTTAGATAGCAGATTGCAACAGTGTCAAATTGAAATAGTCTGCGATGTTAATAATCCCTTAATTGGTGAACAAGGTGCGGCAAAAATATTTGCGCCTCAAAAAGGGGCTACCCGCGAAATGGTTAGCCATCTAGAACAGGGTTTAATTCATTACGCCGATATTATTCAATCCATGACTGGCACTGATTATCGGTATCTGCCAGGATCTGGCGCTGGTGGTGGAATTTCTATCGCGGCATTGGCTTTTCTCAATGCAACATTGCGCTCTGGAATTGAAACAGTCTGTCAGGCGATGCAGTTTAAAGATGAATTAGCTACGACCGATTTAGTTATAGTCGGTTAAGGAAGTATGGATGGACAAACATTAGGTGGAAAAGCGCCAATTGGTATTGCTAAGCTTGCGGCTAAAAGTGGTATTCCCGTTATCGCCATAGTGGGTATCCAAGGAAAAAACATTGCAGCTGTTTACCAGCAAGGGATCAATGCTGTATTTAGTATTTTACCCTGCCTGTTATCACAGCAAGCAGCTTTAGCGCAAGGAGAGCTAAATCTACAGCATTGTGCATATAATGTTGCAAAAGTTTTACAAACCGGGATAATACTAGCCAAAAATTAATAGTTTTAGCTTTGAAATTAAAACTTATTTTTCGCTCATTTTTAGCAAATTTAATTAAATTAGCGTTTGATAGATAAAATGCTGACTTATTGGCTATTGAGTAAATGATTGGATTGTACTTGTTAATCTATTCTTAACAAAGCCCTTATTCATATAGCTAAATAAAATAGTACTTAATTAGGCTAGCTTTAATAGTGGAAAATATATTTTAAATGCTTCGCAAAGCCATTTCTTTGTTATAAAAAAGTAATAATCTAATTTAATATTAATAATTTTGAGTTTTGCTACTTGTTTAATATATATCATTATTTTAGTGCTTGAAATTTAAATACAGTTTTATTTCGCTAATAAACATTATTTACTGATTGTTAAAAGTTTTATTAGCAAAATATAAAGGAGAAGCGTTGATGATAGGACTGGTGAAAATTTCCAGTCATATTAGGTGGTTTACATTCCTCAGTTGGACATTAATTTATTTTATTTCGGCTGTTATTTCTAAGGAAGTACAAGTACCGTATGATGAATCGCTAGTTGTGGTATGGTTTCCTGCTGGTGTGAGTATTGTGGCGTTTTTAATATCACCAGTCCGTGCTTGGCCGGCTTTTTTGCTTTTATTTAGTTTGGTCAATTGGTATCTGGAGCCATTCGATATTGTCTCTTCTGCGATGAGCATGATTAGTGCAGTTAGTTTACTTATTTCTCCATTATTAATTGCTTCTATTGTAAGATATTTAGCACAATATCAATCGCCATTAAATACCATTATAACTTGGATTATAATTTCAGCAGTAGTATGTGCTATCGATAATTGGTTGAGTGTCCTGTTGTTGGGATCTCTTGATGAGAAGATCAATTTAGATGATTTTCTTACCAGTTGGCTGGCCGATATGTCAGGTATCTATTTTGCCGTCGCTATGTTATTAGGTTTAGTACAACCACAATCATTAAAGCGACTTAACAGTATTAAAAAAATATTATTAACATTATGTTGGTTAATATTGCTGGCAATCAGTAGCTGGTTAATTTTTTCTGATCAGATCACAGGGCTGAAAGGTTATATTAATTATCATTATGGTTCAGCATTAAATATTATATTGGCTTGCATACCCATTATTTTTATTATTCTTTTGATCCTGTTTTTGCAAGATTTTGGTCGAGGAATTGGATTATTAGTGTTGGGAACCATTGTTATTTTCTATTGTGAACAGGGCTATGGACCTTTCTTTTTGCCTGGTTTATTAAGAGAAGAGCCTCTATTACTTGCTCAAACTTACCTGTCCGTTATTGCCATTTTTATGTTGCTACTTTCATTGCTTGCTGCATCTCAAGTAGAAAGAACGATAAAACAAGCATCAAAATCCCTTATTCGTTACCAACTATTTATTTACGAAAACAAAATAAAATTTGATCCACAAATTAAATTAATCACATCGTTACCGGTGAAAAGTGATGTTCACCATATATTACAAGCGATTGAAATTTCAGCCCATGAAATGTTAAAAGAGCATTGGTCATTAGTAAGCTCTTATCATGGTATTCCGGTTAGTTTTCAGTTAAAGGGGTTAGATGGGGCATGGCTCAATGTGCGTGATCGAATATTAATTACTATTGCTGATAAAACCAATCCAATGCTATTAGGTGAATGGGAAATTCTTTCAAAATCAAAGGTTGATTTATAACGGATTGTCTATGTTGCAAATTGCTTGTTTACTGTTAGGTAAAAAATTTATGCACCAGCAGGCGATTTGGTTGCTAATTGGTGGGTTATTATGGGCTTTATTGGGCTTAGTGATATTTTGTGATGAAGTAGCACAAACGCGTTATATTCCGGTGGTCTGGATAAGTATATTCACATTAATAGAGAGTTTAATTACCTTAAGTGTTGCCAATAGTGGCATTGGCAGCCAAAAATTTATTCTTTTTCTCAAAGGTGGATTATTTTTTCTGGTATCTGTTTCTCTTTTAATTGATGATAATTATAGCCATTTGATTTTATCAATAGTGTTAGGCTTTAATTATTTATTGCTTGCTATATTTAGCATTGTGTCTGCTTTAGTGGTTCGGCATCGTCTATGGAAACGTACTATTTGGTTAGGTGGATGTTATTTATTCTTTGCTATGGTGATCTTATTTCCTTATCCGCTTAGTTATCAATCGACATTTCCAATCGTTTTGGCTGTGTTATTAATGCATAGTGGAATATCTGCCATCCGTTTCGCCAGTAAATTACGGGTTATTCGACATGGCCAAACGATATTTACTTTAATGGCTGATAGCGCATTATCACAAAGAGAATTTGAACAGCAAGAAATTAACATAGATGTAGTTATGCCATTGACGCCAGAGCAGCAAACGAATATCAATCTGTCTCATACTTCACCGCTCACGGTGCATATTTGGACGCCAGAAGGCTCGGCTGATTTACCGCCCAGACCTCGCCCCGTAATTAATCGTTACATTGCCGCTGTTGATGGTAATGGTGTTATTTCTACTGGTCACGCGGCATTGGAGATCAGACATCAGATTTATATTAGCTTATATCCAATCGATGATATTGATCGTTCTCCTTCCGAATTTTTAAATAAATTAAAAGCTACCGCAGAAAATAATGTTGCTGGTGAATTTTAGCCTGATTATGACACTGAAGTTTCACAGTGGTGTCGCTCCGATTTTCAGATCCATTTTTATCATTATAACGCGGTTACTTTGGCAATTTTTTGGCAAAAGTATCGGCAAAGAGCGCTTTATAATTTAACTTACCGCAATTGCTCTAGTAGTGTGGCTTATGCGCTAGAAGCTGCGTTAGAGGGGGTACTGGCTGATAAAAGCAACAATTTTTTAACGCTGGTGAAATTATTGTTGGCGCCAGAATTATGGGTTGCATCGCAAATTCGCCAGCGAGCGATATCCATGGCGTGGACGCCGGGATTAGTTATGGATTATTCTCGCGCCTTGAATGCATTAGTACATCCTACACCATATTGCTGGTATCAACGTTTTTTACGTATTTTTCATTCTAGTTGAGGGAAATAGCCAGTCAAATAAATTATCATGAGCAATTTGGTTCACTTTAACTTATTGTTTTAATAAGCCAATAGTATAAATTGAGTTTTTTATAAATCACTAGTTATTGGTTATAATTTATGCAAATTATTAATGAAAATAGTAAGCCCACTTTATCATTTTTTGTGTTAATTGATGGCATGCAATAAATAGAAGTATTAGATTTATTTTCGACCACTACCTATTTAGGCTTAAGTTTAATTTAATATATTAAGATTAATGTTGTCATTTTTCTGATGATATTGCTTTTAATTTTGTGTTGCTGCGTTTATCATTCTGTCTTTATTCAATTTATTGGCGCAACTGGTTTTGGCTATTGCTGGGAGTCTTCCTGATTAGCTAATACAGTCTTTTTCCTGTTGCGGTTCTATCTGCATTACTATAAGGGATAGAGTGATATTTTAAATGACTGAGACAACCTCTCTTACACCATTAATCGAATTAAAATCCTTAACTAAAGGTTTCGATGGCAAAAATATTATTTCACAGTTTAATCTTACGATTAATGATGGTCAATTTCTTACTATATTAGGTCCCTCAGGATGTGGTAAAACGACTATTTTGCGGTTAATTGCTGGATTAGAGCACGTTGATAATGGGCATATTTTCCTTGAAGGTCAGGATATTACGGATATTCCGGCTGAACAGCGTCATGTAAACACTGTTTTTCAAAGTTATGCCTTATTCCCCCATATGTCGGTATTTGATAATGTTGCGTTTGGTTTACGTATGCAGAAAAAATCTTTTCAAGAGATAAAACCGAGAGTGGAAGAAGTGCTACGTATGGTGCAGTTAGAAGATTTCGCCAAGAGATATCCACATCAGTTATCGGGTGGACAGCAGCAAAGAGTGGCAATTGCCCGTGCAGTTATCAATAAACCTAAAGTTCTTTTATTAGATGAGTCCTTATCGGCGCTGGATTATAATTTGCGTAAAAAGATGCAAAGTGAATTAAAATCCTTACAACGTCAGTTAGGGATCACTTTTATTTATGTCACTCACGATCAAGAAGAAGCGTTAGCCATGTCTGATCGTATCTTAGTTATGCGAGATGGGCATATTGAACAAGATGCATCGCCCCGTGAAATATACGAAGAACCAAAGAATTTATTCGTTGCACGGTTTATCGGCGAAATTAATATTTTTGATGCGATTGCTTTACATCGTATCGATGAACAGCGTATTAGAGCCAATGTTGAAGGCTATGAGTGTGATATTTACACCAAGCTTGCTGTATCAGAAGGTCAGCCATTAAAAGTTTTATTGCGGCCAGAGGATTTACGCGTTAAAGAGATAGACGACGAACAACAGCCAACCGGACTAATTGGACATGTACGTGAACGCAACTATAAAGGTATGATGCTTGATACTGAAGTAGAAATGAGCAATGGTAAGCGGGTGATGGTGAGTGAATTTTTCAATGAAGATGATCCGGATGTAGACCACTCGTTGGCACAAAAAATTGCCGTGACATGGGTAGAAAGTTGGGAGGTCGTCCTTCTCGATGAAGAATAATCGTAAATTTTTTCAAAATGTTATCGTTATTGGGTTGGTTTCATGGTTGCTATTGTTTGCCTTCTTACCAAATTTAATGATCATTATTACCAGTTTTTTGACCCGTGATGATGCAAATTTAGTCGACATGGTTTTTACTCTCGATAATTATACCCGGCTATTTGATCCCTTATACGTGGAGGTGATGTTCCACTCACTAAATATGGCAATTATTGCCACATTATGTTGTTTAGTCATTGGCTATCCATTTGCATTTCTTCTGACGCGATTATCGCCAAAATTACAGCCATTAATGTTATTTTTATTGATTGTACCATTTTGGACTAATTCACTTATTCGTATTTATGGGTTGAAGATTTTTTTGAGTACCCGCGGCTATTTAAATGACTTTTTGCTCTGGATTGGGTTGATAGATAAACCTATTCGTATCATGTATACGCAAGAAGCCGTCATTTTGGGATTGGTTTATATTTTGTTACCATTTATGGTGATGCCGCTTTATTCAAGTATTGAAAAATTGGATAAATCCTGTCTTGAAGCTGCACGGGATCTTGGCGCTAACAAATTTCAGACTTTTTTACGCATTATAGTGCCGTTAACTATGCCAGGTATAATAGCGGGATGCTTATTAGTGCTATTACCTGCAATGGGATTGTTTTATGTAGCGGATTTGATGGGCGGGGCAAAGAATTTATTAATTGGTAACGTTATCAAGAGCCAATTTCTTAATTTGCGCGATTGGCCTTTTGGCGCAGCCACTAGTATTGTATTAACTATTGCGATGGGTCTACTACTCTATGTTTATTATCGTGCTGCAAATTTGCTGAATAAAAAGATGGATTTGGCATGATTGGACGTTTTTTACGAAGTGGTTTTCTCACCATCATTTATGCCTATTTATATATACCAATTATTATTTTGATTGTTAATTCATTTAATGCCTCACTCTTTGGTAATGTGTGGCAAGGATTGACTATAAAATGGTATGACATGTTGTGGAATAATGATAGTTTATTACAAGCCGCAGGTCATTCAATAACGATAGCAATGATTTCAGCTAGTTGCACTACTTTGATTGGTTCATTAGCAGCGGTAGCTCTATTTCGCTACCAATTCAGAGGAAAATCATTTGTTAGTGGTATGTTATTTGTTGTCATGATGTCTCCTGATATTGTAATGGCAATTTCATTACTATTAGTCTTTATGTTGTTAGGAATTTCTTTAGGTTTTTGGTCTTTACTCTTCTCTCATATTACATTTTGTTTACCTTTTGTCGTTATTACTGTTTATGCGCGGCTAAAGGATTTTGATGTGAAAATGTTAGAAGCTGCGCGAGACTTAGGCGCTGGTGAATTAACTATTTTACGGCAAATTATTTTACCACTAGCATTGCCAGCTGTAATTTCGGGTTGGTTATTGAGTTTTACCCTTTCAATGGATGATGTGGTTGTATCTTCTTTTGTTACTGGACCAGCATATGAAATATTGCCTTTGAAAATTTATTCGATGGTAAAAATAGGAATTTCACCAGAAGTTAATGCACTAGCGACAGTTTTATTACTATTTTCATTAATACTTGTACTGCTGAGTCAATGGATGTTAAAAATAAAATCGGTAAAAAATATCAATTAAGCTAGTGCAAGAATTAAATGCGGTGGATCGCAAGTATTGGCATATTATCAGTATGCTAATTAGTTGTATTTTGGTTAGCTATTATTTTTTATTTTATTAAAAATCCGAAATAGTTTTTTCTAGTAAAATTCATCACTAAATGGCATTTATAAGCTTTACCAATTACAGGTGCCCATATAATAACTTTTTTACCTAGACAAAAAAGTCTATTGGGTTTTCACTCACTATTGTTTTATGAAGGAAACACTATATGAAAAAGTGCTCCTCATGGCTTGCAGCAGGGATCATAGCCGCGAGTATTGGCTCAGCTGTAGCAGCTGATGATAAGGTAGTCTATTTTTATAATTGGTCAGAATATGTTCCTCCCGGGCTACTTAATCAGTTTACTAAAGAAACGGGTATCAAGGTCATTTATTCTACTTATGAATCTAATGAAAGTATGTACACCAAACTCAAAACTTATACTGAAGGTGCTTATGATTTAGTGGTACCTTCAACCTATTTTGTGGCGAAAATGAGTAAGGAAGGCATGCTACAAAAAATTGATAAAAGTAAATTAAGTCAATTTAAAAACCTTGATCCAAATCTATTACATAAATCATTTGATCCTGAAAATGATTATTCAATTCCTTATATTTGGGGAGCGACAGGAATTGGTATTAATAGTGAGGTTATCGATCCTAAAACCATTACCTCTTGGGCAGATTTATGGAGACCCGAATATAAAAATGGACTGTTATTAACTGATGATGCACGGGAAGTGTTTCAAATGGCGCTACTTAAGCTGGGTCATTCAGGTAATACAACCGATCCGACATTGATTAAAACAGCCTATGAAGAGTTAAAAAAATTAATGCCAAATGTCATGGCATTTAATTCTGATAATCCGGCTAATCCTTTTATACAAGATGAAGTCGATGTCGGCATGCTATGGAATGGTTCTGCCTATGTAGTGCGCCAATCAGGAGCCCCAATACAATTTATTTGGCCGAAAGAAGGGGGCATTTTTTGGATGGATAGTTTAGCGATCCCAGCCAATGCGAAAAATGTTGAAGGGGCGCTTAAGTTAATTAATTTTTTGCTGCGACCTGATATTGCGGCTCAAGTAGCGCAACAAATTGGTTATCCAACGCCCAATTTAGCCGCCAAGCAATTATTACCAGCAGAACTTGTGGCAGATAAAACCCTCTATCCTGATGAAGAAACCTTAAAAAAAGGAGAATGGCAGAATGATGTGGGCAATGCTAATATTTTGTATGAAAGTTATTTTCAACGATTAAAAGCAGGTCGTTAAATTTCATTAGACTATTTTTATCTTGAACAAAATTATTACAAGAAGCACCATCATAACATTATGGTGCTATATTATTTACTGCTAGCTATTAAATCAAAAATCATAATCATATTTAATAGTTTTGTTAAAAAATTAATTAAGTTATTCTAAATTAATAAATTTAGAGCTTTAAAGTCAGAGATATATTTACTAATTAAAGATGGTGTAATAGCTGGTATTGTATTTCCCACAGCAGAAGAGAATTTATTAGGCAGAAGCCAAAAATTGCTAGTTATTTTTCTGGCTGCTTTAATTTTCTAATAACAGGTAACATAGAATACTGTTTTAAATTATTAGGTAATTTTTGCATAGCTAATTTAAATTGTTGATACCATTCTTCATAATCATCTATTTTCTTAATATTAATCCCTGAATTAATTAACCAATCAATAATCGTGTCAAGAGACACTTTATCATTTTGTGGATTAACCATATTGAAAGTAAGTTGCTGATTGTCATTATTTTTTGATAATTTGATTATTGATGAAACAACAAAATCAACCGCTAATCCATTATAATGAGGGGAGAGATTACTATTTGATTGATAAAAAGATTTTGGCGCAATTTTAGTATTAACGATACTTAATAATAATCGAGTAAATACATCAATAATATTAAGCTCAGTAGCATATTGGCGATGTGCCAGTATCATACTAGGGCGAAAAATGGTAACGGGTAATTTAAAACGGTTATATGCCTCATGGAGCAAAATTTCACTCGCCCATTTACTAATAGCATAGCCATTCGCGTATTGATTATAAATTTCTTGGTAAGGTATTGCATCACATATATTATCATCTTCGTTTAATGGTTTATTATTATCGGAAGGTATCGCAACGATAACGCTGGAAATGAAAACGAAATGTTTCAATTGATTGACTAGCGCTAATTTAATTAATTCTGCTGTACCTAGCACATTTGTTTCAAACAAATGTTGATATGGCAGTACATGATTAACTAAAGCGCCAGCGTGAAAAATATGATCAATAGTCTGTGATAAATAATGCCATGTTTTTTCATCAACTCCTAGCTGTGGCTTAGTTAAATCACCCGCGAATACTGTTAGATGTTTATCGGCAAGTTGTTTAAATTTAAACATTAACTCGCGATTGTGGGGACTAAAAGTATTAATTAAACGTTGCCTGGCACTATCATTATCTTTTTCGCGTATTACACAAATTAATTTACCATCAGTTTTATTTAATTCTTCGAGTAGCGCTAAACAAAGAAATTTTCCCAGATAGCCATTGGCTCCAGTCAATAATATGTTATGAAAGCTCGATAAGGATCGCGAAGAATTTTTTATTGGTTGGAAAATTTCCGGATCGATAAACTTATCTAAAGCTAATTGATTGGCATAAATTTTCTTCTTATCTATTCCGTGGATAGTAGCGAAACTTGGACGTGAATTTATTAGATGTTGATTTGATTTTATATAATCAGCAATATCATCTAGTGTACAAGTTGGATTGGCAATCTTATCGACAGGGATCATGACATCCCAAATTTTTTCTATTTCTAATGAAAATTGTAATGCAGATAAAGAGTCGCCACCAAGTTGGCGAAATGTTACTGCTGAATGAATAACCATATCAGGAGAGCCTACTAGATATTGAGTCAGTTTTATTAAGGTTTCTAATATATTACTTTTATTAATATGTTGTGAAAAATTAGAGTAATTATTATTGTAAATTTCTTGATATAATTTATTTAAATCATCAATATAATGAGCTTTAATTTTTTGCCTTAATGGTTTTCCTAGTTCGGATAATAAGTTATTTTTCTGACTGAAAGGTTCTGTATCGATTAAGAAATCTCGTGGCACTTCATAGGATTTTAAACCGGCGTCTTTAGCAATTTTTTCGAGTGATTGGTGAATTAATCGTTTTATTTCGCTCTGTTGTTTATTATACCGATATAATAATTCTGGTGTAGGAATAATAACAGCTAATAAATAAGACCACTCACTATTGCCATAAATAAAAATATCTTTTATTAAAGGGCTATCTTTATACAAAGTCTCAAGCATTGTTGTAGTTATAAACTCACCTTGAGAAAGCTTAATAACGTTTTTTCTTCTTTCTAAAAAGACTAAATGATCTTTTGCTGTCTCTTTGACGATATCTCCAGTTTTATAATAACCTTGTTCATCAAAAAGTTGGCTATTTAATTTAGGATATTTGTAATAACCGGGAATAATGGTAGATGTTTTAAGTAATAACTCACCTCGTGGATAAGGTTTATCGGTTGAATAATAACCTAGTTCAGGAACATCGAGAAGTTTATAATCCTCAACCGGTGGTTTTAATACCTTATTATTGTTACAGATAGCTAATGTTTCTGTACTACCATATTGATTATATAATTTTATTTCAAATAGTGATTCAATGAAATCAGCTAACTTCTTAGCAAGAGATCCTGAACTAAAGCTTATATGTGTTATTCTACCGCCAAAAATATTGATACGTATCTCTCTTTTAAGCTTGCTATCAAGCAGTGGTTCATTGGTGGTTTTTTTTCTAGCTTCTAATTCACTTTGATATTGTTGAAATATCATTTCAGCTACCCTGGGTACTAATAAAAGTTCAGTAGGTTTTGCTAAGGCAATATCTTCGAATAACGTGGATAAGTTACTTTTAGCGACCAGATAACAAGTACCACCTCTAGCTAACTGATTGTTAAGTAGTTGGCTTGCCAAACCATGACTTATCGGTAGATACAGAATAGTCGTATTTTCTTTATTCGTATTATTAGCAAATAGGTTAG
This sequence comes from Arsenophonus endosymbiont of Apis mellifera, assembly GCF_903968575.1. Taxonomy (NCBI): domain Bacteria; kingdom Pseudomonadati; phylum Pseudomonadota; class Gammaproteobacteria; order Enterobacterales; family Morganellaceae; genus Arsenophonus; species Arsenophonus endosymbiont of Apis mellifera. The sequence continues at coordinate 58,902 of NZ_CAJCFU010000025.1, read as the reverse complement.
CGTCCCACATATTTGCTACCAATTTTTCTGTATAAATAGCGCCTTTGGGTGCACCAGTACTACCTGAGGTATAAATTATCATTGATATTGAGGATGTATCATCACTATTTTCGGGATAAGGTACTTTCGGTAACTGGCTACCAAAACGGATAATATTGGCTAATACTTCGATTTTGATAGTTAATTGACTTTGTAATTGTTCTAGTTTTTCTGCATTGTCATGGGAAGGGTCATAATCGAAAACAATGATTCGTTTTATTGAGTTATTATTTTTGGCTAACTCTACTGCCATAGGTAAGTATTCTATGCTGGCTGCGATTATTTGTTGTTCTATTTTTTGTAAAATAAGTGTTAATTCTTTTTTTGATAAATTAGTTTGTAGAGGAACTAGAATTGCATTAATTTGAACACAAGCGAGATTAATAGCAATATAGTCACTATGAATAAAGGATAGGATAGTTACTTTATCACCGGCTTTTAGTGGGTATTGGTCATTGTGATACCATTCATTAGCAATACTTTCAGCTCTATTCCATAATTGTTTATAAGTCATTGTTTGATATTTTGCTGCTAATTGGCAAACAATGCGCTTGGATTTAGTATCTTTTATATAATGCTTAACGCGTTCGCCAATAGCAGGGCGATTATGATATTTTTTTATAATATTTTCAATAATATAAACTAAACGCATAACACCTCCTTGTTATTTTTTTGCTCAAAATAAAAGTATATTAATTATACAAGTAGGCTTAACGTATGTTCAGTGATATTAAGTGAGTTGCAAATCATGGGAAAGATAAATTTACGCAAAATAGAGTAGGGATGGTAATTAACAATAAGAAATATATGAGAGAGTAACTATAACTTTTTGTTGATTAAAATAAATTATTACAAATATGTTAATGGTGTCCCCTGCAGGAATCGAACCTACAATTAGCCCTTAGGAGGGGCTTGTTATATCCATTTAACTAAGAGGACATAAATCTTTTTAATCTAACTTATCTTAATATGCCACTCATTCTACTATTAAATCCCTATTAAAATCAAGTTGTTGAATGCCATTTGTTTAATTTTATTGCTGATGACTAGATTTGTGTTTAATTGGTTTGTTTGTTAGTTATGTTATATAAATAGATTATTTGTAAATTTATAGTTTTTATAAATTATAAATTAATGAATGATTTAATAATTATTGTTATTTAATTTAGTTGTCTATTTTACATTATGCCGTTTTCATCATATTGAGAATAATTTTTATTATTTTGTTTTTGTTAATATTTTTTGTCTATAACTTGGAGTAATTTATTTGTTTTTTTAACCTATCTGCTTATTTCAAATAATGGCCTGCACATTATATGCTTAGATAAATAGTGATTAAATTCTTATCATTAAATAAAAAAGTAAGTAAGATTAAATTAATGTGGATATATAATTATGAATGGACAATCTATGTGAGGGTGTTTTGTTGAATAGAAAAACAAGATTTAAAACATATCGCTTATGCGGAGTATTGTTTGCAGTAGGATTGCTAACGAGCTGTTCCAGTACACCTACTGATAATCAACAGCGCTCTGATCCGCTAGAGAGTTTTAATCGAACAATGTTTGATTTTAATTACCATGTGCTTGATCGTTATGTGGTGCGTCCAGTTGCGGTCGCCTGGCGTGATTATGTTCCTATGCCTGCTCGTAATGGTCTAGTCAATTTTTTGGCTAACCTGGAAGAGCCTGCAAGTATGGTGAATAATTTTCTACGTGGCGATATCTATCAAGGAATGAAACATTTCAATCGTTTTTTCCTAAATAGTGTTTTTGGTATGGCAGGTTTGATCGATATTGCTTCAATGGCTAATCCTAAACTTGCTAAACAAGAGTCTAATCGTTTTGGTAGTACCTTAGGTTATTATCAGGTTGGCTATGGTCCATATGTGGTATTGCCAGGTTATGGTAGTTTTACCTTACGAGAAGATGGGGGCGATTGGGCTGATAAGGCTTACCCGATGCTAAGTTACCTTACTTTTTGGATGTCAGCTGGAAAATGGGTATTAGAAGGAATCGAAAAGCGGGCACTTTTATTAGATTCTGATGGTATTTTGCAAAACTCTTCCGATCCTTATTTAATGATTAGGGAAGCTTATTTTCAAAATAAAGATTTTAAGGCGCAGGGAGGTGTGTTGAAACCGACGATTAATCCTAACGCCGCAGTGATTGAAGAAGATTTGGATTCTATCGATTAGTAAAAGGTGGGTATATTTAATTTAAATGTTCATTGGTAAAAAATAACGAGCAGATGATTTATTGATTTGTGTGGTCACGGTCACTTGATTCTCTATAAATTAAAAAGGCAATTAATAATATAATTTTTTACTAATCATCATCTTCGATGAATTATTTATTATTATTTAATTAGTGGATGCTGGTATTGCTACGGTATTAAGATTTAAGATTATTATCACTAAATATTTCCTACTAACCGATTTTAGGAAGGATAGCTGTGGCTATCCCTTTTATGTTTTCAGCAAAAATTAAAATTTGTAGTTAAAGTTAACGCCAGCTAACCAAGCGCTTCCACTAGATTTAAATTCATAGGCCGGCAGAGCTGGGCTAGCAGGTATTGCCGGCATTTCTTCTTTGATTTTTACGTTTTGACCATGCATGTAGGAAATTCCTACGTCAACTGAAGCATTTTCGTTAAAGGCATAAGTCGTACCGGCACTGATCCAAAAGCGATCTTGATCAGGAATTGAGATCGAGCGATTTTTAGCTGGCACCGGGCTATCATCAAAGGCTATACCAGTACGAAACGTCCAATGATCATCATGATAGTAGGTAGTGCCTAACGCAATTCGGAAAACATCTTTAAAGCCTTCATGTTTATTGAATAAAACTCGTCCGTCATCTTTTGCGGTGGCTTTCAGTTCTTTGAACTGACTCCAACTGGTATAGGCTAAACTATAATGAACAGCCCATTTAGGTGCGACTTTATTATAACCGGAGATTTCCCAAATTTCAGGTAGATTCAAATTGAGTTTACCTTTAATGCTGTTGCCGCCTAAACCACCAGGTATGAATGTGGGAAGCTCATTACTATAGTCGCCGTTAAACTTTATTTTAACTTCTGAACGATAGGTAAAGCTGTAACGATTATTCTCATCTAATTCATACAAAATACCAGCTTTCCAGCCATATCCCCAATCATCACCTTTAAGTTTGGCAATAGTGGTTGATTCAGGTAGCCCTTTTAGACGTCCAAGCTCCCCCATATGACGGGTAATTTCTGCATCGGCATAAACTGCATTTAAACCCAAACCTGCACTGAAATGCTCATTAAACCGATAAGCCCCACTTAAATTAAGGTTAAGTGTGGTCAGATCGGTTTTGCCGCCAATAGGCCCGGCATTATAGTTGTGATTGAATTCGGTGGCTAAGCCGTAATTAGTGGTAATTGAAGAACCAACCGCCCATTTTTCATTTACTGGAAAAATAAAATGGGCATTGGGTATCCAGGCATGAGGAGCGATGTTTCTTGAAGTGGTACTGTTACCAGTGACAGGTGATTTTCCTTTTATATCAACGTCAGGATTAATATAAATTGCACCAAAAGAGAGCACAGGGTTATTGAATAACATCATAGCAGCTGGATTGCGACTACCAACGCTAGCATTATCGCCAATCGCACCTTCGCCTGAAAAAGCACGCCCCAATGCAGAGGTGGAATATTCGTTTAGTTGAAAGCCAGCAGCGCTAGCATTTGTTGAAATAAAACTTACAGCCATTGCCAAAATTGTATGTTTGAACAGGTTTTTCTGGTTCATGACCAAAACCCCTTAAATTATATTTATGATAAGAGCGACATTGTTAGTCGCAATAGAAAGGCCAGCAATTGTATTGGCTCCATGCCAATATGGCAAATCAGACCAGTTGACAGAGTATAGAATTGAATACCGGTTTTATTACAAGCATGTTCACCGCGTATGTGTTATTTGTTTGTAAAAATGTGATTTATTTAACATAAATTGATGCATCATTTATGCGAAGTGGTTGAGACAGGGTAACAATAGGATATTAGATCAAATAACTATTTGATATTTTATAAATTATTAGATAGTGACTAGTATCTTTTTGTTAATTGGCGTTATGATTATATTTTGTTAATGTTTATTGTTGGAAATAATTATGTCGGATGCTAAAAATCGTTGTCATGCTGAAGAAACTGCTGCTTGCTGTTGTGTTGATGTGGGTACAGTGATAGATAATCAAAATTGTACTGCTTCTTTTGAAAAAATTTTTTAAATCAACATGAAGCTGAAACAATGTTAGCACAGTTGATGGAAAAAGCGCGCGCCGTTGAATCGGAGCCTTGTAAGATCGAACATCAGATTCAGCCTATTGCTGAGGGTGTCAAATTAATAGCGAATTTTACCTTTTGTTGTGAAGCTGAAACGCTAATTTTTCAATTAAATTTACGTTAATTGAGTTTAACCCTGCCTACAGATATTCTGTAGGCATTTGATCCTTGAGCTGTGCTCAATATTTTGACTTGTTTAACAAATAAATATTCATATCTTGTGTGCCGCCTCTCAGTTTTTAATTTTTATTATTTTTCTTTCACTACATTTGAATAACAATTGATTATCAGATCAGACCTCTGTGAAGTATTGGCAATGATTAACTATAGTTTCATTTTTCATTTTTTATAAAAAGGGAAGCGAGATCTGCTATGAACTACAACGTTAAGAATACTGATCGTATCGCAATTGTTACTGGGTTACGCCTTCCTTTTGCTAAACAGGCAACGGCTTATCATAATATACCTGCTGTCGATTTAGGCAAAATGGTAGTTCGTGAATTAGTTATTCGTAGTGGTATTGATTCTCAATTTATTGATCAAGTGGTTTTTGGCCAAGTCGTTCAGATGCCTGAAGCGCCGAATATTGCTAGAGAGATTGTTTTAGGGGCAGGGCTACCTGTTTCAGCAGATGCTTATAGTATTTCTAGAGCCTGTGCTACTAGTTTTCAGGCTATTACCAATATTGTTGAAAGTATGATGGCAGGCACCATCAAGGTAGGTATTGCTGGTGGTGCTGATTCATCATCAGTTTTACCTATTGGGGTAACTAAAAAAATGGCAAGTACTTTAGTTAACCTTAATAGAGCAAAATCAATAAGCCAACGTTTGCGACTCTTAAGCACATTAGGTTTTCGTGATTTTCTTCCAGTCTCACCCGCAGTAGCCGAATATTCTACAGGTTTAAGAATGGGAGATACTGCCGAACAGATGGCAAAAACCTATCATATCAGTCGTGAAGAACAAGACGCTTTTGCTCATCGTTCCCATATTCTAGCTGCCCAGGCTTGGGATAGTGGTGTATTACATAAAGAAGTTATGACAGCCCATATACCGCCTTTCCGAGAGTCATTATCGGAAGATAATAATGTTCGAAAAGACTCAACCCTTACTTCTTATGCAAAGTTAAAACCCGCTTTTGATCGTCAACATGGTACTGTTACCGCTGCGAACAGTACGCCAATGACTGATGGTGCTGCTGCCGTAATGTTGATGTTTGAATCCAATGCGAAAACATTAGGTATAACCCCATTAGGTTATATCCGTAGTTATGCTTTTTCGGCTATTGATGTATGGCAGGACATGCTGTTAGGCCCTTCTTATGCAACACCATTGGCTCTTAAGCGCGCTGGATTAAGTTTAAAAGATCTTACCCTAATTGATATGCATGAAGCTTTTTCTGCTCAAGTATTAGCCAATATAAAAATGTTTGCGAGCAAAAAATTTGCTCAAGAGAAATTAGGGCAATCTGAAGCAATTGGTGAAATTAATATGGAAAAATTTAACGTACTAGGCGGCTCTATTGCTTATGGCCATCCATTTGCTGCTACAGGCGCTCGTATGGTGATACAGACACTTAATGAGTTACATCGTCGTGGTGGTGGTTTGGCGTTAACAACCGCTTGTGCAGCAGGCGGTTTAGGTGCAGCAATGATTTTGGAGGCTGAGTAATGATAACCAATAAAAATGAAGAAAAGAACTTACCTGCAATTACTAGCTATCCGGTATTTCATTTGTCCGTCCAACAAAACAATATTGGTGTTATTTCTATTGATGTTCCTGGCGAAAAAGTTAATACATTAAAAGCTGAATTTGTTGATCAATTTTATATGATATTACAGCAGGCGCAAGCAATCGCGGGTTTGAAAGGTATCGTTATTATTTCAAATAAACCAGGGTGTTTCCTTGCGGGTGCTGATATTAGTATGATTTCCAATTGTAGAACAAAAGAAGAAGCTACACAGCTTGCTATGACAGGGCAAAAATTATTCACCCTGCTTGAAAATTATCCACTACCGGTGGTCGCAGCAATTGATGGTGTATGTTTAGGCGGCGGATTAGAATTAGCGCTTGCTTGTCATATAAGAATTTGTACTCTGTCAGAAAAAACGCGTCTTGGTTTACCTGAGGTGCAATTAGGCTTAATACCTGGCTCTGGAGGAACACAACGTTTACCTCGTTTAATTGGTTTAATTAATGGATTAGATTTGATTTTGACTGGTCGACAATTAAGACCAAAGCAATCATTAAAATTAGGTTTAGTTGATGATATTGTTCCGAGCGAAATTTTATTGGAAACGGCAATTAGCTGGATTGATAAAGGAAGAAAAGACAAAGCATGTTTGCCTCTTAGACGGCGTTTATCAGAATTACCCATTATCAGAAATATCTTATTCGCCATAATTAAAAATAAAACAAATTCAAAAAGTAAAGGTCATTACCCAGCGTTAGAAAAAGCGATTTCAGTAGTTACTATTGGCTATGAAAAGGGTATGCAAGCCGGGCTTGAAGCAGAAGCAAAAGCCTTTGGGGAGCTGGCAATGACACCAGAATCCGCTGCTTTACGCGGTCTTTTTTTTAGCTCGACATCGCTAAAAAGTGAAATGGGTAGTTTTGAAAAATCTGCTACAATTCATCAGGTGGGTGTGTTAGGCGGCGGTCTCATGGGAGGCGGTATTGCCTATGTGACAGCAACGCGTGGAAAATTACCTGTTCGAGTGAAGGACATTAACAATAGTGGGCTTAATCAGGCATTAAAATTTAGTTGGCATCGCTTAACGGAGCAAGTTAAACGTAAACGCATTTCTGTACGAGCACGTGATCAACAGATGATGTTAATTTCAGGCACATTAGATTATAAAGGCCTTGAAAAAGCACAAATTATTGTAGAAGCTGTTTTTGAAGATTTAGCATTAAAGCGTCAAATGGTACAAGAAGTGGAGGCCATGACATTAAATGAAGTTGTTTTTGCCTCTAATACATCTTCGTTACCTATTCATAAAATTGCAGAGTTTGCTAAACACCCAGAACGTATAATTGGACTTCATTACTTTAGTCCAGTCGATAAAATGCCATTGGTTGAAGTTATCCCTCATAGTAAGACGAGTAATAAGACGATTGCTACTGCTGTGGCATTGGCAAAAAAACAGGGTAAAACTGCAATTGTTGTTGCTGATGGTGCAGGTTTTTATGTTAATCGCATATTAGCACCTTATATTGCTGAAGCGACCCGTTGTCTGTTAGCTGGTGAATCAATTGAGCATATCGATAATGCTTTAGTTAAATTTGGTTTTCCCGTTGGCCCATTGACCTTGCTAGACGAAGTTGGAATTGATGTAGGCACTAAAATTATGCCGGTGCTTGTTGAACAATTTGGCGAACGATTTTCTGTTCCTTCAGAACTTAATATCATATTGGAAGATGATAGAAAGGGACGTAAAAATGGCCGTGGCTTTTATCTTTATAAGAAAAATAAGATTAGTTGGCCTTGGTGTAAAAAACAGCGTCAAGTCGACACAACCATTTATAAATTACTTAATATTCAACCGAAAACAATTTTATCTGATCAGGAAATTGTTCAGCGCTGTATTATGCTGATGCTGAATGAAGCTACTCGTTGTCTTGACGAAGGGGTTATTCGTCATGTAAATGATGGTGAGATTGGTGCAGTTTTTGGAATTGGTTTTCCTCCTTTTACTGGTGGACCATTTCGATATATGGATCAACAGGGTATAGCGAATATTGTTGACATAATGCATCAATTGGCACAGAAATATGGTAACAATTTTGTTCCTTGTGAAAGGTTAATTCAAATGGCTAAATCAAATAAAAAATTTCATCAGTAGTCGTTTATTGCTAGTACTTTTAAACCTTACTAATTTCATGGCCTTAAGCGTAATTTCTATTTAACTTAATATAAAATAAACTTTTTTTTCGATTTTTATGAAAATAAAGCGGTTCCTTTTTTTGTGATTTTAGTGCAGAATCTCGGGTTGCCTTGCCCTGCATATTTTCCGACAACAACATTAGCGAGTAATTAGAGGGCTCCTATGTAGGGGGTTAGGTGAAAATATTTTACTCAAATGGTGGATTATGCAAGTTTTTATTATGCGTCATGGTGACGCAACTCTAAATACAATTAATGATGCAGCAAGAGAACTCACTCTTAAAGGAATAGAAGAATCTAAATTAATGGCCAGTTGGCTAGCACAACAAAATCCAGTCTTCGACCGAGTGTTTACCAGCCCATATGTAAGAGCAGTACAAACTTATCAGGCAATGCAGCCATTATTGCCATATTCAGGTCAACAGGAAGTATTAGCGGAACTTATTCCTGATGGCGATCCGCAATCTATTGCTAATTATTTGCAATTACTTGCCGAGGGAGGTGTAAGCACAGCATTGATTATTTCACACTTGCCATTAGTCGGTTATTTGGTATCGGCTTTATGCCCACAAGAAATCCCACCTATGTTTGCAACCTCTGCAATTGCTTATGTAGAGATAAATACGGAAATGCGGCACGCGGAATATAGATGGCAACGGGCACCTTCTCAAATTTTGCAAAGTGTTAATAAACTAGCTGCACATTTCTAGTTGCTTTTAGCTGTTATCTGCGTTGAGTTTCATCGGTTTCGACCAGGATCAGCAACGAAGCGCTACCACCCCAAACTTTGGGGGCTTGATGAAAAGCAGTGATATTAGGATGTTGAGCAAGCCAAAGGGGAATTTGCTGTTTTAAAATGTGTTTTCCGTGACCATGCATAATACAGGCACAATGGATATTATCTCGGTAGCAAGCTGCGATTAGTGCTGCAATTTCTTGTTTAGCTTGTCGTTGAGATAAACCATGTAAATCGAGAAACAGTTCAGGCGTATAATCACCCCGACGTAGTTTTTTTAATTCATAAGGATTTATATCGGGTCGTAGATAACGAGTAGGCCCTTCTTCTGCCAAAAGGGGTTGATATTCATCGGAAAAGTAATAACTAACATCGAGTTGCTCTTGGAGCAAACGTTTTGCCGCAAATTGCGATTTTATTCGATGATGTCGTTGTGGTGAGTGACTAACGATATCATGTAGTAAAGGTTTAGTCCCTGCGACTGTTTCCTTGAATAGTTTTATTTCCTCAGCACTCAATTTGAACTTATTTTTCATTGTCATTCTGTTAATCAATTAGTCAATTATTCTGTTAATTTTATCTTAATTTTTCTGTTATTACCTTCCTTATAAGCTGTAAGCTTTATCAGATATGGCTAGTATTCGAATGTTAATTAATGTAGTTGCTATAAAATTCCTAAACAATAAGCTGATTTGTTGAGTTGTTCATGGCAGACTATCAGTATTAAATAGATCAACCTTTTATTGGTTAGGAGGAGTTTTGGACAAGATTTTTGTAGATGAGGCGGTTGCGGAACTACATACCATCCAAGATATGTTGCGTTGGGTAATTAGTCGGTTTAATGCAGCAAATATTTATTACGGTCATGGAACAGATAATTGTTGGGATGAAGCTTTGCAACTTGTTTTGCCATCACTTTTTTTGCCCTTGGATATTCCTCAACCATGGTGGGTTTCTCGTCTGACGCTAAGTGAACGTCATCGTATCGTGGATCGAGTATTACGTCGTATTAATGAGCATATCCCCGTTGCTTATTTAACCAATAAAGCCTGGTTTTGTGGACATGAATTTTATGTTGACGAGCGTGTATTGATCCCCCGTTCTCCGATAGGCGAACTAATTAATAAACATTTTGCCGGCATCATTAATTATGAGCCAGCAACTATTCTAGATATGTGCACTGGTAGTGGATGTATTGCTATTGCCTGCGCTTATGAATTTCCGCAAGCACAAATTGATGCGGTTGATATTTCGGCTGATGCATTGGCAGTCACTGAACAAAATATTATCGATCATGGCCTGGCCGATCGGATAGTACCTATTCGTTCAGACCTGTTTTTGAATATGCCACAAATTAAATATGATTTAATGGTTACTAACCCACCCTATGTGGATGCTGAAGATATGTCTGATTTACCAGCTGAATATCTGGTCGAGCCTAAATTAGCGCTTGCAGCAGGGTCTGATGGTTTAAAACTTGTCAGGCGAATTCTAGCCAATGCCTCACGTTTTCTAACAGAAAATGGAGTGCTAATTTGTGAAGTTGGCAATAGTATGTTACATCTTATTGAACAATATCCGGATATGCCGTTTACTTGGTTGCAGTTTGAACAGGGTGGCGATGGGGTGTTTATGCTAACGCAGAAACAACTCATTGAACATCAAGAGAAATTTAAATTATTTATTGATTAACGGGTAATTATCTTTTTTCATACAATAAAATAATTTATTCATTAATTATTATTATGATAAATGAGAAAAATAGGAAGCAGAGGGGATGGCGGGAAATTCGATTGGACAGCTTTTTCGTGTAACCACATTTGGTGAATCGCATGGTTTAGCACTAGGATGTATTGTGGATGGCGTTCCTCCTGGTATGGCGTTATCAGAAAAAGATCTGCAAACCGATTTAGATCGTCGTCGGCCTGGCAATTCTCGTTATACGACTCCACGCCGTGAACTTGATCAGGTTAAAATTTTGTCCGGTGTTTTTAATGGCATAACGACCGGAACGCCTATTGGTTTGTTGATTGAAAATCAGGATCAACGGTCGCAGGATTATAGTGAGATCAAGGATATTTTTCGCCCTGGGCATGCAGATTACACTTATCAACAAAAATATGGTTTACGTGACTACCGCGGTGGCGGGCGTTCTTCAGCACGTGAAACGGCCATGCGTGTTGCTGCGGGTGCGATCGCAAAAAAATATCTGCAACAAAAACTAGGTATAACTGTTCGGGCTTATTTAAGTCAAATGGGTGATATTTGTTGTGAACTAAAAGATTGGGATTTAGTTGAACAGAATCCTTTCTTTTGTCCTGATGCAACAAAATTGGATGCTTTGGATGCCTTATTACGTTCATTAAAAAAAGAGGGTAATTCAATTGGGGCTAAAGTAACTGTTGTTGCTGAGCATGTTCCAGCCGGATTAGGTGAACCTGTTTTTGATCGATTGGATGCGGATATTGCCCATGCAATGATGAGTATCAATGCCGTTAAAGGTGTTGAAATTGGGGCTGGTTTTAAGGTGGTCACATTAAAAGGCAATGAAAATCGGGATGAAATAACCCATGACGGATTTGCCAGTAATCATGCCGGTGGTATATTAGGTGGCATCAGTAGTAGTCAACCGATTATTGCCCATTTAGCTTTAAAGCCGACTTCGAGTATCACCATACCGGGTAAAACAATTAATCAGCAAGGTGATGAAGTTGAAGTGATCACCAAAGGACGTCATGATCCCTGTGTCGGTATCCGGGCTGTACCGATAGCCGAAGCGATGATGGCAATTGTACTTATCGACCATTTTTTACGCCATCGAGCACAATGTGGTGAGCCAGATTTTTAATGGTATGATGTAAATATCAATGAAAGAACATAATTATAATCATCTTATTAACATTTTTAGTATTTGTTTTGAGAAATAGTATTGCACACGTTTAATTAAAGGAGATGATGAACCTATCTATCTGCCTGCAGATAATGAAATACCCTATCATCGAATTATTTTTGCACGTGGTTTTTATGCGAGTGCTTTACATGAAATTTCCCACTGGTGCATTGCCGGCGAAATTCGGCGCCAACAAATAGATTTTGGTTATTGGTATTATCCAGATGGCCGGAATGAGCAAACACAAAACGCTTTTGAAAAAGTTGAAGTTAAACCGCAAGCACTTGAATGGATGTTTTGTGTGGCGGCAGCATTTCCCTTTAATGTTAGTTGCGATAATTTGGCCGCTAATTTTGAACCTGATCGGTTTGCTTTTCAGTGCAAAGTTTATCAGCAGGTGCTGGATTACCTAGCAAATGGTATCCCGGCCCGAGCGGAGAGATTTATTCAAAATCTACAATTGTTTTATAATACGCCTCCCTTAGTGAAGCAAAATTTCATTTACCCCAAAGAGCTATAAAAAATTTAGCTAGTATAAAGGAACAAAACCATGCTTGCGGAATTGGAAACGCGTATTTTAACGCAAATTGATAACAATGTTGATGATGCTAGTCAAGATGAGCTTTTTGCGGGTGGTTATTTACGTGGCCATTTAACATTAGCTATTGCTGAACTAGAAGCTGAAAATAAAAATAATATTGCAGCGCTTTCTGATCGTGTTGAAAAGAGTATTGATCAGGCAATTAAGGCTGGTGAATTAAGTCCCCCTGATCAGCGATTGATATTAAATACTTGGCGCAAGTTGTTAGAAAATGCGCTTCAATAAGCATAAAGTGAGTAACTTTAAATAGTGTATTGTCGCATTTTTAAATGGGGTAACGATGTTGGTAAGATTGGCACTACCCACTGAAGCAGAAAAATTAGTCAATATTGAACGGTCAGCGGCGACTTTATTTCGTCAAATTCCCGAGCTTGCTTGGCTTGCTGATGCACAAGGTAAATCCATTAACCAACATTTAGAGTTTATTGTTGATGGCGATTGTTGGGTAGCCGTTGTGGAACAACAGCTTGTTGGTTTTATTGAAGTTGAAGTGATGGATCAAGCTTTGCATATTTGGGAATTATCCGTTGCTAGCCGATGGAAGAGAAGAGGAATTGGTCAGATTTTATTGCAACAGGCCATTATTCAAGCAAAACAGCTAAGCTGTGATCATGTTACTTTAACAACTTTTCGTGATGTTGCCTGGAATGGCGCTTATTATCAAAAATTGGGTTTTACAATTATTCCGGCCGAAAAGCTTACTTTGCCACTACAAGCTATTTTAAAAAGAGAAGTGGCGTATGGATTTACTGCATCTTCGCGTTGTGCAATGCAATATACTCTTTAATAGAGATTAAATATTTTTTGTTAAAAAGTTATTTATCTAGTTTAATCGCTCGGCCTTGCAACAATTTTCTGATCCAAAATCGGTTAGGATGGAGATTAGCCAGTATATCGTCGGCAAAAGGTAATGGTTCAGCAAAAATTTGGCTGCAAAGTAATTCCGCGCAAATTGGCGCACTACACAATCCTCTTGCTCCCAATGCACCAATAACAAATAGATTGGCATGAACAGGCGCTTGCAAAATATGCTGCTGCTCATTGAGCTGTTTATCTAATTGTGTATATTGAAGAATAAGTTGATTAACATCGGGTACATTACCGACCATTGGTAAATGATCACGTGTAACACAGCGAATGCTTTGACGTGATGCATTTTGGCTGATATCAACTTCTTTTGTCCATCCAACATCAGGCAAACAAGTTAACAAGCGAGAATGGTTTTCTTGTTGCTCCAGTTTGGAATATTCTAGTGTCAGTTGATGACGTTTATAACTCGCGCCTAAGCAGTGATATTGATGATTAGCTGGCGTTAAATATCCGGCATAACAGAGTGTTGTTTGCAGTTGGTTGAGTGTCAAAGTGGTCGGAATATGACTAACTTGTCCTCGAACAGCACTAACTGGCAATTTTTCCGTTTGAGAAAATAGAGGTAATTGATGGCCATTAGCGATAATAACGGTTTTATGCGTTATTTGCCGTTGCGCTTGTCCTTGTTTCAATATCAATTTCCAGCCAGCGGGAGTATTTTCAAGTTGAATAAGACGATGATTAAAATAACTTTTTAAACCTTGTTGTTGCGCATATTGCCAGCTATTGAATGTCAACTCGGCTGGGCATAACCAGCCGGCAGTTGGATAGTAAATGCCATCATGGTTAACATCAACACCACAAATAGTTTGTAATGTTTGTCGAGTTTCATAGCGCGCAAAGTCAGAAGGCCAGTTTTTTGTCAATATTTGCTCGATTTTTTGTTGGCTTTTTACGCCATAACCTAATTGCACTAAGCCGCTCCAGTCATGTTCAAATGCAATGCCTAACTGTTCAAGTTGACTATAGTAACGTTTTGCATAAGAAAAAGCGGTAATAAAAAAGCGCTCTAAGCTATCGTGACGACCGGTTAATAATGGATAAAGTGCACCTTGACGATTGCCAGAAGCGTTTTGTGCCACGCAGGGATCTTGGCAATATAAAGTTATCCGACTACCTCTACGTAATAAAGCAAGCGCAATCATCATACTGGCAATACCGCCGCCGATAATGGCAATATCTTCAGTGGTGGATGCAGCTTGTCGAGCAAACCAGGGCTGTGGAGCAAGTTGCTGATTTGCAGGTAATTGACCGATTAGCATTTCACGTTTACGGCCAAAACCTTTGATTTTTTTTACTTTAAAACCGGCTTTTTCTAATCCACGACGAACAATACCGGCTGAAGTGAAAGTGGCAAAAGTGCAACCATTACGTCCCCAATTTGCCATTGTAGTGAACAGTTGTTCACTCCACATTTCGGGATTTTTAGCTGGAGCAAAACCATCTAAAAACCAACTGTCTATTTTATTGAAAAAATTAGCTTTTAATTGAGGTAATTGTATATTTATATCGCCAAACCAGAGATCGAGGATTATTGCCCCATTTTCTATAACTATTCTATGACAACCAGGTAACGATTGAGGCCATTGTTGACAAATTTGTTTAGAAAAAGTGGCGAGCTCAGGCCAAAATTGATGAACGCTTATTAAATCTGTAATAGACAAGGGATATTTTTCAAAACTGATATAGTGTAAAAGTTGTAATTGGTTTTTAGGTGCTTGTTGGCGAAACTGGATAAATAACTGACAGACTGCCATAAAGTTTAGTCCAGTGCCAAAACCCGTTTCTGCAATAACATACTGTTTAGCTGAGTGAGAGAAAAAGCGATTTGGCAACTGATTGCCGGCTAAGAAAACATAACGGGATTCTTCTAAACCATTTTGGTTACAAAAATAGACATCATCAAACTGTTCAGAGATGGGGATAGCTTGTTCATTCCAGCTTAATTTAGCTTGGCTGATCTCATTTGTATTCACAAAATTATCTACAATATTTTAAATAATTAGCCAATTGTAACGAATTTAATCTGAGTGTGCTAGCTAGCGCTAAAATATAAAAGTGACCAAAGATAATATTTTCTGCAAATTTTTACCTGATCGGACTTGTTCAGCTTACAAGTGTAAGCTAAAGTAACAGGCTAAACTCCCAGTAAATGAATTTCGACTATGAGGTAATACAATCAATGAAGCGTGCAGTCATCACTGGTCTGGGCATTGTCTCCAGCATAGGTAATAACCAGCAAGAGGTACTGGCTTCTCTGAAAACGGGTCGTTCTGGCATCAGGTTTTCAGAAGAATTTGAAAAAATGGGGTTACGCAGCCATGTCTGGGGTAATATTCAACTAACGGAAGAGTATATTAAACAAAAAATTGACCGTAAAATTCTTCGTTTTATGAGTGATTGTTCTATATATGCTTACTTGTCGATGGAAGAGGCTATTTCGGACGCTAAATTGACGCAGGCGCAGATCTCAAATATTCGTACCGGTTTAGTGGTTGGCTCTGGTGGTGGCTCACCGCGTAATCAATTGGCTGGCTCTGATGGTATGCGGGCAAAGGGATTACGCGGTGTTGGTCCCTATATGGTCACCAAAGCAATGGCTTCAGGTGTTTCAGCTTGTTTAGCCACGCCGTTTAAAATTAAGGGCGTTAATTATTCTATCAGCTCTGCCTGCTCAACTTCCGCCCATTGCATTGGCCATGCTGTTGAGTTGATCCAATTAGGTAAACAGGATGTTATTTTCGCTGGTGGTGGTGAAGAGTTAAGTTGGGAATTAACCTGTGAATTTGACGCAATGGGGGCATTATCGACTAAATATAATGCAACTCCAGAAAAAGCTTCACGCACCTATGACCAGGATCGGGATGGTTTTGTAATTGCTGGCGGTGGCGGTATTGTTGTGGTAGAAGAATTAGAGCATGCTTTGGCGCGTGGCGCACATATTTATGCTGAAATTGTCGGTTATGGTGCAACCTCAGACGGTTATGATATGGTTGCCCCTTCCGGTGAAGGAGCTGTGAGATGTATGAAAATGGCATTGGCAGATGTTAAACAGGTTGATTATATCAATACTCATGGCACTTCAACGCCAGTTGGCGATACCAAAGAATTAGAAGCAATTACTGAAGTGTTTGGTAGCAATACGCCAGCGATTTCAGCGACTAAAGCAATGACCGGCCATTCTCTGGGGGCAGCAGGGGTTCATGAAGCTATTTATAGTTTGTTAATGTTAGAGCATGGATTTATTGCCCCAAGCATTAATATTGATAATTTAGATGAAAAAGCGCAAGCAATGAATATTATTACGCAGGCCACTGAGCAGAAATTAAATACGGTAATGTCAAATAGTTTTGGGTTTGGTGGAACTAATGCCTCGTTGGTAATGAGTAAATATCATTCATAAGTATTTTACTATAAAAAACAATTACCTACTGATAATTTATCAGTAGGTTTTTTGTTATTTACAATATAATCAATTGATTAAATAAGTTATTATTCTTTTTTATTAGCGTTAGATTGGTGGTGATTAAAAAGTTGTGTTAATGGAGTGCTTAATTGCTGCGCTAAAATAACACCGAGTAACACACCCCCACCACCAATTAAATGGTAGCTGTGCATTTTTTCTTTTAAAAATAAAACAGCGATAATGGCCGTAAATACCGGTGCTAAATTCATAAATATTGAGGTTGTATTAGCGCCAAGTCGAAACACTCCTTGGATCCATAAATAGGGTGCAATCAGCGAAGCGGCAATTCCGGCAAATAAGATCAAATTAATATTTGCCGAGGTAATCTCTACTGATTTAGCCAGTAAAAAGTTAGGCAATAATAGTATCAAAGCAAAACTAATTTGGATGTAAAGTGATTGCCAATTGGGTAATGGGATCGCCCAATGCTTGGTTAATACCCCATAGAGTGAATAAGAAAGAGCAGCAATAAACATCAGTAATTGCCCTCGATTAATTCCCTGGCTAAAAAATATCATTGGTTCACCTTGACTAACAAGCCAGATAAGCCCCAGTAAGGATAAAAGGCTACCGATCACTATACCAATAGTAGGAATAGTACGTAGCACAAAAATGCTGAGTATCACCGTTAACAAAGGAATAACTGAATTTAATACTCCCATAAAGGTGGCACTAACCGTATGAGCAGCATAATAAGCCAAACTTTGGTAAAGAACCATGCCAAGGGCGCCTAATATAAACAGTTTGCCGCCATATTGTCTTATTATTGTGCGATTTTTAACTATCCCTTTAATCATAAAAGGGGTGAGTACTAAAAAGGCCAATAACCAGCGATAAAAGGAAATAGCGGCAGGATCAATAACATTTGCCGCGGCTTTACTTACCACCGCATTAATTGACCATAATAAAACCGCGAGCAGGGGAAAAAGAAAATTTTTCATTATTGAGTCATATTTACCTTCTGATAACTATTATGCTATTTTAACATTGTCTATTTTATTATATATATTTATAATCAGCCAATTGATCCACCCTTTCTGTCAACATTACTGTGATGAAAAAAATTAGACATAGACTTGAGCCTAATATTATTGAGCCAAAATTTATAGTTTTTCGGAATAATGAATGGTTAGGTGATACTGAGTGTCAATTACATCGCCATAGCTTTGGCCAATTAATTTATGTAGTGAAAGGTGTGATAGAGATGCAAGTGGCTACGCAGCATTATATTGCGCCCCCGGAATTTTGTATCTGGATCCCATGCGGTGTTGAACATGCCACTTACAACAAAAAAAGTGTTAAGTTTAATATATTAGATATTTGTCAAACAGTTAGTCATGTTTTATGTAAAAAACCCTGTATTATTCGTCAAACACCTATTTTTCATACCATATTATTAGATTTTTATGCGCGTAACATAACCCAACCAACAAGCGCAGAAGATATTCGCTTAGCTAATGTATTGATTGATCAATTAAAACGTTCACCTATTCAAAAGACCTATTTACCCGCCAGTAAAGATAAATTTTTAGCGCCTATTTTAGCGCAATTACAACAAAATCCAGCAGATAATACCGCTTTAGCGATATGGGCCAAGCGGGTTTATACCTCAGAACGTACCTTGTCACGTCGTTGTCAGCAGGAACTGGGGATGTCATTTAGTGAGTGGCGCCAGCGGTTACGTTTTTTACATGCCATAATGAAATTGGAGCAAGGACAGACTGTTCAACAAGTGGCTTTTGATGTCGGTTATAGTTCTGCATCAGCATTTATTACCATGTTTCAACAGATTTCAGGCACAACACCAGAACGCTTTCGCCAAAAAAGTGACGCTGAGCAAACCAGTTGTTAGGATTTATATCATTAACATGGCAAAATAGCATCTTGCTACCTAATCGAATAGTAAAAAGCGATGGGTTAATTTTAATAAAGATAATTGGGCATTAGATAAGTGAAAATATTGGTTGATGAAAATATGCCTTACGCAACTCAATTGTTTGCAACATTAGGTGAAGTTAAGGCAGTTTCTGGGCGATCAATCTCATCGTCACAGCTAGCAACAGCAGATGCTTTAATGGTGCGTTCTGTTACTCAAGTCAATGAAGTATTACTTAAAGAGAGTAAGGTAAAGTTTGTTGGTACTGCAACAGCCGGATTTGATCATGTTGATAGGCAATGGTTAGCGCAAGCGGGTATCGCTTTTTCTGCTGCACCGGGTTGTAATGCGATCGCGGTGGTAGAGTATGTTTTTTCCGCTTTGTTGTTACTGGCTGAACGTGATGGTTTTGATTTGCGAGAAAAAACAGTCGGTATTGTTGGAGTTGGCAATGTTGGCAGTCGTCTTAATGCACGTTTAAAGGCTTGGGGCGTGAATACATTACTTTGTGATCCGCCTCGGGCAGAGGCAGCTGTTAATAGCGAACAATTTTGGTCACTAGAAAAACTAGTTAGTCAGGCGGATATCTTAACTTTTCATACCCCTTTAAATAGATCTGGCCGCTATTCATCTTATCATTTATTAAATGAAGAGTTGCTAGCTGCCATGCCGGCGGGACGTATTTTGCTAAATACTAGCCGCGGGGCTGTTGTTGATAATCAAGCATTATTAAAAGCCTTAGAAAATGGTAAGAAAATCGACGTGATATTGGATGTTTGGGAACATGAGCCCTCTCTTTCCTTACCTTTGTTAGCTAAAACTCGCATTGGCACGCCACATATTGCCGGTTATTCTCTAGAAGGTAAAGCGCGTGGTACTACTCAGATTTTTGCCGCATTTAGCCAGTTTTTAGGCCAAGAGGCGCAAATTAAACTAGCTGATTTATTACCTATTGCAGAGTTTAATGAGATTACCTTTCGCGGTGAATTAACCCAGGCAAATTTAAAACGTTTAGTACATTTAGTTTATGATGTTCGTCGTGATGATGCGCCATTAAGAAAAGTTGCTCATCTTGTTTGCGAATTTGATCATTTACGCAAATATTATCCAGAACGCCGTGAATGGTCATCGCTAAAGGTCAGTTGTGATAATGTCGATGCCGCTAACATATTAAAAATGCTGGGTTTCAATAGTAAATTAATTTGAGCGAAATGCACAGAAGATTGGAGAAAACCAACATGACAGAAGGTTGGAGTATTGCACTATTAGGCGTTACCGGCGCGGTCGGTGAAGCCGTATTGAGTTTATTACAAGAGCGCCAGTTCCCTGTTGGTGAGTTATTTCTATTAGCTAGTGAAAATATTGTCGGAGAAAGTATCCGTTTTAATGGAAAACAACACTCTGTCATGGATGCACAGTTATTTGATTGGACACAGGCACAAATCGCTTTTTTTGTTGCCGGTACAGCAGCATCTGCGCGTTATGCAGAGCAGGCGGCACAAGAGGGTTGTATAGTCATTGATAGTAGTGGTTTATTTGCGCTAGAACCGGATATTCCATTAGTCGTACCTAATGTTAATCCTCATGTGCTGGCTGATTATCGTAACCGTAATATTGTTGCCATTGCTGATAGTTATGTCAGTCAATTGTTAGTCGCCATTAAACCGCTAATCAATGTTGCCGGTATTCAACGTTTAATCTTAACCAATTTATGTTCAGTTTCAGTGCATGGTAAAAGTGCAGTGGATGAATTGGCCGGTCAAAGTGCCCGATTATTAAACGGTTTACCCGTTAATAATGACCGTTTTGCTAAACAGTTAGCATTTAATCTATTACCCTTACTAAGTGATATTGAAGGTTCTGTCCCACAAGAGCGCTGTTTAGTTGATCAAGTGCGTAAAATTTTACAGAATGATGGATTATCGATAGTTGTCAGTTGCATACAAGCGCCGGTTTTTTATGGTAATGCACAAGTGGTTCATGTGGAAACATTACGTCCAATGACCGTGCAAGAAGCCTGGCAAGAAATTGCTCAATTTGATGATATTCAGTTAGTTGGCGAAGATAACTTTCCAACTCAGGTAACCGATGCTTCAGGTAGTGATCAATTAAGTATCGGTTGTATGCGTAATGATTATGGCGCACCTGAGATATTACAGTTTTGGTCGGTAGCCGATAATACCCGGTTTGGCGGTGCTCGAATGTTAATAGAAACTGCGGAGCAATTAGTGCAGGAGCAATATTATTAATGTTGGAAAAGCAACCTTCTTTGCCGATGACTAAAATTGCCTTAGGCATTGAGTATGATGGTAGCCATTATTATGGTTGGCAGCGACAACAACAGGTAAAAAGTATCCAAGCTTGTTTGGAGTTTGCGCTTACTAAGGTTGCGAATGAGTCCATCCAAGTCTGTTGCGCTGGACGCACTGATGCGGGGGTGCATGCAACAGGCCAAGTGATCCATTTTGAAACTTCTGTGATACGTAAAGACTCTGCCTGGACAATGGGTGTTAATAGCCATTTACCTGCTGACATTGCCGTACGTTGGAGCAAAGTTGTTGAACCGGATTTTCATGCTCGTTTTAGTGCCACCGCGCGTCGATATCGTTATATTATTTTTAATCACCGATACCGACCAGCGATATTAGCCGCAGGCGTCACTCACTATCATGCACCTCTAGATGCTGAAAGAATGCATATTGCTGCTCAGGCCTTGGTTGGTGAGCAGGATTTTACTTCATTTAGAGCTATTCAGTGTCAATCTAAATCGCCTTGGCGTAATATAAAGCATGTTCATGTCAACCGTTATGGTGACTATATTGTGGTTGATATCAAAGCCAATGCCTTTGTTCATCATATGGTACGCAATATTGTTGGTAGTTTGCTGGTGATAGGCTGCGGTGAGCAGGATATTAGCTGGATAGCCGAGCTTTTAGTATTGAAAGATAGAACTAAAGCGGCGGCAACTGCAAAAGCAGAAGGGCTTTATTTAGTTGCTGTCGATTATCCGTCAAAATATAAATTACCTAAAACGACCGTAGGACCACTTTTTTTACCAGAATAATGAATTTAATTTTGCGTTTAAATAGGCAGTGTTAAAGTTGCCAACTATTGGATTTTTTATGGAATTTATTACTTTTATTATTGATTTTATTATACACATCGATCTTCATTTAGCTGAATTAGTTGCTAAGTATGGCATTTGGCTATATGCCATTTTATTTTTGATAGTATTTTGTGAAACTGGACTCATTGTTACGCCTTTTTTACCGGGTGACTCACTATTATTTGTGGCTGGGGCATTAACGGCATTGGAGAGTAATGATCTAAACGTTCATTTAATGGTAGTATTAATAATTATTGCTGCGATTATTGGTGATGCGGTTAATTATACTATTGGTCGCTTATTCGGCGAGCGTCTATTTCGTAATCCCAATTCAAAAATTTTTCGCCGGGTCTATTTGGAAAAAACGCATCAATCTTATGAAAAACATGGCGGTAAAGCGATTATTTTAGCTAGATTTATACCTATTATTAGAACGTTTGCTCCATTTGTCGCAGGGATGGGAAAAATGTCGTATCGGCATTTTGCTTTTTATAATGTGGCCGGGGCTTTATTATGGGTTCTATTATTTACTTATGCGGGTTACTTTTTTGGCGATTTGCCAATTGTTCAGCAGAATTTAAAATTATTAATTGTGGCAATTATTTTAATTTCTATTCTGCCGGGTATTATTGAGATTTGGCGCTATCGTCGAGCATCAATTAAGGAAAAACAGGTTGTTAAACCAAAAGAATAGATAGTCATTAGCAGGTTTGATCAGTTTTTTATCCACTATGCTTTGGCATTGTGGTTTAATGATTAACATAATAATGAGACTGATAATGTAATTTCAGACAGAAAGGTCTATTAATGAGCTGGATTGAAAAGATTCTTAATAAAAGCAATATTACCCAGACCCGTAAAGCGAGTATCCCAGAAGGGGTCTGGACAAAATGTGATAGCTGCGGGCAAGTGCTCTATCGTGCTGAATTAGAAAGTAATTTAGCCGTATGTCCAAAATGTGATCATCATATGCGTATTTCGGCCCGTCAACGTCTGGCTTCTTTTCTTGATGAAGGAACCACGGCAGAATTAGGTAGTGAATTAGAACCGAAAGATATTTTGAAATTTCGGGATTCAAAGAAATACAAAGATCGCATATCAGCGGCACAAAAAGCGACACATGAAAAAGATGCTTTAATTGTGATGAAAGGCACGCTTAAAGGTATGCCGGTTATCGCGGCAGCTTTTGAATTTGCTTTTATGGGTGGCTCAATGGCGTCGGTTGTTGGTGCACGTTTTGTACGTGCGGTTGAGCAAGCACTGGAAGATAATTGTCCACTGGTTTGTTTTTCTGCCAGTGGTGGTGCTCGTATGCAAGAAGCATTAATGTCGTTGATGCAAATGGCAAAGACTAGTGCAGCACTGGCGAAGATGCAGGAGCGAGGGCTTCCCTATATTTCAGTACTTACCGATCCAACCATGGGTGGAGTATCAGCAAGTTTAGCCATGTTAGGGGATATTAATGTTGCCGAACCGAAAGCGCTAATTGGCTTTGCAGGGCCTCGAGTTATTGAGCAAACAGTACGTGAAAAATTGCCAGCTGGTTTTCAACGTAGTGAATTTCTGATTGAAAAAGGCGCGATTGATATGATTGTCAGACGGCCTGAAATGCGGGATAAATTAGCTGAATTACTGGCTATGTTAACTCATCAAACCGTTCAAGACGAAAGTCAAATCGATGTTATTACCTTAGTTGACGATGATCTGGAGCCACCCTATCGTGAGAAACCCGAAATTGATAACAAATCCGATCAAAAATGACAATATATCTGATCCCTTGATGATACCAGAGGCGTCTTCTTCTTTAGCCAGCTGGTTAACTTATTTAACCAATCAGCATAGTAAAATTATCGATATGGGGTTGGAGCGAGTTGGTATCGTTGCTCGGCAATTGGATCTTTTGCATCCTGCACCGAAAGTGGTTACGGTTGCTGGAACAAATGGTAAAGGAACCACTTGCCATACACTGGAATCTATTTTAATTGAAGCCGGATTAAAAGTCGGCGTTTATAGCTCTCCACACCTGTTAGATTATACAGAGCGTGTCAGGATCCAAGGTGAGACGTTGCCTGAAGAGGAGTTTTGCCGTGTTTTTGCTGATATTGAATCTAAACGCGGCACAACTACGCTGACCTATTTTGAATATGGCACCTTAGCTGCGTTGCAATTATTTAAACAAGCTAAACTTGATGTGGTTATTTTAGAAGTCGGATTGGGTGGCCGGTTAGATGCAACCAATATTGTGGATGCGAATATTGCTGCGATCACCAGTATTGCACTGGATCACATTGATTGGCTGGGTAGTGATCGTGAACAGATTGGCTATGAAAAAGCCGGAATTTTTCGTTCAGGGCGCTATGCGGTTGTGGGTGAGCCGGATATGCCAAAGTCGATTAATGAGGTAGCGCAAGCCGTTGGCGCAAAGTTATTTCGTTGTGGGGTAGATTGGCAATTTGCGCCACAAAATGATCATTGGGATTGGCAATCTCTTGAGCACAATTTTAAGCAGTTACCTTTGCCAAATGTCCCATTGGCCAATGCTGCCACAGCATTGGCAATTATTGATTGTTTAATCAAAGAGGGTGATGCCATTAGTCAGGCCATATCATTGCAGGCTATTCACCGGGGATTAATCAAGGCAAAATTACCAGGCCGTTTTCAAATTATTAGCCAGCAACCTTGTGTAATTTTAGATGTTGCCCATAATCCTCATGCGGCGGCTTATTTAGCTGATAGACTCTCTGGCTTGCCCAAACAGGAAAATACTAAAGTCCATGCTGTTGTTGCTATGTTAGCCGATAAAGATATAAAAAGTACTTTATCTTATCTGGCTCCTCAAGTTGATAAATGGTATCTCGCTTCATTAAGTGTCATACGCGGCGCTGGTGCTGAACAATTAGCACAATATGTTGATTCACCTTACCAATTTGATACGGTTAAAGATGCCTGGTTGCAGGCCATGGCGGCAGCTAACGAACAGGATATTGTAGTGGTTTGTGGCTCGTTTCATACTGTCGCTGAAGTTATGGAACTGCAAACAAAAGAGGAAAGCTTAAGTGGCCAGTAAGTTTCAAAACCGTTTGGTGGGAACGATTGTTATTGTTGCAGTTGGCGTTATTATATTACCGGTATTATTGGATGGTAATAAGAAATATAATGAGACTGAATTTGCAGCGATCCCTTTGGTGCCTAAAGCCAGCGATGAATATGAAATTGAACCTATTGCGCCAATTAATCCTAAACCACTAGTGACACCTTCAGAAAGCGCTGCACAAGCAATGATTTCTGCAGCCATTTCTGATTCAAAAGCCAAAATAGCAGATAGCCAGTCCACTCAACAACAAACAAAATCAAAAGCCGCAGCCAAAGTTGAAAAATCAGCGTTGGAGCCAGAACAAAATACTAAATCGAATGAGAAAACCCAAGCGCCACAGGGACGGGCTTATGTCATTCAATTGGGCGTATTGAAAAATGCAGCAAAAGTGGAAGAGATTATTGCCAGATTACGTTTATCTGGCTATCAGGTCTACACTGAACCCACAATACCGGTTAATGGTCAATTGACACGAATTTTTATTGGCCCGAATGCGTCGAGAGAAAAATTGCAGTCCAGTTTGCCGGAATTGAAAGATTTAACCGGCTTACAAGGTCAAATACGCAGTTATAAACCTTAAAGTGGGTATGTACTAATAGACAAAACATATTAATACTAATCGATTATATTAATTATTTACGCGGCGATGATGATTTATCTTTTCGCCGCAACTTTTTGCGGCTTTTCAGCAAAATATCTAACGCAAACGTTTTCGTTTTCTGCTAGAATGCGTTCGACCATGCTGAATGTTTAATTTTTGGATTAAAATTATGGTTTGGATTGATTACGCTATTATTGCCATTATTGGTTTTTCTGCTTTAGTTAGTTTAATTCGTGGTTTTGTACGAGAAGCTTTGTCTCTGATTACCTGGGGTTGTGCTTTTTTTGTTGCTAGCCAATTCTATTCTTATCTGGCGACTTATCTGACTCGTTTTGACGATCCGCTGATCAGAAATGGTATTGCCATTGCGATCTTATTTATCGCAACGTTAATTGTAGGTGCTGTAGTCAATTATGTGATTAGTTCGTTAGTTGAGAGAACTGGATTATCAGGTACAGATCGTGTGTTAGGCGTCTGTTTTGGCGTATTGCGCGGTATATTAATTGTGTCGGCAATTTTGTTTTTTCTAGATACTTTTACACCCCTGCCAAAAAGTGAAGATTGGCAACGTTCTGAATTGATACCCCAATTTAGTCATATTATTAGATGGTTTTTTGATTATTTAAAAAATGCATCAAGTTTTTTACCGGAAAGTATTACTCCGCTTGGCTGATGAGGAAAAAGTAGATGTGCGGTATTGTCGGTATTGCTGGTTTCACACCAGTTAACCAATCAATTTATGATGCGCTAACAGTGCTTCAGCATCGTGGGCAAGATGCTGCAGGTATTGCGACGATTGATGAAAATAAGCAATTTCGTCTACGTAAATCAAATGGCTTAGTAAAAGATGTGTTTGCTGCTCGCCATATGCTACGTTTGCGGGGCAAAATGGGGATTGGCCATGTGCGTTACCCAACCGCCGGTAGCTCCAGCGCTTCCGAAGCACAACCTTTTTATGTTAATTCACCTTTTGGCATTACATTAACCCATAATGGTAATTTGACTAATGCACATGAATTAAGAAAAACGCTATTTGAAACGGCCCGTCGTCATGTAAATACTTCTTCTGATTCAGAAATCCTACTCAATGTCCTGGCTCATGAACTGGATCAATTTGCTCATTTTCCCCTGACAGCAGAAAATATTTTTACTGCTATTGGTGCAATGCATAACAAAGTTCGCGGTGCTTATGCTTGTGTTGCGATGATTATTGGTCATGGTTTAGTGGCGTTTCGTGACCCGTTTGGTATTCGCCCTTTGGTGCTTGGTAAGCGCACATTGGAAGGCGGCCAAAATGAGTATATGGTTGCTTCGGAAAGTGTCGCTTTAGATACCCTTGGTTTTGAATTTTTGCGTGATGTAGCACCAGGGGAAGCAATTTATATTACTGAACAGGGGCAACTTTTTTCCCGTCAATGTGCAGAAAATCCACAGCTAACCCCTTGTCTATTTGAGTTTGTCTATTTAGCCAGACCCGATTCTTTTATTGATAAAATATCGGTTAATAAAGCTCGTTTGCGGATGGGGCAAAAATTGGGTGCCAAAATTGCTCGCCAATGGCAGGATTTGGATATTGATGTTGTGATCCCCATCCCTGAAACTTCTTGTGATAGCGCGCTAGAAATCGCCTATATTTTGGGTAAACCTTATCGCCAAGGATTTGTTAAAAATCGTTATGTGGGGCGCACTTTTATCATGCCGGGGCAGCAAGAGCGACGTAAGTCGGTACGTCGTAAGCTGAATGTTAATCGAGCCGAATTCCGCGATAAAAATGTTTTATTAGTGGATGATTCTATTGTGCGCGGAACCACTTCTGAACAGATTGTTGAGTTAGCGCGCGAAGCAGGAGCTAAAAAGGTCTATTTTGCTTCGGCATCACCAGAAGTTCGTTTCCCCAATGTGTATGGCATTGATATGCCGTCGGCTAATGAGTTGATTGCCCATGGGCGTGAAGTGGATGAAATTCGTCAACTTATTGGTGCCGATGATTTAATTTTCCAGGATCTTTCTGATTTAATTGCCGCTGTTAGAGAGGAAAATCCAGATATTTCCACTTTCGAAAGTTCGGTCTTTAATGGTATTTATGTCACGAAAGATATTGATCAAACTTATCTGGACTATCTGGAAAATCTCCGTAAGGATGATCAATTAAAAGAACATAATGAAATTGAAAATTTAGAAATTTACAATGAAGGCTAATTTGTTGTTATATTTTGAATTTAGACTTCATCGGATATCGTTAAGCCTACAGTAGTGAAGTCTATTTTATCGTTATTATTGAGCAAAAATGATGCAGAGAATAATTATCGGACTCACAGGCGCCAGTGGTGCGATTTATGGTATTCGATTACTTGAAGTTTTACGTTCTGTTGCTGACGTTGAAACCCATTTAATTGTTAGCGCAGCCGCCAAGCAGACGTTAGCATTGGAAACCACTTATAGTCTACGTGATGTTCAAGCAATGGCTGATGTTGTTTATGATAATAGGGATATTGCTGCGGCCATTTCTTCAGGTTCATTTATTACTTCCGGTATGATTATTATGCCGTGCTCAATAAAAACCTTATCTGGTATTGCTAATAGTTACAACGATACCTTAATTGCGCGCGCGGCTGATGTGATTTTGAAAGAGAAGCGTAAATTGATTTTGGGTGTCAGAGAAACACCTTTACATCTAGGCCATTTGAGATTAATGATGAATGTTATAGAGATTGGTGCGATAATTTTTCCACCGATGCCAGCTTTTTATCATCAGCCCCAAACAATACAGGATATTGTCGATCAAACTGTCAATCGTGTATTAGATCAGTATGGTATCACTTTACCCCAAACTTTGTTTACTCGCTGGCAGAATGTTAAGTAATTGTCTCTTCGGATGAAGTTAGTAGTAATGATTCTAGCGCTTCTTTTAGGTCAACATAGTGAAATTTAAATCCAGCTTCTTCAAGCCGCTTTGGAATAGCTTGCTGTCCACCTAACATTAATGCAGCGGATTCTCCCATAATCGATTTAATAACAAATTCTGGCGTTCTAATCAGTGCTGGGCGATTAAGAACTTCAGCCAGGATGGCACTGAACTGATCATTATGAACGGGATAAGGCGATGTAATATTAAACGCGCCAGATAATGTTGGCGTCTCAAGTAGGTAAAAGATAGCATTGATCACGTCATCAAAATGGATCCAGGGAATATATTGTTTGCCTTTGCCTATTGGCCCGCCTAACCCGGCTTTAAATATTGGTAACAACTTCTTCAGTACACCGCCCTCTTTTGCCAGTACGACTCCGGTTCGTAGCAAACAAACACGTGTTTTATCACTTTCGGCTTGTAATGCCAAGGATTCCCATTTTTGGCATAGCTGGTTAGTGAATTCGGCATGAGGTATATCAGATTCAGTAACAACGGTTTGTCCCTGATCACCATAAAAGCCAACCGCTGAGCCAGAAATAAATGTTTTTGCTGGTTTTTTGCTAGCCTTAATCAGTTGGCTTAAGCGTTCGGTCATTTTCCAGCGGCTTTCACACAGAATTATTTTTTGTTCTTTAGTCCAAGGTTTATTTGCAATTGGCTCACCGGCAAGATTAATAATGGCATCAAAGCCATCAAGGTTATCAATTTCATTTAAGTTTGTCAGGCAATCAACATGTCGACCAAATAGGGTGTATACTTTTTGACATGATCGGCTCAAGACGGTGATGGCATGTGAATGCATCACAAGTTTTTGTACCAAACGCGAGCCAATTAAACCTGTACTACCAGTAATAAAAATCCGCATTATCACTCCGTGGTTTTCATTTACGTTATAAGTAACTATAGCATTGATATTTAAAGAAACAGCAGATAATTAGACTGAGGTTATAATCAATAAACTGGCCAGAAAAATGATTGCCAATTTATTATTTTATAAAAACTTAGCCAAAATTGGTTAATTAATAATATTTGTGTGGCTAATATTAATTTTTAGTTAGTTTATTGGTTAATTAAAACTAATACAAATTAAATAGTAAGTTTTCTAATAATAGTTTATTCATATATCTTATGAAACTATTAAATCAATGTTTAAAATCATATTATACAAGTTTATTTATTTTAATTTTTCATGAAAAGAGATTTATATTCATGAATAAACTAATTGTAAAAACAACCTGTTATTTTACAAATTGTTAGTATATAAACAATGAAATTAAAGAGATAGTATCGATATATTCAAACAATATTTTATTAATTATTGTTGATATTGTTTATTATTTATAAAAATAACTCTGATTATAGATAAAAGTAATTAATATTGAAATAGATAATATATTTCAGTCATTTTTTGTCGTTTATTTAGCGGCTAAAAGGAGTCTATTTTTTTTTATATTTTACTAAATTAGCGCTTATTATCATTTTATTACGGTTATAAAATTTATAGATGTGATTTTATGCCTATTTGTTTATTTCATCTATCATCGACGGTAACGGTAAGGGCTTTTGTATCTGCTAATAACAGACTATGATTATTTAGGCTGTAGTTAAAAAATGTAGTGCGGAAAGTGCGCAGATGGCTATTTAAGTTTGAGACTTGGTTTGCATCAAAATGTTACTGAGTTTAGACTCAAGTAAATAGATTGATGACCGCTTAATAATGAGAAAGGTTTTAAGATGGGGCAAGTAATAAGCGAAGTAGTTGATGCAGAATGGATTGATATTGTTGACGATAAAAATAAAGTCATTGCCCAGGCAACACGCCAGCAGATGAGAGCGGAGAATTTACGTCATCGAGCGGCGTATATTATTGTACATGATGGTATGGGCAAAATTTTAGTTCAACGTCGTACTGAGATAAAAGATATTTACCCTGGTTTACTGGACGCCACCGCTGGTGGGGTGGTAAACCAAGGTGAAAGTATGTTGGCTGCTGCACGCCGAGAAGCAGAAGAAGAGTTGGGAATTGCCGACGTACCTTTCGCTGAGCATGGACTTTTTTATTATGAAACCCCTAAATGTCGGGTATGGGGCGGCTTATTTAGTTGTGTTAGTCATGGCCCTTTTGCTTTACAGGAAACGGAAGTGGAATCGGTTTTTTGGTTAACATCAGAAGAAATTCATGCCCGCAGTCATGAATTTACGCCCGACTCGCTAAAAGCCGTGTCACTTTGGTTAGCGCGCAATAACAATGAGTTGCAAAAGACTAAGTTATGCCAGAAGGTTGATTAGCGATTAGTTAGCAACTTTTACATCATGATATAGAACAATAAAAATAAGTTTTAATTAGCAGTAATCTATCAATTTTTATTGACAATATATTGTAATATTATTTGGCAAGAAATTTTTATGTTTTCTTTTCCATATGCTAGTAAATCATGACGCCATAGTCGCTAAAACAGACAAGACACTCAGACACCATATTCTGCTGCCAGGAGGCAAATTTTTTGCAATCGGTTTTTATTGATCATATTCGGATTATATTTTAGTCACGTCAAGGTTATTTTTTGTTCATATTGGTGATAGTATTGCCATACAGATACTATGGTAAACAACAAGGAAGTTGTCCTATGAAAAATAAAATGACTGCTGTAATGATGCTGGCTGCGACAGCAATTAGCAGTACTGTGCAAGCCAGTGATATAAATATGTGGCGTGAACCTGCACCGGTTGTCAAAGAAGGTAAATTTTTCTCCGTTATTCAGGACCGAGGAACTTTGCAAAAGGCGGTTAAAAGTAGCAATAACGAATTTCTTTTTTCAGAAAAAGGTGCTGGCGTTAAGCCGCTGGTACTCATCGGCTCAACTGTGGAGATTTTTGAATATCTGAAAAAAAATGAAACCTGTGGCATCGAAAACCATCTACAGGAAATCCCTGAAATATACATGGGTATCACAAGCTACATACCGCGCAAACGTTTTAGTGGACTTTTCCCGTTGCAGGATTTTTTAGTTCAAACCCTTGAGCAGGTGCTTAAATTTGTACCTGCCGGGACAGTTATTACCGATGCAGCGGGTATTCCTGCGGATCTAAAAGAACTTTACAGCATTACAAATTCGTTAAATAGTAAAGAAAAATCTGATGGTGATATACTCTACGTAAAATTTAGTTATCTTCCAGAAGATGGAATGCAAAAAATTGGTAGTCGTTCGGTTAGTTTTGGTCGTGTATTATATTTGATGCAGAATAAAAATTAACAGTCGGGTCTGTTAAAAGTAATAAAAATGGCGTTTAGGGTTAGGAAAATTAAAAATCTGTTTTATAACTATCCTGACCATGAATGTTATTGCCACGCTACCAATGATAGTAAACCGTCTGCTGGGGAATTCGCGCCCACTGGCGCCAAAGTGCTATCTTATCCATGAATATCGTATTACCAGGTAAGTGATAGCATATTATCTTTTTTATTTTAGATAATATGCTATTGGTTTGAAAAAATGACTAATTTGTTAAATCTGCTGCAGTATCATTTTCATCTTCACTGACAGTCAACCAGGGATAATATTGTTGGCGTCGCTCATAGCCTTTAGCGGTAACCGTTCGTATTTCCCGCCCTAACGGATCGTAATAGTGGGTATCAGCATAGTAGTCATCACGGCCGCTATCATCAATAATATAATGCCAGCTATTGCTAAAAAAAGGTTGATATTGGCGAACAACTAACCCCTTATTATCATATTCTACCCGACCAGTAACTGCCCATCGGGTGCTGGTAGGCGCTTGTTTTGCTGTACCACGTTTATTTTTGGCTAAATTGCCAGCTTTTGTGACGATGTAAGCATCACCCGCGGGAACCCTTAGTGCTGTTTGTAGCGAGCGGCCGGCGCCATCAATAAAGTTAATTTGTTGGCGTTGCTGCTGTTGAACATCAGGATAATAACGATCAGTGGTGACAGTTAAAATATAGGGAGGTTGCCTTTCAGTATCATTTGCAAACTGAGTGTTATCTACCGACGTTTTGTTATTACGTAACCAGCGTTGATAACCAATAACATTAATATTATCTTTTTCATCAATAACTTGCTTATAGTCATAGGAGGAGTTTGCCACTATTGAGACAATCTCTTTTGTTGCCGGTTTCATCCATGCTTCTGGTGCATAAAAGTAAAATTGGGCGACAGGTTGTGGTGATGGCATAGTCAATGCGGCATCAATCGAGTCAGGTGGAATAAAAGGAACAACATCAGGTAACGGAAATCCCGCCGGCTGTCCTTCTTCAGTGCCCCAAATTCGACTGGAAGAGACGCGTCCAAAGGCATCAAAATTGGCATAACTGATATTATCGTTAATATCTATAATCTGATAAGGTGTCAGAAAACGGTAATCATAATCCGCATATGTAAAGTAGCCGGCAGCATCAGTCGTACTTACTATCACACAGTAATAGGTATCCCATTGATAATCGGTTGCGCCGGTTAGTAATGAATGTCGCTGACGATAAGGGTAATAGAATCCCTTTGCGCTATAATATTCACTATAGTTAAGTCGGGTTACCCAAATACTTTTATTTTCTTCCCCCGGACGAGGGAACAAGTATTCAGTTTTGATATAACCGGCATTGGTTAAATATTCTTCAATTTGTGCCTCAGTGAGTACCGGTTCAAATGCCACCAAACTCAGTTGATCAAACTCGGCTTGTTCAGTAAAGGCGACCAAGGCTTGGAGAGTGGGAACCGATATTAGTTTATTTTCCCCGCCAGCAAGGTAGTATATTTTACTTTGTCCGGCATACTCTCGCGGTGTATTTTCACTCAATATACCATCGGGATTTAATAGTGATTCTAGCGAAAATCCTTCAGTTGGCACATCGCTGGCCGGCAAGGTAATCATATCTGTTCGTTGCGCATCAGCAATATTTAACCGCCACTGTTCTTGGGTTTTTAAATTGTGATAGCGGATTTGATTTTCGCTTATGCGTAATAGTTGTTGTTGCGGATCATAACTCTGCTCAAAGGCACCCTCTGGTAACCAGAGCGAAGGCGGTATTGTACTGTTTGGCCGACGAGGATAATTGATGGCAACATTATGAATTAAGGTGCCGTTGTCATCAAAAGCAAGATTAACGTTTTGGCCATAGAGGGGGTCTTCTGCAATACGTTCATAATTGTAATCCCATTGCTCCAAAGACATTGGTGCCATCGCTAGGCCAGTTTTGGCGGTTGTGACAGCCGGAATTAGCCTAACTTGATAACGGTAATAGCTAACGCTATAAGGATTTTCGGCGTCAACGGCATGATCTAAACCATAAAGTTCACTACGTAATAGACTGCCTTTTAATGATCGATAAGCCCAGAATTTTTGCTGTTCATCCGGCGAGATGATCGGAACATCCTGATCTTGCTGGTATTGGGTGAGGCGGGTTTTACCGGCAGGAAACGCCTGTTTATCCCCTTGCCAGTATTCGCTAGTAAAAGACACTTCGTCATTAATATTACCGGTATGAAACCATTGGCGTAAGAGTGACGGCATACTACGTTGGTCGGTGTTACCGGTTGCGTCTTCTGTTGAGTCGACAATATCGACGCGGCCAAATCCACGGAATTCGCGCTCTATACCATCATACATGCCATGAAAATAATTAACACTTTGGCTAAAACAACTCATGGTAATTTCATCAAGCTGATTAATTTTATTGAGTAGTTGGATGGGGAATGGCAGGTGGCTGGCATAGCTTTTATTTTGTTCGATTGCTTGTTGTTTTTCATCTAACCAGAATTGGACTGAACTGCGATAGTAAAAACTGCTATCGGTACCACAATTATTATTTTGCCGATTAAGCAAGTAAGGTTTTTGACTGGCTAAATCATAACGCCAGTGCTGTTGTTGCATATGCGGTTTACTCAAGATCAAACTGGCGACGCCTAAGCCCTGGATATCAGCAATCCACAACTGACAGGTATCATCATAAGCCACACCGTCAGGCAGTGGTATAGTTACCGGTGCGGCGAAGCTATTGCCGGACTGATTCAGGTAAATCAACAGGTGATCGGACATTAAATAGATAATATCGGTTGTGCCGGAGCCATCTAGATCGGCTAAATAGAGTTGTTTTGGATCAAAGCTATCTTGTGGTTGCTGAAAACCATTAAGCTGGATCGGGTCACCAAATAAACCCTGGCCAAGGTTAGGCCAGCAGGTCACTTCGTTATGGCGAATACTGACCAAATGTTGCTGGCCGGAACCTAATAGATCACTAAAGGCGACTAATTGGCGCTCATCTTTGCCCATAATCGGTAATTCGACAGATGGGGCTTGTGGGCAATTGATTGCCGCAGCAAAACTTTCCCGTTGATTAGCATAAAAACGCACGCTTTTCGGGCCAATTAGGCTAATGTCCGCTAAACCAGCGCCAGTAATATCGGCAAATTGGGCTTGGTTATTTTGTAATTCGTTAGGAATAGCTAGCAGTGGGATATAATCACTCCAACTTCTATCTGGATGTTGGGCATAATAACCAGCAATATTGATTTGGCTTACAAACCATTCCAGCCGTCCATCACCATTGATATCCATTAAAGTGCCACCGTGGAGTAGGGTGGGTATATTAGGTAACTGTTGTGGTGGTGAATAAGTGATCTCATCGGTTTGTAGTTGGCCACGTATCGGGTCACGATAGTACCAGGCATAATTATCTTCATACAAAATACCGGCAGTACCTTCACCATACAGATCAACCAGATAATACTGTTGTTGATCTTTCATGCTGTTAAATTCGATTAAGGGCTGCCAATCACTAGCGGGAGGTGGGCCAAATGGTTGATAATCAAATTCAATCGGTGGCAGCAGTAGCGGGTTATTTTCATCGTGGGCCAATTGTCGGCAACGGATTAACTGGCTAACAATGGCTTGTTGATCATAGTGTAACTGTAAACGACGAACCAGTGTTGGAGGTGTGTTTTCATGAGGTAAGCCTTGCAGTTGTCGCAGGTCATGAAACATGAGTATTTGTTGGCATAGACGGCGAGTGCGGATATCAAAACCATATTCATAACGAGAAAAGGGATCTTGCCGCATAGACCAGGCTTGTTGTGGCAGAAATTCAGGCGCTTTATCGGTTTGATTACTCCGCTCGCCATAATCCAATATTAGATAAAATAACCAATCGGTTGGTGGCGGTATTGTGTCGGTTAAGCTATAGAGTGGCGCATAGGGGCGTAGGTTACCGTAACTTACCGTCGTCAAATATCGCTGAGCAGTGGCTAATGGATGTTGTCGCCGTTCTTGCTCAGAAGTTGCTTGGTCATTTTCCGCTTGATATTGATAAAAAATGTGCTCTCCGCTAGGTGTAACTGATTCTTCCAGTAACCATACGGCAATGTGTTGCTCTTCTTTAGGGTCAAAAATTCTGGCATTAGCCGATTTGCCAAAACAGTGGATTTGCCCATCTGGTGAGAAGATCAACCAAAATGGCATTTGACTGGATTGCGCCGCTACTGGTTGCCAGTATTCGACACGTTCGGAGCCAGTGCCAATGCGTGATTGATATTGAGTAATTTGATAGCTTTCAGCTAGTTTTATATTTTGCCAGCTATCTTTTTGATAACGGATAGGTTGGCCGGCTTGATCAACGGCGACAACCAACACTTCATTATCTATGCCAATATAGGTATCGTCTAACTGATAAAGTGGCCGGCCGTGACTGGTTTGGCGACGTATGCTGGGTAAGTCAATATTCCAGCCGATAGCAAAGGCACTGTTACCAGAGCCACTGTTATAATTTAAGTTCAAAGAAGGTGCATAACCGCGACCGCTGGAAATAGGTAAAGGTAGTGTAATATGCACCATACCATCAGAGCCTGGTGTGCCAACGGTTTCGCCCATGCCTTGTAAGCTTCCGCCACCTTTCGGTAACGAAAGAGGCGCAATAGATAATTTATCTTGATTATTTGGATTATCTAACATTTTTAAACTCCCATAAGGCCCTAAGTAGGGCCTAACGAAATTAATTAAACGATAAAAAATAGTGATTAACCGTTATCACGAATGGTGTAGCGAATATGCAAGATGATATCGGTTAGACTATTTAATAAGGCTTTCTGTTTTTCGGTCGCATTCGGGAATTGTAAAATTAATCCTCCTTGATCTTCGATGGGGATCCCCTCAAAAGGCAGGTACTTACTGTCGTTAAAATCCAGTTGGAATTGGCCACTATCATTAGTACCGCGAGAAATAGCGATAGCTTTACAGCCATTACTGAGTTTTATAGCACCTGTGTATTCCAGCACGGCTTGTATATCTTGATAAGGGCCAATTAGCGCAGGTAACGACACACTAATTTGTTTGATACGTCGGACGTTACCCAGGTTAAGATCACTGGGGTAGTCATCCTGTATTTTTAAATCGGCAATTTTGATGGCGGCGGATAAGGTATTTTGATCCAGACTGACTTTATTATCCCCATTCCCGACCGGCCCGCTACTTTCGCCATTAATCAATTTACGAATGGTTTCTCGTAGATCAAATCCATCGGGCATATCCTGATAGAATTCAGCCAAAGAAACGGTACGGTCAACATCGAGTGCTCTGGCTTCCCATTTCAGATAAGCTTCTTCCATGGTAACTAAGTTGAGCATCAAGGCTTCACCACACAGTAAGCCGGCGTAAGTACTTTGCCAGGCGCCAGGTTTTATAAATTGGCTAGATTTTTGTGTTTCCCACTGGAATGAACTTTGGGCGCGTAAACAGCGAGCAATAACCAAATCATAGAATTGGAAATAGATGGCGGATAAGCGACCGCGCAGCCAGTTATACAAGGCTTCATTAGTGAACTTGTTTTTCAATAAATTAAATTGCTCTAAGGTATTGGTTTGCTGGGTTGCCAGGTAGTTATATTGTTGATTAGCTGCGGTAAGGCGTTGTTCTAGCGCCGCTAATTGAGCGGTCAATTGTTGCTCTTCATAGTCAGCAGTTTGATACATTTGTTGCCAATCTTGACGGCGACGACGGTATATCTCTGATTGGGTCGTTTTATCAGCGCTAGTCAAGATACCACTGGCTGCAGTTTCTATACCTAAGGCTATTGCAGTAGGAACAGCACCATATTGCATACCGCCATCGGCTAAACCAAAGATATTGGGTGCTAGATTAGCTAACGCGGCGGCCATATAGATTGGTTTGGTTGTCGTCATTAAAGTATCGGCGGCGATATGTAAATCGATAACTTTTTGTTCACCCGTATTCATATTTTGATCATACAGGGCTTTGTAGTGATCTTTACGCTCTTTGGCCGCGGTGATGGCAATTTGCAGCGCCTTTTTTTCCTCATTTAATTCGTCTTGGGCGGTTTTCTGCATTTCCAGGCTTTGCTTTGATAAGGCTAAACCTTGGGTTTGCAATAGCATTGCCATTTTTTCTGCATCTTGTCGTTCAATAATAGCAAGCAAGGTATTACCGTACTGGGTAAGTTGTGTCACTACCCCTTTGGCACTTTCAAGGGTTGGTGGAAAACGATACAAGCCCAAAGTAATATCGGTTGGTAGTGGAATACCTCCTTGCGCATTGGCAACCGCTGCACTTAATAGATCGGCTGGATTAGCTGGCGTGGCAAACAAGGGTAAGGAGAGTGGTTTACCATCGATAGTGAGATTATGACGTAAGTTGTACAGTTTTTGTATCAACGTGAAGCGTAGCTCTTGCCACTTGGTATTTTTTTCAGGTTTAAATATTGCGTGTTCTTCTAATTGGGCGGCATTTTTTAGCGTCGGATTTTGCCAACTAGTTGGTCTGGAAGGTTCATCTTCACCCATCAGTTCCAGCGCTTGCACATACCACATTTTGGCTTCCGCCAAGGTATCCCGCTCTAACTGACGATAATCTTGATCACCGCGGGCGATGAGTAGCTCTATCATATTCATCAAAGTGGATAACTTATAATGCATCGGATCGGCTTGCGCAATCGCATCGGGATCGGTGATATCCTCAGGCACTTCATTCCAGCTAGTATCTTCCAGCAATGGGCGCGTATTCCAGTACTGATTTTGCTGACCACGATCATAACCTGCCGAGCTAAAAATAAATTTTAACCAGCTGGCTGAATCGGCAAAATTTTGCTCTTGCATCAGGCGTTTCATTACTAGCATTGGTCCGTAATAGAATAGCTCCCAGAAATAGAGCGCATTAGCACCAGCAAAGTCCATTGGTTCAGTTGTATTGTCCATTTTAGCAAAGAAGCTTTCGACGTTATCAATACTTTCTAAGCCGGGAAAGGTACCACCATGATAATTTTTGTCTAATTGCCATTCTTTCTTACCATCTATCTTATGAAATAAAATATCCGGTTGTTTGCCACTTTGATATTCTGCTTCTAAATAGAGATTATCTTTATTACCATGGGCATCGTTATAACGATTTAAGAAACAGGTCACGGTAGTCGGTTGATCACTCAGTTCGCCGGTGTAAATTAGTAATGAATCACCACTTACCCAAATATCAGTCTCTCTAAGTTTAAAGATTTTGTTACTGCCATGAATAATTTCATTATAAGGTTTTAGCGTTAAGGTTACTTGCACACCGGTACGTGGCAGGTTAGGCTCAGGCATATATTGGGTATCAAGGCTTAATAAAGTATCTAGCCCACGATCAGCGCGAGAAGTCAGTTCTTTAGCAAATAGTGTATTTAAGCGGACTTGATAAATACCGCTATGCTTTTCCAGCTTGTTGGATTGATAAATATAACTTAACCCGCCTTCCATATATTGTGCTTTATTACTGGCCGTTTTAAGTAATAGCGGTTGAGTATCATCGGCAGTTTTTCTTTCTAATGGGATAACATGTGTTACTGAACCTAAGTTGCCATTATCTCGATCTCTGACCGTGATAGTTAATTCTATATTTGATGCTGAAGAAGTTATGTTTTCATTTATATCAAAGTTCCATGATTGATTTGCTAATATCATGTTCCAAGTACTATCACCATTAACGATTTCCTTCGGCTGAATCGGAACAACAAGTCCGTTTACAATAGCTCTAGGCGCTAAAATGTATTTATACGGTCGTTGAATAAGCATGGATGGTTCAGCATTACCATCTACAGTAAATACCTGGCCATTGGCTTGAGTATAGATTTCGGCAAGAGTAGAATTATCTGGCGCATCAATAACATCGGTTTGCCAGTTATCAAAGTTCTGTTGTTTATTTGGCAAAACTATACCATTAAAGGTACGCATAATAGAGCTAGCGAAAAAGGAGGTGTTATTCGTATAGGTGACTACGGTGTATTTATTGGCTGCCAATTTTAATATTGCGGTTAGAAAAACGAATTTAGTTGGAAAATTAGGCACATTATAATAATTGACTAAAACCTGACCGTAAGGGGTTGTTTGATATATTTGCTGTAAATGATCCATGAAGAGATCTAAATCATTATCACCAGTATTTAAGTAATGGTTGTCCTGGCCCTTGGCTTCTATACGGATAATTGTTCCAGTTAAACTATATTGATTATTGATTATTTCTTTTGCTAGCAATAATTGGCTTAAGCCCTGTGATAACGGCGCAAGACCATTGGGTATAGCAGGGGCAATAGAATAAAAAGTTGTAATAATATTAGTAGGAACTTGAACTTTATTGTGTTCGATAAATGGTGCGGGCACACCGAGATACCTGGTGGTGTCTAATTCACGTTTAATAACTTGTAGACTGAGGAAATAATTTGTTTGCTCATTGTTGTCATGGATAAGGGAAAAATCTTGGGTAATTTCCCAAGCTTGTCCCTCAGGAATAAATGCTTGGTCATATTTTTCGTGCTTTTGGTACAATATGACTAAAATATCTTTTTTAGTCAGGTCGCTACTAACAAATAAACCCACTTGTTCATGGATGTCAGGGTTGTCTTTATCTAAAAGAAGAAGCAGTCCATCACGGATGTTGAGTGTGGTGTAAGTATATGGCGTGCTCCAATTACCATCGTACAATAGATGTGAATGTTTTAAATCGTAAGTGTATTCGGGAATAGACGGTTCTTTGGCTTTTTTAGCGTTATCCTTTTTCTCAACATTAATTTGCCGCTGTTCTAACCAAAACAGATATAAGCGTGATTTATAGATCATCGGCCGAATAAGATTTCGATACGGTTTGGCTGAGGCGGTAATGGCTTGCCATTCACTCCAGGCATCAGCAGGAAATCCTTGGTTGATAAACATATTATGATTAAGGCTACGCCAAGAATAAGTAGGAGAAGCCTCTTGGCTGGCACCAAGAAGATAGGTAAAACCTGTTTCAACATTCAATTCATCATGATAGCCACTGATTATGGTTAAGTTAGCAACCAATTCAAAATCCGTCAGGTAGTTATGATAAGCTTGTTCAACGATATCGCTGGTTAATTGACTTTGATTAATTGCTTGTAGCAGCTTATTCATCATCTGGGTTTGGCCGATCCGTTGGGTTGGATCAATATAGTTTTCCGGATAGTAATCTAGTTCTCTGATACCAGCCCAGCTACTGTAGCGGCGATTATATTGCTCCCAGTTTTGGAAAAATGGCCGTTGTAGCGCGGAATAATTTACCCCAACTTCATGCTCTGGCTGCTGGATACAGCGGTTAATATAGAGTTGCACACTAGCATTGGCTGCGGCTATCTGGCTGGTGGTGACTTGATAACTGTCTTGGTTATCAATTAGCAAGTAACTATACAATTGATCTCGATTGGTAAGGGCAAGACTGTTATCGGCAACATGCTCCAGATAATAATAAGATTGAGCGCTACTCAGGTTTTCAGCCAGAAGGCCGTCTACGGTTTTGCGTTGTGTCTTGTTAAGAGCATTTAACAAGCTGGTGGCTAAGGAGAATAAAAAGGGATCCAGATCCGGCTGAGTGGGAATAGCAATCTTTAATTCTGTCGCCAGTTGGTCGATAAAACTTTGTGTTGGATAATCTTGCCGTTGGAAATTAACTGGGCTGATGGTGGTAATCGGATCACCGTGATCACATAATACCAACGTAAGCATATCCGTATCTTCAATCTCATGCCAATCAATGTAAGTGGTCAATTCATAATGTGAGCCCGGCTCGTTTTCAACGTCTTTGACATTGCCTAAGTATTGAAACCCTTTTGGTGATAACCAGCCCCAACCCAATTTTCTACTATCAGGATGCTCGGTTTGATAGATAATTTTAAATTGATTGTTACCGAACGGGTAAACTTCTACGTAAAGATAATAAGCATCTATCTTTTGCCGCACTAAATCCCATAGCTCAATATCACCATCATTATCAATAACAGCGGCTTGATAGAAATTACCCTTATGATACTCTTTGGTTATGTTGGCAATACCTACTTTTAATTGATTGAAGGGAAGTTGGGTTTGTAGCTGTAGTGATGAAAGCGATAATGGATAATTATTACTAGGATCATATAAACTGCCAACTACCGTTGCATCAACTGCTAAGATTTCTCCCGCCTGATACCACTGCTGAATAAATAAACAGTGTTGCACATCAGTAATAATGGTGTCGCTGGTGGCAAGAGGATCCACTTGTTGTGCCGCAGCAGTGAATTCATCAAGTGGTGCATTAATGGCTTTGGCCAGCATGCTAACCGTCAGTTGATCTTTAGATAGGGTGGTAATAACGACTGGCGCTTGAGTCATTAATTGCATTGTCCAGTTGTGGAATTGTGTAATAAACTGCAAATTTTCCACCGTTGGATAAACTTTAGTTAAGTTTTTTTTCAAATGGTCAGGTTGATTAACAATCAGTGTCACTTCAGCTAAGGATAGTTTAAAGATATTGGTGATAAGCGCTAATTGCGCAATGCGGTGACAATAACGGATGGCTTCTTGACTAAGGGTAAAAGGCTTATCAATATCGATTTTAGACACTTGCTGCCAAAATTGATTAGTGTCCAGATCTTCCGGATGGATTTTTATATTATCTAGCCAAACCAATAATTGATAAGCGATGTCTGGCGAAGAGAGGGCCAATTGAGAGGCAAAATAGGGAGCCAAAGCCTTTTTGAGCGGGTTATCTAATAAAGTCGTGTCGTGTAAATTACTGTTTAAAGTAATAATTAGATTTTCGATTTCAGGTGATTGATTAGTATCAAAATTGTTAGTTGTTAGGGCAACTAAGCTTGCGACATTAAGATTTTGGTTATTGAGCCATTCAACGGTGGTATGGAGTTTGTTAATAAATGTTTCAATGGGAATCTGATGATGATCTAGTAGGTCATATAAAATTGTTAATTCTGCAATAGTCAGTTGATTAGCAGTAGCGAGCAAATAAAATTCATAAAAAGCCGTGGTGTAAGTTATATTATTTTTACAAAGGCTACTATTATCATTATCGTTAAATATCAGGAACATTTGATATAGTTCTTGATCATTCACTGCAAATGCTTGCTTTAAGTTTGATTTAAAGACGTTTTGCGCGTTAGGGGCTACATCATACTCTTTATCGTCTGGGGCGAATTTTTGGCCATATAAAGGCGGGTTATTAAATAGTTGATCGTATTGACTAAGCTGGCCATTAACCGCAGTTTGACTGATTTTTATACCGACCCAAATGCGCGCTTGCTGCTCTTGCAAGCGGTAGAATTGCTCATACTGTTTGATATGCAAAATATCAACGAGAGTGTTATCAGTAATATTATCGCTATATTCGGTCATTAATTCCGACAGGGTTAATGGGGTCAGTTGTGTGGTTTTATGTAATAAAACGATTTTATGCACTTTTAATAGATGCTGTTTTAATTGTGCTTCCGTATCATCTTTATTGGGTAGTAATAGTTCAAAGAATTCAGGTGGTAAATAGTAATGTTCTGCCAGCGCAATCGCTGTCATCAGGGTTTGTGGCGCAATGGCGCCAAACACTTTTTGATACTCAGCGTTAAGATTATCGGGTGTAATTGCCGTCGTTAGCAATGTGTAAATGGGTGGCGATATTTTCAAATCCGTACATATGATAAATGTTTGATTGGTATTTGCGGGACGATTTTCCGGCTGAATTAATTGGGCGAGTGTGACATTATGGTTTTGCAATACTTGTTGGATGGCGTCGGTGTAATAATAATAGGGGCCATCGGGGTTTAATGTATCTTGAGCTAAGGCATCGAGAATTTTTTGCTTATCGTCATCACCGATTTTTTTACCAATTTGCGCTGCTAGTATTTGATTGGAAAGTGACAAGGTGGATAGTGGTGTATCCATGTTTTCCTGACTTAAAATCAG
The DNA here is from genome assembly GCF_903968575.1 of Arsenophonus endosymbiont of Apis mellifera. Lineage (NCBI taxonomy): Bacteria > Pseudomonadati > Pseudomonadota > Gammaproteobacteria > Enterobacterales > Morganellaceae > Arsenophonus > Arsenophonus endosymbiont of Apis mellifera. Next base: position 15,294 of record NZ_CAJCFU010000025.1, on the reverse strand, counting down.
ATCGGCCAAATCAGGGCGACGATTATCGATATTATAGGGTGAATTTGCAGGTTGCAGTGTTTGCGCTTCGCGATAAAGTCTTACCAGATAAGCGGCAGGTGAAAACATCGACGCAATATTACCCTGATTAACAAAATCGGTATCACGATTGGGGATAAAGTTGTTACTAAAAGCCATTGTTTCGTCATACTGGAGTTGTTGCGCTTTAGCGTTGCTAAAATTTGTCTCTAGTTGCGTCGCGACGAGGTGTGTTGATTGTTTAGGAATGGCTTGACGAGTAATTTGTTGCCGGTATTGAGTACTATTTTTGGCCTGGATTTTTTTAGCCTGAGCTAAAAGTAGGTCACAATCATGTAAGCTTAATTGATCATCAGCAACTTGATAAAGTTCTTCTTTAGCGTAATCAGCCAGTTCACTTAATGATTTAGCGTTAATTAACTAATAATATTCTGAATTGCATTTTCATTAATTTGGTGTGACATAAAACCCTCACTTATATTAGATGGCTTTATCGGTGTTTTAAAGAAAAGGAATATGAATTAATAGAATATAAAATCTTTGATGATGATTTATATTCATATTTTTTAATTTATTATTTATTAATAAGAAATGAATAGAAAAAAATCATAACATATTTTTTTTTAAAAGCTAGCGGTTTTTTTATTTGAATTTTTAATAAAATTTTTAATAAAAACATGAAATAATTGAGTTAAGTTTAGTTGAGTAATTAAATTTATTTTTACTATTAGGTGATTTCACATTTTAATTTACCAATAGTTTTTGATAATAAATTAACTGTAATTTCGTTTTTGTTAATTATTTCCAACTGTAATTAAAAAATTAATAGAGGATGTTTTTTCATTAGCTGAAACGATTAATCTAACAACTTTTTTTGCATAATTATTTGGTTTTTTATGAATATTTAATTGAATAATTATTGATAGTTATTGTTGTTGATTTTGAAAATATTATTTTTATCAAAATTAAATATAGCTATTTATATCGTTATAAAATAAAAGTTTATTTTGCGGAAATTTTTTTGTGCGGTTTTTGTGTCTTATTTATTTTTATTTTCTATATATTTATGTACAGTAACTATTCCTTTGCTGAAACCTTGTATATTATAAAGTTTAATCGTATTAATTTTCTTTATTAGAACCTTTTGAATATTTTTCTATTTGCTTTTGTTTTTATATTTATAAATTAAATCGTTAATTTAAGTTAATATAAATGTTAAATGCTAATCATGAAATTTTATTATGAAATTTTTTAATAATTTTTTTATATGTAGTTGTAATTGTTTTGATTAGAAATTAATTTATTTATTAATATTAAATATAACAATACAAAGGAATAGTAATGAAAAACTCAACTCAATATCAGCAGGCAAGCTATCGTGGGCGTTATCCATCCGATGAGAATGGCACAGTAATAATAATGAACCCGGAACGGGGTTTTAGATATGAAAATATGATTTTATTAAACGAAGATTTAATAAATCCTTTTTCTAGAGAAAAACAAAATGGCAATATTTTACTCGAATTATATAAAAAAGAGATTGTCGGTGAACGTTATCAAATTGTTCAGCAATATATTTATCTGACAGAATATATAAATAGCGATCTTGATGACAAGGCTATCGAGCTAATTAATTATATTTTTAGCCAGGCTAAATTAGCCGGTGTTAAGCTTTTGGTTAGATTTGTTTATAAATATGCTAACCATATCCCAGAGCCTGAGGTAGAAAGAGTAAAACAACATATGCGACAATTAAAGCCAATATTGGCCAATAGCATAATATATGCCTTTCAGTACGGTTGGATTGGTACCTGGGGCGAGCAACACGGTAGTTGTTACAAAGATGAGCAAAAGCGGCAAATCTACCATACATTTTATATCGACTTTATGCCAGCTAATAGAAAAATAACCATGCGCTATAAGGCTAATCGAGATATGTTGATTAACTCACTTAGCCCATTACAGTTTAATGATCATTTGCGTATCGGTTTTAATAATGATTACTATACTTAGATGCGCATAAATATGCTGCTGGCAATGACTTTACCTGGCGAAGTGAAGTGTATCAAGATCTAAAAAAAATTGGCGTAAATTCTATTTATGACGTTGAAATGCCTTACAACGATGATGGGCGTGATCCCTGGTGCCTTAATACAATTCCTGCTGATTTTGGCTGGGGTACGATTTGGCGCTTTACTGAATTAGGCGCTGCAACATTTAGTATTATACATAATTTAAATTTATGTATAGCGGCTCTACGTAAAGCGGTTATTGATTTAAAAAGGTTTGAAAATGCTGGGTTTGTCTGTGATCGCGACTATTTTTGGGATCACACAAAGACAAATTATACCACCAGGAGTGCCTTTGAATATATTAGAGATCATCTTGGCTATAGGCTGATACTTGAAGAAGCGACTTACCCATTATATGTTAAAAATGGTGATTATTTTGATTTAAAGTTTAGCCTAAAAAATTATGGTTTTGCCCGACCAGTAAATAACAGACCGATTGTTATTGTATTCCTCGATGAGCAAGATGAGATCAAATGGCAACTCTTTATGCCAGAAGGAGCTGAGTTGTGCGCAGCGGGTAGGGGTTATACATTTAGTATTTCCAGTCAGCTTGATAATATAAAAAGCGGAAAATATCAGTTAGCATTATGGTTACCCGATGAAAGCCCCTTGCTAAGAGATAGTCCCCTATATGATATACAATTGGCCAATGGTGGAAGTAATTTCCGTTTAATTGAAACGGAAAGACATCGCTTTAATGTTTTCGCCGAGGTACAAGTTATTGAATAAAATCCAGCTAGTTAAGAACGCTAGCCGGTTTTTAGCCATTAATTGCCGTTTTTCCATTTAGTTAGCGATGAATAAAACTTAATTTTATCGATTAAAGTGAGTTATAAATTAAGTGGTTAGTGAGTAAAAAAAGCTGAAATACTCTGTATTTCAGCTTTTTTTGTCAGCCAGAAAAAATCAGTTATTTTGCGTTGCCTGAATCGCGGTAAGGGCAATGGTATAAACAATATCATCAACCAATGCGCCACGGGACAAATCATTAACCGGTTTACGCATCCCCTGTAGCATTGGGCCGATAGAAACCAGATTAGCTGAGCGTTGCACCGCTTTATAGGTAGTATTGCCAGTATTAAGATCTGGAAAAATAAACACCGTTGCTTGACCGGCTACCGGTGAATTCAGTGCTTTAGATTTAGCCACATCGGCCATAATGGCTGCATCATATTGTAATGGACCGTCAATCACTAAATCGAGTCGTTTGTTTGTGCCAGATAGATAGGATATTTTATGCAAAAAAATCACTTATTTCATGAGTAATAAGTGATTTTAAGGCTTTTTATTTTTTATAGATTTTTATAATCGAGTGGAAACATTTGCACTAGCTTGCGGTTTTTTAATTTGATAACGAGTAAATTCACTGAGTTTTTGCCTATATATTTCACGTTTTTGACTAGGGGTAACATTTTCTGCAATTAGTGTGTCTCTGGCAATGTTGGTTTCAGTTGCCTTAAGGCCTTTTAAATACATACTCTCTGCACGATATATAGTCTTTTCATATAAATAGCCTGGCCCATCAACATCTATTACTTTAGCTTGGGATAAATCAGCATTATTTTCTTTAAGATAGTCAATTGACGCTAATTTTTGCTTTATTGTTGGTTTATAATGACCACTTTTGGTGGTTAATGAAAGAATTTGTCCATTGAGTACACTTATCATTCCGGCGTCCAATACATTTGCTCCAGCCATAAATGAAGAGTGATGGAAAGATTGTGGTACGTGCTTATTAAGATAAAGTTTTTTATCTAAACTGATAACGTAAGCATAAACAGTTGCATTCCATACACTATGATCACCTGATTCTCCGTACTCATTAGTTTGATTAAAAAGGCTTTGACTTATTTTATTACGTAATAGTCCTTCATTATCAACTTCTACTTCATAATACATTCTTTCCTGTTCACTTAAATATTTTATGTTTGTTTGTCTATCAATTTGTTGGTACATACTGTCCATAACAATTTGGGGTAAGTATTCTTTTTGTTCAGGTCGTTGGATGGCTAATGGCGCTGTAGCTGCTGCGATACTTTTTGTCGGTTTGTTATTTTTGCCAAAAAGTTTTTTAAGTGGCGAGTTCCCATTGGGATCATATAAGTTAACGGGATTATTCCTTACCATTCGATAGAGATTTAATCCGTCAATAGTACCGGCTGGATCAGGATTTAGCCATCGTCCAATCCAGGGCTGATAATAGCGAGAACCATAGTAATATAGCCCGCTAGCAACCCGTTCTTTGCCTGAATAACGATAGGTTTTATAATAAGCTTCAAGCTGATTTTGCGCTGCCCACCAGGCAGTACCACCATAAGGGAAAAATTCTTTTTCACTACTTAATTGGCCTGCTTCATTTAATTCTAAAATGCAACTGTCAATTTGATTATTTATACTATAACGCAACGCATTATTGCCGATTTCAGGCGGGGCATCTTGAGCATTCGCCCAATGCAATACTCGTACGTTTTCTAGCATGATGACAGTCCGTAAGGATTGTCGTTGTGGGGGTTGCCCTTCTGCTGTTTGTAGATCATGAGTGATTATTTCAATTCCCGGTAAATAACAACTGGTTTTAATATGGGTTACATTGCCAGCTAGATACTGTTCTTGTTTGACTAAACGCACTCCCTGGCTATCATAACAGTAGATTTCACTATCATTTTCCGCTGTTTCCCGTGTAATTGGCGTAACTGAAGCTAATTGATTTTGACCATTCCAAGTTAAATTTTGACCGATTTGCAATTGGAGTTGATTGCCAGCAGCATCAAAGTAATCTTCAATAGGCAAGTCTGATGTTGAGGGGAAAAAAGAGTCAGATAAAGCATGGTTACTGGTAGCAGAAACATAAATACGTTTTGTCCATTGACTAGCGCCCAGATGTTTTATCATCGTTAAATTACCTGAAGCATCATATTGATATTGGCGGGTATATGGAGTGCTTTGATAGGCAGCATCAGCAGGGGAGGAAAGAAAACGTTGAGTAAAAGGATGGCGATTTGTTAGTGATTCTCGTCCAGTCGCTTCAATGAGCTGATAGAAGGTATCATAGCGGTAGTGATTTTCAGGAATGGATTTTTGATTATGATAAAAGCGTGATGCATGGGCATCATTCTGAATAAGAATAATATTACCGACAGGATCATAGGTGTAGCGTAAATCTTGGAAAGTTAAATAACCTAAGGGATGATGCACTGGACGGTAAGTTTTTGCCATTAATAGATAACCTGTTTCAGCTTCATAGCTATAATCAGTAATTACGCCATTGCCAAGTATCTCCTGTCTGATTTGTCCATTAGCTACATAATCAGCGGCTCGTAAGACAATTTGTTGAGGTTGATCTTTAACTTGTAATGAGCGAGAAATTAACTGTCCCGCACAGTTATAACGCTGTTGTTGAATGTTGCCATCAGCATCGATTTGCTGTAGTAGGGCACCGCCGATATCATAGTCCTGGCGGGTAATAAAGGTATCTGTAGAGAGTTTTTGTTGCCACTCTTGTTCTGTACCCTGCCAATCGCTTGGATAAGAAAAATCAGCCAGCAGTTGGCGTTGTTGAATTTGAAGATAGCCGTTGAGAGCAACACTTTATATTTGTTGACAGCCAGCGGTATCATAGTGACGAATGACTTGGCCACATAAATTATATGCTTGGTTTTGTCGTGTTACTGGCGCATAGATTAAGCGTTCAAGAATTCGTGATGCTTGATTAGCTACTTGCTCATCGATAGCAAGTAACCTTCCCATAAAAGGCCTTTCTGTAGATTCATATAACCAGTTACGCTGAGTATGTCTGGCATCTTGTTGGTAAAAAGGTCGTCCTTCAATATCATTTAACGTTAATAAGTTACCACTGTCCTGGCTTTCAGTATGGATGATATTACCGGTTAATGATGTTTGATAAGAGAAATTGGGGATAGGAAGTCGAGGATCTTGTTGCGAGAGGAGGTGACCTGTAGCGGTAAATTTTTGCTGGGTCAGCCGTAACTCTGGTGGATCTTCGCTGGTTGTCCGATAAAATTGTAATGTTCGAATTGCTAGACCCCGGTTATCTTGAACTTTGATAGTGGGTGTCCCTTGATGGATTGTAGCAAAAGAAATAGACATAAAACCTCCGATGTTAAATTTAAGGGTTATGAATATTACCCTCACCACTACTTACTTATAGGTATTTTAGCGGTGAGTTTGGTTAGTATAACGAAAAACTTAGCGTTAAATAAATCTATTATTAATTCGCCTTTTATCTAAAGATAATATTTTGTATTAAATTAAATCAGAATATAAATATTGTGTATTTAGATTAACGCTTTTTATTATTAATTATTGTTATTAGTTAGTGGGAAAATTTTATTCTTTGAGGTATGTTAACTTTGTAATAAATTGATTTTTAACGCTTTTTATAATGTATAACACAATTGCTTTCAATTTATTAGTGGATATTGCCTGTATTTTATGTAAAAAAAAGCTGAAATACAGAGTATTTCAGCTTTTTTGATAGCCAGAAGAAATTAGTTATTTTGCGTAGCCTGAATCGCGGTAAGGGCAATGGTATAAACAATATCATCAACCAATGCGCCACGGGACAAATCATTAACCGGTTTACGCATCCCCTGTAGCATTGGGCCGATAGAAACCAGATTAGCTGAGCGTTGCACCGCTTTATAGGTAGTATTGCCAGTATTAAGATCTGGAAAAATAAACACCGTTGCTTGACCGGCTACCGGTGAATTCGGTGCTTTAGATTTAGCCACATCGGCCATAATGGCTGCATCATATTGTAATGGACCGTCAATCACTAAATCGGGTCGTTTTGCTTGTGCTAAACGGGTTGCTTCTCGCACTTTGTCCACGTCACTGCCGGCACCGGAGTTACCGGTAGAATAAGAGATCATTGCCACTCGCGGCTCAATACCAAATGCTTTGGCCGAATCTGCCGACTGGATGGCGATTTCTGATAATTGTTCCGCCGTTGGATCTGGATTTATTGCGCAGTCACCATAAACTAACACCTGCTCAGGTAATAGCATAAAGAATATCGAAGAGACGATTGAGCTGCCAGGGGCAGTTTTGATCAGTTGTAACGGTGGGCGAATAGTATTCGCCGTGGTATGAACAGCGCCGGAAACTAAACCATCAACCTCATTTTTTTCCAGCATCATGGTGCCTAACACCACATTATCTTCTAACTGTTCACGCGCTACAATTTCAGTCATGCCTTTATTTTTGCGCAGCTCAACTAAGCGCTCAACATAGTTTTTTCGTACTGATTTAGGTGCCACAATTTCGATTCCGGCACCTAATTCAACCCCTTGCGCGGCGGCAACCCGTTTTATTTCATCGGGATCACCTAGCAGGATACAGGTGGCAATCCCCCTTTCAGCACAAATAGCTGCCGCTTTTACCGTACGAGGTTCATTACCCTCCGGTAGTATGATACGTTTGTTAGCTTTACGCGCTAATTCAGTTAATTGATAGCGGAAAGCGGGAGGTGATAGCCGTTTAGGGCGTTCTGAGTCAGCAGTGAGTGAATCAATCCATTGCTGATTGATATGCAAGGCAACATAGTTTTGAATTTTTTCAATCCGTTCATGATCATCCGCATGCACTTCTAAACTGAAACTTTGCAGACTTAACGAAGTTTGCCAGGTATTGGTATCTACCATCAATACCGGTAAACCGGTTTCGAAAGCGCGGTGACAGAGGGAGTGTATTGGCTTGGCAATAGGGTAACCACCCGTTAATAGTAATGCTCCAATTTCGACACCATTCATGGCGGCTAAACAGGCAGATACAATAACATCAGGGCGATCAGAAGAGGTTACTAGCAATGAACCGGGACGAAATAGCTCTACCATATTGGGCACACTGCGGGCGCAGAAAATAACCGATTTTATACGCCGGGTTTGTAGTGCGCCTTCATTGATAATGCTGGCATTTAGATGATTAGCAATATCAATACCACGGGTGGCGATTAGATCAAAATTCCATGGAATACAACCCAATATTGGCAGTGGACTATTGTTAGCTAACGTTTTGCTATCAATTTTTGTGATTGTAGCTTTAGTCGACTCATCAAATATCTCCGATAAATCAGGGCGGGTACGGCCATGCTCATCAACTGGTGCATTGAGTTTATTAATAATTACCCCGGTGATATTTTTATTTTGTAAACCACCAAATTCTGCGCGGGCTAATTCAATGCGCTCTTTTAACTGTTCCGGGGTGTTGTTACCTAATGCGGTAACAAAAATAACGTCAGCGCCTAACGTCTTGGCGATATCATAATTTAACGATTGGGCAAAAGGGTGCTTACGGGTAGGCATTAAACCTTCGATTAGAATAACTTCAGCCTGTTGCGTATTGTCATGATAACGAGCAACAATCTCTTCCATTAAAATATCTTTTTGATCATTAGCCAGCAGAGATTCAACATAACTCATTTTTAGTGGTTCAGCGACCTGAACACTAGAATGGGAGCGTAATACTTCGGTTGTCTGATCTTTATCACCAAAACGGGGTTGAGCAATGGGCTTAAAAACCGTTAGACTAACCCCTTTTTGTTCCATTGAACGGACGACCCCTAAACTGACGCTGGTTAAACCAACACTAATGTCAGTCGGAATTAACATTATTGTACGGGACACAAATACCTCTTTAACAGTTGCAAGATGTTTAACCTCTTACTGCCAATTGGTAAACTGGCAGCTTCTAATCTATTTATGCCGTTAGGCGGCTAGCGTCCTGAGCAATAACTAACTCTTCATTCGTTGGAATAACCAGAGCAGGAATGCTATCGTCAGTCGTGATCTTGCCCGATTTGCCAAATCGTGCAGCTAAGTTGCGCTCGTGATCATACTTAATACCAATTAAAGATAATTTTTTAAGTGTTAATTCACGTACTAGAGCTGAGTTTTCTCCAATACCACCGGTGAAAATAATAGCATCTAATCGCCCTTCCATTAATGCGCAGTAAGCGGCGATATATTTGGCTAAACGATGACAATAGACATCCATTGCCCGTTTTGCATCTGGTTTAGTGTCATAATTGTCTTCGACATAACGACAATCGTTGGTGACTTCAGTTAATCCAAGTATGCCAGACTCTTTAGTTAATAATGAATTGATTTTATCAACACTCATACCCAAAGCGTCATGAAGGTGGAACACAATAGCCGGATCGATATCACCACTACGCGTTCCCATCACTAGGCCTTCTAGCGGTGTGAGACCCATCGAGGTATCAACAGATTGTCCATTGACTATTGCAGTAACCGATCCACCATTGCCCAAATGGCAGGTGATAACATTCAGATCATTGATCGGTTTATTCAGTTCTTTGGCTGCTTGCCGGGAGACATAATAGTGGCTAGTACCGTGCGCGCCATAACGACGGATACCATGTTCTTTGTAAAGATTATAAGGTAGAGCATATAAATAAGCTTCAACCGGCATCGTCTGATGGAAGGCGGTATCAAATACAGCAACATGTTTGTCATTTAAATGTGGAAATGCTTTTTTCGCTTCTTCAAGTCCAATAATGCCAGCAGGATTATGTAATGGCGCAAATGGAATAGATGCTTTAATGCCTGCAACGACTTCATCATTGATAATAACCGATTGGGTAAATTTTTCACCGCCATGCACAATACGATGACCAATAGCAGAAATGGCTTGGGCTAATTCTGGTTTTTGGGTAAGAATTTGATTGACAATGAAAGTCATTGCTTCACTGTGTGCAGCGCCTGCGCCTAAAGCAGCTTCGTTTTTCGTGCCATCTATTTTCCATTTAATGCGGGCTTCTGGTAGATGAAAACATTCTGCTAAACCAGATAGTTGTTCTTCGCCGTTAACAGGATCAATGATAGCAAATTTAAGGGAAGAGCTACCGCAGTTGAGGACAAGTACCAGCTTACTTGACATGGAATTACCTACTATATCGTTATCATGGAGTCTTCTTTGTCGGGTTAACCAGGAAGACTAGGGTTAAAAAACATCAATCCAATAGAATGCTAGTAGCCTAGCTTATCCCTGGGATTATATTGAATGATTAATATCATATTTACGCAATATTATGATATTTTAATCGTATTTATCGACTAAATAACTATGTTTGCCATGTTGATATTAAAGATGCAATATAATATTAACATTATGGATTGAAAACATAGTAATAGACCAAATATAAACTTTATATGATATAAGTTTTTCTACAGATTATAGAAATCGTGGCCTCCGGCAACCGATGTTGCCCTATAAATTCTACTAAAAAGATTTTATGCTTTATATATATTTTTTAAATTTTGCATGAAAAATTGATTGAAGTCATGTGAGGTATTGATGAATACGACACCAGAAACGACCCCGGGTTTCATACAAAAGTTGAAACTAGGGAGGCAGTATGCCAAGACATTTCCGTTAGAGAAATGTTTGATACCTATTTTTCCCGAGCATCGCGTAATCACCGCTAGCCGATTTGCGATTCGTTACATGCCTGCGGTTGCTATTTTTACCCTTAGCTGGCAGATTGCATGGGGTGGTCTGCTGGGACCGGCTGTGGGGACAGCTCTTTTTGCTTGTAGCTTACCATTGCAGGGATTATGGTGGTTAGGTAAGCGTTCAGTTACGCCGCTACCTTCTGCATTACTTAGTTGGTTTTATGAAATTCGTGAAAAATTTAAACAAGCTGGAATTACCATCACGCCAGTTAAAGGTACCCCGACTTATCAAACACTAGCAGAATTGTTAAAACGCGCTTTCAAACAATTAGATCGCTCTTTTGTTGATGGTATTTAACTTAATTTGAAATGATAGTGGAGTAGCTGGTCAGCGAGAGAGATAATTGGCATTAGAAAATAGTTTTTTAATAGTTAAAAATTGAAAAGCCTTTTTAGATCAATAAAAGGTGTGTTATCACTATAAAAGGCAGGGCGGTAATGCGATGATTTAGCAAATTTCCTAGTATAGGAGAGCCATAATGGAAATGACCAATGCACAACGCTTAATTCTGTCTAACCAATATAAAATGCTGATCATGCTTGATCCGGATAATGCTAAACACTATCGACGCTGTCAAACCATCATTGAAGGTGGTTTTGGCTTGCAAATGAAAGAGTTAGCACAAGATTTTGCTGAGTTGTCAGAAGAAAATTGCCAGACTATCATTGATATTATGGAAATTTATCATGCCTTACAAGTTTCCTGGGAAAATTTGCCGTCTAAAGCCGATATTACGGACAGGAGAGTTATCTTTTTAGGCTTTGATGCTGTTACGGAAGCACGTTATCTTAATTATGTTCGATTTTTGGTGAGTAGTGAAGGTCGCTATCGTCATTTTGTTAATGGTAGCGATAATTTTAATGCTCAGACACCCATGTGGGATAAGTATCTGAGAATGTTAAGTGTTTGGACATTTTGTCCGCGTCAGTATCATCTTTGTGCAGTAGAAATTAATCAAATCATTAATGCATGATTTATCTAAGGAGCATCAATGGTATTAAAATGTAAGGGATTTCTATTTGATTTGGATGGCACGCTGGTTGATTCTTTACCAAATGTTGAACATTGTTGGCGAGAATTTAGCCATCGGATCGGTGTTTCAGAAACAGATGTTTTACACTATATTCATGGCAAACCGGCAATTAATTCTATTCGTCATTTTATGCCAAATGCTACTGAAACTGAAATTGATGAAGTTTTCTATTGGCTAGAAAATTTGGAAGCAGCCAATACGTCAGGTATTGTGGCACTACCCGGTGCGATTGCTCTACTTGAACAACTAAATGCATTTGCTATTCCATGGGCAATAGTCACTTCTGGCACCATTCCGATTGCTTTTAATCGTAGTAAAGCCGCAGGCTTGCCGGAACCCAAACACTGGGTCACGATTGAACGGGTGGAACAAGGTAAACCGCAGCCAGATCCATTTTTGCTTGGTGCACAACTACTAAATTTACCGCCAGAAGCCTGTATCGCGGTTGAAGATGCGCAGGCCGGCATCTATTCGGCCTTAGATGCGGGGTGTCAGGTTATCGCTGTACATGCGCCGGTAGGTATGCCACGGCGAGAAGAAATTTCGCTAATTATCAAATCATTTACTGAATTAAATATTTCAAAACCAGATAACCAAGGTATTGTTACGGTGACTCAGCGATAAACGTATGTTAATTTCATAAAGTAGGCCGGCAAATTTGTACTATTTATGACAAATTTGCCCTATGAATAGACTTAATTTGAGGTCATTTTGAATAGCCAACTGGTATGGGTATTAATTTTACTGCTAATCGTGGTCACTCTTTTTATGACTAATAAGATCCGTATGGATGTGGTTGCATTATTAGTCATTGTGGCTTTAGTATTAAGTGGAACTCTAACGCTTAAACAAGCAACAATCGGCTTTAGTGATCCCAATGTGCTGCTAATTGCTGCACTTTTTGTTTTTAGCGAGGGATTAGTGCGCACAGGTATTGCTTACCAAGTTGGTGATTGGTTAGTCGGTGTAGCCGGTAATAATGAAAATAAGATGCTGATTTTTTTTAATGATAACAGTTGCAGGTTTAGGCGCATTTATGAGTTCCACCGGCATTGTTGCCATTTTTATTCCAGTTGTTCTTAATGTTGCTAAACAAATGAAAATTCCACCAGGACGCTTGATGATGCCATTAGGCTTTGCTGGACTTATCAGTGGGATGATGACGTTAGTAGCGACACCGCCAAATATGATAGTTAATAGTGAACTAGTCAGAGAAGGTTATACGGGATTCAAATTCTTTGCTATTACACCCATTGGGATTGCGGTACTGTTGCTGGCAATTATTTATATGTGGATGGTTCGTCATTGGTTAGGTAACCGTGAAATTACAGTGGGTAAGGATCCTCAGCGGCGAACATTTCACGACTTTATTCGTGATTATAAGCTAACCGGTCGTGCTCGTTGTTTGGCCATTTGCCCGGGTTCCCCCTTAATAGGTTACTCTCTTGATGAATTACATTTGCGTTCACGTTATGGTGCCAATGTTATTGGTATTGAACGTTGGCATCGTTTTCGTCGACTTATGCTAAGTGTAACGGCCACAACGGAGTTACATGAACGTGATGTGTTATTAGTCGATATGGCTGATAGTGAAGTTGATCTCAATGAATTTTGTCATCAACAAAAATTGACACCAATGATTTTGCGCGGTGAATATTTTTCTGCTCGCTCGCGTGAAGTTGGAATGGCGGAGTTTTCCTTAGCGCCGCAATCTGAGTTATTAGGCAGTACATTGCGAGAAATTAAATTTCGCACGCGTTATGGTCTTAATGTTGTTGGCATATATCGGGAAGGAAAAACTATCGATGATAAATTAATTGATCAGCCAATGCGTTTAGGTGATATTTTACTGATCGTGGGTGACTGGAAATTAATTCGCTTATTGTCAACTGATAGACATAATTTTATTGTATTAAATTTGGCCGCTGAGGTAGAGGCGGTGGCGCCTGCTGCATCGCAAGCGCCACATGCGATCTTTTGTTTAGCATTAATGGTTACTATGATGGCAATAGATGAGATCCCTAATTTTATTGCTGTACTTATCGCCTGTCTTTTGATGGGAAAATTTCGCTGTATTGATATGGAAAGTGCTTATCGAGCCATACATTGGCCGAGTATTATGTTGATTGTTGGATTAAATAAAAGTAATTATATTTCAGAGTGTTATAAGTGAAGTATCACTATAATTCACTATTTATTCACTATAAATTTTTAAATTTCAATCCAATTATTCTGCCTATCATCCTGATATTTAGCTGTCATTTCTGCTGATTTATGGCCTAACAATTTACGAGCAAATTCACTTCCATTTTTTTCTGTATACAATCTGGCAGACAAACTTCGGATTTCATGAAATGATGGAGGTGTACCTTCCCATGTTAGATTTGTTTTATCCCTAAGTTTTGCAAATCCTTTTGATATTTTTTCTATTGAAACTTTTTTGCCCGTATCATTAATAATATATTCTGAATCGTGTTCGTTAATTTTTATTATATCTGATAACCTGATATTTATTATTTCAATATTTAAAGGAATTGTTATTTTAGTCTCGGTTTTTTGTTGAATGACCCATAACTTGTTATCATGAATATCTTCATACCTCATTTTTGAAATATCAGATATCCTCTGACCAGTAACTAAAGCCAGTTTCATTGCATGAGTTAACCAATGATTACCATCGTTATTCAAGTTCAAAATAGTTTTAAAATCATTGAGAGATAATCTTACTCTTTGAATTTTAGCTTTTGGGGTTTTTGTTAGCTCAGCAGGGTTCAATTGTACTAAACCACTAGCTAATGCTTCTTTAAAGCAATCAATTATTGATCCTCTCAATAATTTTGCAGTTGTAGTTTTTCCTTCATTAATAAAAGGATGGAGAAAATCTGCAATATTTTTTGTAGTTATGTTTTGTACCGGTGTATCTAGAAATCCTTTTCTGATTATTCTTATTCTTTGCCTATATTCTTTTAATGTTGTTTCCCTCAATCCTCTTGTTTTCAATATTTCTTCATATCTATCTAAAAACTCATGAAAATAGACAGTTCCCTGCCCGTCGATCCTTTCTGTTAGTGGCTTTACTTTCTCTGCTTTCATCAATAACTGATTTGCACTAATAGCCTCGTTAATTGCATAGGCTTTGTTTCTACCCAAACCGTATTCCTTACGTGTACGTGGGTCCCTATAGGAATAATACCCGTTTCTTTTGTATAGGTTAGGGGGCAAATCCCGATTTTTTGTTTTTCTGATTCTGGTCATGGCCTATCCTTTGCAGCAACATACTTTTTTGACTAACTTCGTTAATGCTGTTAACTTTGATTGCACTCTCTTCAACTAAATATTCTCTTCCATCCTTGATGGGGGGAGGTTGAATTAGCCCATTTCTAACCCAACCCCTGACTGTGTCCATTCTTCTTGGTCTATCCCTCCTTGCATTCCATTCCGCTAAAGTAATCATGTTTATTTATCCTCATTCAAAAACAGATAGCCTAAGCACACATTGTTATGTGTTGAAATATGATCAGTTATGAATTATCTGTGGTAAGATTATTGCTGTTGTGTTCGTAACCACATCATTTCCCTAATATTGCCAGCCTTGCGTTGGTCTTTTTTTGAGTGATTCAGAAATACCAAATAGTGGTCAATCTCTAGTGAGTACGTTGGCTATTAGCAAATAAC